>JAHBWH010000289.1 GCA_019637115.1 Myxococcales bacterium | reverse complement strand
GTGCACGGCGCGTGCCCGTCGCGAGCGGCGGCGGAGCCTGGCGGAGACCGCGTTTCTCTCGAAGAATCGCGCCGCCGAGAGTGGCGGATCTGGCGGCGCAGGGCCTGCCCCTGGCGGGCCCGCCAGATCGGGGGTGGCGGCCGCCAGGAGCGAGAGCGATTGGGCTCCTCGCGACGAAGATACGTCCCGGACGAGCTGCCCCGGACCAAGCTCGTTCAGCTCAACGTGTAGCTCAGATCAACCTGCCTCGGCGTCGCCCCCGCGAGACTCGTCGCGACGACGCCCAGGGGGCAGGAGGCCCGAGCTCAAGGACAAGCTTCGTCGCGTCGGCAGAAGGTGTTGCCGTCGCTCGAGACGAGCCAAACCTCGAAGCTCATGCCTGCCTCGCTGCGCTCTTCGGTGTCCGGGTCGTAGTCGAGCGCTCCGCTCGCGCCCCGCACGTCGATGGAGCGGCCCTCGCGGAGGTGCGCGATGGCGTCGGCCCAGGTGGGCTCCTGAGCCGCGATGTCTGGTCCGCTGCTGAGGCGTCTGAGACCCCGCCCGATCGCACCCGCGTCGATCGTGGGCTCTTGGAATACCGCCCACGCGAGCGCGTAGAGCGCGAGCCAGCCCGCGTCGTAGGCGTGTGCCGTGAAGCTGAGCGCGTCGACGTTGCTGTCGCCGTACGTGACGCGGTAGCGGCGCTCGAACTCGACCGCGAGCGCCGTGTCGAGCGCGGGCCGCGTCCCACGAACACGCGCGCGGATGCTCGCGGGGAGGCCGCGCAGCAGGTCTTCGTTGGCTGCGGCGTCGGTGAAGAAGAAGCTGCGGGTCATGAACGCGCCGTCGTCGGCGACTGCGTTCGCGAAGCTCACGGCGTCGGCCGTCGCGCTCGAGACGAAGAGCACCTCCTCGGCGTCACCCGCGGCGACGGCGCTGACGGCGCTGCTGAGCTGACCCGCGGTCTCGAAGCGCGCGATCTGCAGGCCGTCGAGGCGCTCGCTCAGTAGCGCGACGAGGCCATCACCATACGCGCCGCGCTGAGTGATCAGCGCGACACGGTCGATCCCGCGGGCTCCGAGGTCGGCGGCGATCTGGTCTGCCTGCTCGACGTCGGTCGGCGCGGTGCGCCAGAGGCGGCCCGGCCGTTCGTCGCTCGCCGGGATGGGCTCGAGCGCCGTCAGCGTCGGGCTGGTCGCGGAGGGCGAGATGAACACGACGCGCTCGCTCGCCTCGAACGCGGCCTGCACCTCACCCGAACCGGGCGGCCCGATGATGATGGGCACGTCGAGGTTTCGCTCGAGGTGCCGGACGACCGCGAGCGAGGCTTCGGCGCGGGAGCGGGTGTCGAAGCGCGGGTCTTGCGCGATCGAACAGACGATGAGCCCAAAGGGGCGGCCGTCGACGCCCCCACTCGTCGTGGCGTCCTGGACCGCGAGCTCGACGGCGTTGGCGCGGGCCACGTGCGTTGCGAGCGAGGTGTCGACGACGGTGGCGATGACGAGGCGCTCGGTGTGGTTCGCGGGATGTTCGTAGAGGTCCGCCGGCCACGTGCGCTCGCAGCGGGGCTCGAGCGGCGCAGGCTCACACGTGCCCTCCGGGTTGCACCGCGACCCGAAGCCGAAGGCCGCTCGGCACTCGGACGCCAGCTCGCAGCGGTCGACGTCGACGCGCGTGAGCGAGCAGCCGAGCGCGAGGGAGAGGAGGGCGACGGTCGCGATGCGACTCGAAGCCTCACGAGGGGGGGCGCGTCGCATCAGAACCGTCCTCGCAACGTGACGGCGCCTGCGCCAGGCGCGAAGGCGGCGCCGGGCTCGAGGGGCGGTGGCGCCGCGCGCGGTCGAAGGAGCAGGTAGAGGCCGACGGCGAGGGTGGCCGCCGCCGCCACGAAGAGGACGTCCGCCGAGATGCTGGCCCGCCGGTCGCGCGCCTCGGCGTCGCCCACGGTGTTGGGGCAGAGCCGTCGATCGCCGACGAGCGCGCACTCGTCTCGCAACGTGCTCCGCGCGCCCTGCGCGATGATCGCGGCGACGACGCCGCCTACCAGCACCGCGCCGCCCGTCGCGAGCACGAGCGGCGGCGCGATGTCTCGCCGCGGCGTGGGGGGCGCGGTCTCGTTTGGCTCTTCGTCGTCTCCTCCCCCTTCGACGCGGCGCATGCTCTCGAGGCGCTCGACCCGCTGGCGTAGGCTCTGGATGCGCGCCCGCACGCGGCCCGCCTCCGCTTCGTCGGCGTGCGGAAGGTAGGCCTCCAGGCTCTCGATGGCGGCCTGCCACAGGCCCGAGCGCTCCTGCGCGTTGGCGATGTTGAAGAGCAAGAGCGGTCGCCCGGAGAGCTGGTACGACTCCTCGAACGCCGCGAGCGCCTCTTCGTAGCGCCCTTGGCTGTAGAGGTCGTCGCCGAGCAGGTAGAGCTCGCGGGCGCGCTCGTCGCTCTGCGTCTGCGCCACCGCAGAGGAGGACGACACCTGGACGAGCGAGAGGAGGAAGCCGAGCAGGAGAGACGAGCGCATGTCACCACGTCCGAGGGGCGCCCCCCTCGCCGCTCGAAGAATCGGTCGACCGTGGGCGTCGGGGCAAGCCTCGTCCACGAAATCGCACCCTGGCGTTGCAGTCCTGCTGGAATCGGAGCGGGCCTCGGGTGCGGACGCCCTCAATCCTTCCGTCTGCTTGCGCGCCTCGTATATAGTCGACCGTCACGAAGCGGTGGAATGACCTCATGACGCGAACGCAACAGACCTCCGCGCGCAGTCCTCGCGACCCCTACCTCGGCAAGGTGGTCGCCGGGCGATACCGGCTCGAAGCTAGGCTCGGCGAGGGCGGGATGGGCGTCGTCTACCGCGCCCGCCACGTCCTCATCGAGCGGGTGGTGGCGCTCAAGCTCATCCGCCCCGACCTCCGAGGCGAGACGCACCTGCGAGCGTGGATGCTCCGCGAGGCGCGCGCCGCGAACCGCGTGGACCACGCGCACATCGTCGACATCCACGACGTGGGCGAGACGGAGGAGGGCGAACTCTACCTCGTGATGGAGTACCTCGTCGGCGTCGCCCTCTCGAGCGAGATCGCGAAGGGCCAGATGCCGATCGTCCGTGCGGTCGACGTGCTCGAGCAGATGTGCGCCGCCCTCGCGCGTGCGCACGACCTCGGCGTGGTGCACCGCGATCTGAAGAGCGACAACATCATGTTGACCAACCGCGGAGGCCGTCAGGACTTCGTGAAGATCCTCGACTTCGGCCTCGCGGCGCTCGCGCGCGATCCGCGCCTCGCGCCGAAGGGCGCGGTCTTCGGCACGCCCGAGTACATGTCGCCGGAGCAGGCGCGTGGCGAGGACGCGACCGCCGTGAGCGACCTGTACGCGCTCGGCGTCCTCTTCTACGAGATGATGACGGGGCAGCTGCCTTTCCGCTCCTCCGATCGCGAGACACTGCTCGAGATGCAGCGCAGCGCGCCGGCGCCGCACCCACGCGCGCTGCGCCCGGACATGCCCGAGCTGGCGGAGCAGATCTGCCTGAAGCTGCTGCAGAAGAAGGTCGACGATCGCTTCCGCGATGGGCACCACCTGCTCGAGGAGCTGAAGAAGCTCCAGCGCTCGCTCCCCTCGACGGTCTGGGACGTCCCCAAGCAGAGCAGCGACGCGCCGCAGCCGCAGGCTGCGCCCCCACCTCCTCCAGCGCCTAGCCCAGGCGTCGTCGAGTGGAGCCGCCGCGCCGCGAACTTCCTCCGCGCGACCGCCCGCGCATATCCGAACGGCAAAGCGCCGGACGACGTGCGTCAGGCGGCCGAGCGGATGTGGGATCTGGCCTCGCGCGCCGCGCGGCTCGAAGGGGAGCTCGCGAGCCACCAGCGAAAGCTCGAGGCGATCGAGAAGCGCGGTCGCGCCCTGCGCGCCGAGATCGGTCGTAAGGTCGAGGAGCTCGCGGGAGAGGAGAGCCGCGCAGCCCGCGAGGCGCTCGCGGAGCGCGAGCGCGCGAACGCCCTCGGCGCGTCACGGGCGCAGGGTCAACGGGACGTCGCGGCGGCCCAGCAGAAGCTCCGCGTGCAGTCGACCGCGGAAGGATGGCGCGAGCTCGGCGCCGCCGAGGCGCGCGTCGCCACGCTGACGCAGATCCAGAACGACTACGAGACGCGCGCCGCCGAGCGCGAGCAATACGCGCAGAAGCTCCGACGTCAGATCGACGAGCTCAAGGCGCAGCTGCTCCGCTACGGCGAGGCGCTCGAGAGCGATCTCCAAGCAGGCCGCGAGCGCATCGCGACCCGCGTGCGTGAGGCGCTCGGCTACGAGAAGTCGTTCATGGACGCGTCCGCCCTGCTGCTCGAGCACCTCTCGAACCGGCCCGAGTGCCGAGAGCTGCTCGAGGACGTGGCGAAGCAGATGGCGGAAGAGCGAGCCGTCCACGAGTGACGTGTCGCGCCAGGCTTCCACCCGTGTGGGGGCCTTCGGTCGGTGATCAGGTAGACCCCATCCGGCGCTTTGCGGCCGCTCGGGGGCTCGACCTTCTCTTCGGGGGTTCGAAGGCCCCCTCGCCGGAGCAAGCTCCCTCCGCCTTCACCCCAGCCCGCGAACCACGGCGCCTCTCTAGAAGGCGCTCGATTTGGGGCTAGAGTCGAGCGCGATGCAGAGCGAGTGGATCATTCTCGCGGCGATCGGCGGCTTCTTGCTGCTCGTCTTCATCCTCGTGGGTGTTGCGCTTCGTCCGTTCTTCAAAGTGACCTCCGAGTTCGAAACCGCGCGGGCGCGTCACGCGCGCTCGGGGGTGCAGGTCTATGGGCACGTGGCAGGCGTCCAGCGCGCGTTCGGCGTCGTGTACAGCGCTCGGTCGGGCGACCCCTACTTCGTCGACTTGGACCTCGAGTTGCCCTCGGGGCGGGGCGTCCGCGCGCGGGCGATGGTGGTCGCGTGGCCGCATGAGATCGCTCCCTATCAACCAGGCGCGCGGGTGTCGGCGCTCGTCGACCCGGCGTCCCCGGAGATCGCGACGATCACTGGGGTGGAGCTCCGGTCTGCGTGACGCCGAGGCGTCCCCATCGTGAGTCTCCTGCGGAGGGTCGGAGCGGAGGGCGCGGTCCCGCAACGCGAGGCGAGATGGACTCGTAGCCCCCACGGTTTCAGTGGGGGCGACTGACTCCGGGGGCTGAGGTCCTCACTGGGGTGCCGAGGCACCAGCAGAGCACGCAAATTCGATGGAAAACGGCGTTCGCGGGTGGGAACGGGGCTTGCTCCTACGCAAGCCATGAGGTCTCCAGCCCACGCTCTGGTCGGCGGTCCCCACGCGCTATTGCTCGTCGCGCTGGCGGTCCAAGCCTGCGTCGGTGACATCGGCGGTGGGGGCAGCTCCGACCCCGAGCGTGTCCCCACGCCGGACGAGCGGCGCCCCGAGGACGGCCCAGCGTTCGAGCTGAACCGCGACACGGCGCGGCTCTTGCCGCTCGAGGCGCGCGTCGCGCGGGTCGCCCGCGTGCTCGGGGTCGAGCCCGATGACCGCGCGCTCGATCCCTTGCGCGAGGCCGCCATCAGCCTCGGTGATTACGACCATTCCCAGAACGTCCTCCCCGACGATCGCTGGACCGCGACTCGGATGGCCGTCTGGGCTCGGCTCCTCGTCCCGATCTGCGATGACGCCCGCATCGCCGCCCGCTACCCGACGGATGCCGAGCTCGGCGAGCTGCTCGCGGCGGCTTGGGGGCGTCCCGTCTCGGCCGAAGAGCGGGCGCCCTTCGCCGAAGAGCTCGCGGGGCTGCCCGAGGCCGATCAGCGACGGGCTGCGTGCCTTACCGCGCTCGGCGCGGCCGAGGCGGTGCTTCAATGAGGCGCGTGGTGGCACTGGTGCCCACGCGACGACACGTCCTCGAGGGCACGCGCGAGGGCGCGGAGGGCCGCGCCGAGCCGCGTCGACGGGGGTCACCCGGTTCGGCGCGCCAGAGCCACCTCCGCGAGGCCGTGGAGCGAGCGCTGCGCCCGCGGCCGCGGGTGCGGTCGTCGAGCTTCGGGTCGCACTTCGGGTCGCGCTTCGGGCCGAGCGGACTCGGGTGCCTGTGCGTGGTGCTCCTCGCGTGCGATCCCGCGGGCGCGTGGGAGCACGTCGGAAGCGACGCGGGCGCACCCGTCTCCGACGCTGCGGCGCCGCCCGAGGACGTGGTCGAGCCCCCTGGCGCCGAGGCCGCGCTGGCGCTCGTGCGCTTCGTCTCGCCCGTGCTGATCGAGCGCGACGTGAACGACGACGAGATCCGCGCTCTCGAAGACAGCGACGGCGAGGCGCTGGCCGAGGTGCTCCGCGGCTGGGGCCGCGAGCCTGCGCTCGCGCGCTCCGCCCGTCGCCTGGTCGAGCGCGCGCTCGCGGTCTCCGGCGGTGTCGTCGATGGCATCGACTACGGCATGCCAGGTCGCCTGGTCGAGCGCGTCGTCCGCGACGAGCGGCCCTGGGCCGAGGTGCTCACGAGCGAGACCTGCGTGGGTCCGAACGGCGAGAGCGTCGCCTGCGACAGCGGCGCGCCCTACGCGGCGGGCGTGCTCACGACGCGCGCGTTCCTCGCGGTCCGCGCCGGCCGCTACAACCTCACCCGCGCCGGGACCATCACGCACGCCTTCCTCTGCGCGGATTACCCGCTGCCCGAGGCGCTCG
>JAHBWH010000288.1 GCA_019637115.1 Myxococcales bacterium | reverse complement strand
GAGCGGGCGGGCGCCCTGCTCGACGAGGTGCTCGAGGCGCGCCCCGACGAGCCCCACGCGCGCCTCGCGCGCGCGGAGCTCGCGCTCTGGGCGGCCGACACCTCGGGCGCGGCGATCCACGCCGAGCGCCTCGGCGACGCGCCGATCGCGCAGCGGATCTTCGGCGTCATCGACGTGATCGAAGGGCGCGCGCCCCAGGCCCGCGCGCGCTTCGAGGCCGCCGCCGCGGGCGCGCCGCGCGACCCCGACACGCACGCCTGGCTCGGCGAGCTCGCGATCCGCGACGGTCGCGACGAGGACGCGCACGAGCACATCACGCGCGCGATCGCGGTGGCCAGCGGGCGGCTCTTCTCTGGGTACGTACTGCGCGCGCGGGTGAAGATCGAGGAGCACGTCCCCGCGCCGGGCGAGGCCCCCTCCGTCCCGCGCCTCGAGGCCCACCTCGTCGATCACCTGATCCCCTCGCTCCGCGCCATCTGCCCCGATCACGAGCGCGCGGTGGAGAGCCAGCACCCCGACGATTGGCGCGCGCTCCTCGATACCGCGCTCGCGCGCATGGCGGGCAACCGATCGAGCGTCGCGACCTTCATGGGAGAGGGGCGGCTCCAGCTCGTCCCCGCGCTGCGCGATCCCCGCGCCGAGTCGCGCCGAGCGCTCGAGCGCATCCGGCTCGAGGATCCGGAGCGCTTGCTCGCGGAGCTCGACGCGCTCGCGTCGGACTTCCCCTCGTCGCCCTTGCCGCGCGCGCACCAGGGCGAGCTGCTCGCGTGGCTCGGCCGCTACGACGAGGCCCGCCGGACGCTCGAGGACGCGATCGCGATCACCCGCGGCACGCGCTGGGCGTACATCGGCCTTTCGGCCATCGAGCTCGTGACGGGAGCCCCCGAGCGGGCGCTCGAGACCTCGGCCCACGGGGTGGAGGTCATGCGGGGCACCGTCGGCCCCGCCGTGCACGTCCACGAGGGCGAGGCCGCGCTCCGCCTCGGTCGCCTCGATCAGGCGGAGCGGAGCCTGCGGATCGCCACGGAGACGGGCCCGTCGAGGCTCGGCGGGTGGCTCAACCTCGCGCTCCTCGAGCTGCAGCGGCGCGACGTCGCGGCGGCCCACCGCGCCTTCGACGAGGCCTTCGCGATCGCCCCCGGGCTCTTCTCCGACGCCGCCCGCGCGGTCGGCGTCGCGCTCTTCCACGACGACGACGCGCTCGCCCCGCCCGAGGCGCTCGCGCGCGTCCTCGAGCGCGCCCGCGAGATGCTGCGCGCGAACCGATCGTCGAGCTGCGTGACGTACTTCACCTCGGACGGGACGCTCCGCTTCGGCCGGAACACCTCCCGCGACGCCGAGCCGGTGCACGCCAAGGACGACGAGGAGCTGCGCTTCGCCCGTGGGCTGCTCGACCAGGGGCTCGCGGCGCTCCCCCAGCCAGGCGACCGGCGATCGCGGTCGGGTCGAGCGCCTTAAGGGCCGCGGCAGGGGCAGGGGCGCGCCGCGATGCTCGGAATCCGTCGCGCGCTGGGCTATCTTGCCGGTCGCTTGGAGGTTCGATGGGTGAAGTAGCTGGCATGCCCGACGCGCAGGTCGAGGCCGAGGTGGCCGAGGGCCGCGTGACGCTCGTCGTCGACGAGTCCGTCTATCCTTTGGACGCGGTCTACGGCGCGACCTACACCTTCATCGATCGCTGTTACGTGCTGCTCGATCGCGCCGCGCCGACCCGGCTCCGCATCAGCCTCACGCCCAAGCACGACGCGGACGCCGACGCGCTCCGTGCCTACGTCGGGGAGCTGCAGAACGAGCTCTTGAGCTGCGCGTGGCGCAGCCAGATCGTCCGAGAGAACCGCGCGGTCATCGAGGCGGTGACGCTCCGGGCGGTCTCGGGCGCCATGGGGCCTCCGAGCCTCGACGAGCTCGAGGACTTCGACTTCTCCGAGGAGCCCTTCGAGGACCCGCTCGGCATCGGCCTGTCGTGGGAGGAGAAGTACAAGAAGAAGGGCGCGGCGGACGGCCCCTCGGCGGCGGCCGCACCCGCGGCGGACGGTGGCGAGGAGCGCGACGCCGACGACAACCGCGACGAGACGGAGAGCGCATGACGGAGCTCCGACTGCACCGGGGGCTCTACGGCGCGAACGCGATCGACGAGGCCGTCGCCATCTACGCGCCGCACGCCGAGATCGCGCGCGAGGTCGACGGCGATCACGTCGTGCTCCGCGTTACGAGCGACCGCGAGGGCCGCGCCGAGCGCGTCGCGAAGGAGCTCGCCAACTACGCGCTTGGGCTGACGGTCCAAGGACGCGACGCGGTCGGTGGCGTGGGGGCGCTGGCGAACGACGCGAACGGAGAGTCCCAATGACCGCCCCCTCGTCGACGCTCCCGGCTGGCGCGTTCCCGCTCGGCGGGCTCACGACCGACGCCAGCTTCCCGGCGTTCTTCCGCTACCGCGCGCTCCCCGGCGATCGCGTGTTGCTCACGAACCTCGAGGGCAACTTCCTGGTGCTCGCGGCCGACGAGTTTCGCGCCTTCGCGAGCGGGCAGGTCGACCCGGGCTCGGAGCTCTACGCGCGCCTGCGCGACGGGAACTTCCTGCGCGCCCACTTCGACACCGAGCGCGCCGCCGAGGGACTCCGCCGCCGCAAGCGCTTCCTGGGCTACGGACCCAACCTCCACATGTTGGTGGTCACGCTCCGTTGCAACGAGACGTGCGTGTACTGCCACGCCTCGCGCGCGCCGATGGAGGCCACGCACACCGACATGAGCCGCGAGACCGCCGAGCGATGCGTGGACCTCGCGCTCTCGTCGACGAGCCCCGGCATCACCCTCGAGTTCCAGGGCGGCGAGCCGCTCGTGAACTTCGACGTCGTCAAGCACGTCATCGAGTACGCGCGCGAGAAGAACGCGACGATCGGCAAGGCGCTCGAGTTCACGATGGTCAGCAACCTCGCGATGATGGACGAGGAGAAGCTCGCGTATCTGATGGCGCAGCGCGTCCAGATCTGCACGAGCATCGACGGGCCCCAGGGCCTTCACGACAAGCAGCGCAAGCTGCCGGCGCTGAAGCTCGCGTCGGGCGAGAAGACGGGCGGCTCGGCGTGGGAAGCGGCGGTCCACTGGATCCGCCGCATCAACGAGGCCTACGAGCAGCAGGGCCTCGACCCGACCCTCTATCGCGTCGAGGCCTTGCTCACGACGACCCGCGACACCCTGCCGCTCTGGAAGGAGGTCGTCGACCAATACGTGGACCTCGGGTGCCGCGCGCTCTTCTTGCGCCCCATCGACCCCTTCGGCTTCGCCGAGAGGACCGGACCCCGGCTCGAGTACCCGCGCGCCGAGTACCTCGAGTTCTATCGACGCGCGGTCGACTACATGATCGAGCTGAACCTGCAGGGCGTGCAGGTGCTCGAGCGCTACGCGGCGATCTTCTTGACGAAGATCCTGCGCGGGGAGGATCCGAACTTCCTCGACATCCGGAGCCCGTCAGGCGCGGGCATCGGCGCGCTCGCGTACAACTACGACGGCGGCATCTTCACCTGCGACGAAGGCCGGATGCTCCACGAGACGGGCGACGACACCTTCCTGCTCGGGCACGTGAGCGACGCGACCTACCGCGGCGTCGTCGGTCACGAGACCGTCCGCGCGCTGGTGCTGGCCGGCAACCTCGACGCCCGGCCCGACTGCGTGAACTGCGCGTACCAGCCCTATTGCGGCGTCGCGCCGAGCCACAGCCACAAGACCCAGGGCACCATCTTCGGCCGCATGCGCGAGAGCAGCGTCTGCGCCGTGCACAAGGGCATCCAGGACTACCTCTTCGAAAAGATCGCCGACGCCGATCCAGGCGTGATGGAGGTCTTCGAGCGCTGGACCACGATCCGCCCTCGAGAGCACTTCATCCAGTCGGTCGACCCGTAGCGCGTCGTCCTGCGCGCACGCTGGGCGTCCACGCACGTTGACGTGTTCGCGTCTGCGTTTGCGTCTGCGTCCGGCTTCATGACGTTCTTGTCAGGTGTTCGCCGACTGTGGACCATTCCAGTCCAAATGCATCATTGCTTCATGGATGAAAGGACGGCCATCCGACTGCAACGGGCGCAGGATCATGGCGCACTGGCAGCTCGGGTCCCAGCGAACGACGGGCTGGTGTTGACCTTCAGGGCACCCGGCTAGGGTCGCCCGCGCCGGGAAGGTGTGCCCGGCGTCTTCATGCGGGGGCACGCTCGCCGTGTCGCGCTCGTGAATCGGATGCGTCACGAGCGCGGCACGGCGCAGCGCTTAGCTCACGCGCCCTGGCGCGCCGAATTGTGAGATCGGCTCGCATACGCCGGTGGTACATTTCTGCACCATGCGGCAAGGGTGGAGGGTCCTCGGCGCGCTCGCGCTGGCGGTCTGCGTACAAGACGCGCCGGCGCGCGCCTACATCAACCAGATCGACGGCACGGTGGTCCCCGAGGGGGCGCGCATGCAGATGTGCCTCGACCGCCCCATGTCGGGCGACGGCCCCGGCGTGCTCGACGCGATCGCCGACGCCGCGATCCTCCCCGAGACGTACCGCCCCGTGCCGAACGCGATGGGCAGCTTCGACGTCACCTTCGTCAACATCGGCGAGGGCGCGGGCTTCCGGAACAGCTTCGGTTGGTTCTGGGTGGGCGAGGACGTCACGAACCCCGCGAACCTCCACACGGTCTTCGGCTGTCGCACGTACGGCACGTGCGACTGCCCGTGCGAGACGATCCGCACGATCACGGTCGACTTCGACGCCCAGCCGGGCTTCGCGGTCGGTCGCCCCATCGGCTTCTGGCTCCGCACCCCCGAGCGCCTCGACGGCTCCCGCGAGGACGGCACCTTCAGCACCGCGGGCTGCGAGTTCAACCGCGGCTGCGACCCGAGCATGCCGAACCTGAACGACAGCTGCGGCGGCCGGCTCGACACCGACAACCGGATCTACTTCACGAGCCAAGCGCTCAACGACGACGGCGACTTCGTCCACTTCCTCGTCTACCGCTCGATCACCTTCGAGAACACCTTCTACTTCGGCTTCGAGGATCTCTTCCGCGGCGGCGACAACGACTTCGAGGACATGCTCGTGCGGGCCTCCGGGCTCGTCCCCCTCTGCGAGCCCCGCCCCGAGATCTGCAACGGCCTCGACGACGACTGCGACGGCCTCGTCGACGAGGGCCTCACCCGCGGCTGCGAGACGCTCTGCGGCGATGGGCTCGAGACGTGCTCCGCGGGCGCGTGGGGCACGTGCTCGGCGCGTGCTCCGTCGGCCGAGGTCTGCGACGGCGTCGACAACAACTGCAACGGGCAGATCGACGAGGGCCTGAGCCGACCTTGCAGCAGCGAGTGCGGGGCCGGCACCGAGATCTGCGTGGCGGGCTCCTACGTCGACTGCAACGCGCCGACGCCGACGATCGAGGTCTGCAACGGGCTCGACGACGACTGCGACGGCCTCGTCGACGAGGGCCTCACCCGCGGCTGCGGCTCCATCTGCGGCAGCGGCGTGGAGATGTGCGCGGCCGGCGCCTGGGTCGGTTGCACGGCGCCGACGCCGACGACGGAGATCTGCAACGGGCTCGACGACGACTGCGACGGCCTCGTCGACGAGGGCCTCACGCGCGCCTGCAGCTCGGCCTGCGGCGCCGGGCTCGAGAGCTGCAACGCGGGCGCCTGGGTCGGCTGCAGCGCGCCACGCCCGAGCGTCGAGATCTGCAACGGCCTCGACGACGATTGCGACGGCCTCGTCGACGAGGGCCTGACCCGCGGCTGCTCCACCGCCTGCGGGGTCGGCGCCGAGGTCTGCACCGACGGCGCGTGGGGCGCGTGCGACGCGCCCCTCCCCGCCGCCGAGGTCTGCAACAACCTCGACGACGACTGCAACGGCATCATCGACGACGGCAACCCCGGCGGCGGCGCCGAGTGCATCCCCGACGGCGCCGGCGGCTACATCGTCAACCCACCGGACGGCGCGATCTGCTTCCCCGGCCGCGTGACCTGCGTCGCGGGCACCCTGCAATGCCTCGGCGCGGTCGGCGCGACGCGCGAGATCTGCAACTGCGAGGACGATGACTGCGACGGCGAGGTCGACGAGGACGTCGACTGTGGCGCGGGCGCGTGCATCAACTGCCGCTGCCTGACGCCCTGCGCCGAGGGCGAGTTCCCCTGCCCGCCCGGCCGCCTCTGCGACCCCTCGCTCGCGCCGCCCGACGGTGGCGTGCCCGGCTATTGCGTCAGCGGCATGTGCGACGGCGTCGTTTGCGCCGATGACGAGACCTGCGAGCCGACCACGGGCGAGTGCCGCAACCTCTGCGAGGGTGTGAGCTGCGCGCCAAACTTCGCGTGCGTCCGAGGGCGCTGCGTCGAGGACAATTGCTACGGGCGGGGTTGCCCGAGCGGCCAGCGCTGCCGGCAGAGCGCATGCGAGCCCGACCCCTGCGCGGGCGTCGGCTGTCCGGACGGGCAGTACTGCGCCGAGGGCACGTGCGTCGCCCCGTGCGACCTGAGCTGTCCGGCCGGCGAGCGCTGCGAGGCCGGCGCATGTGTGCCCTCCCCGTGCGAGGGGCGCTGCGCCAGCACGCAGAGCTGCGTCGACGGCGAGTGCGTCGCGCCCCGCTGCGCCCCCGCGTGTGGCGCGCGTCGGGTCTGCCGCGGCGACGTCTGCGTCGACGACCCCTGCGCAGGTCGACGCTGCCCGACCG
>JAHBWH010000287.1 GCA_019637115.1 Myxococcales bacterium | reverse complement strand
CGGCCTTGACGGTGTGGCGAGGCGTGTCCTCCCCCGCCTATCCGTTCGATGGATCTTCGGGCCTCCCGGTGCGCGTCGCGGTCGTGGGACTCGAGGTGCTCCCGGTGCCACGAGGCGCGGACGCCGGCGCTTCGCCCCCGGATTCGTCCGAGCGACTGCGGACGGCGAAGCGCGCCCGGTGCCTTCGGACGTTCGGTGGACATCACGCCCCAAAGTTGAAAGTAGGGTCGGAGGCGAGCGCCGTCGTGAGCTGCGCGCACGACAGCGCTCGCAGGGTCCGACGCGCGCGAGGTGGCGACGTCCCGTGTCGAGAGTGCGGCGGTCTTCCGGAGCGGAGGATGGGCTTGCCCGCTCCGCGCTGAAGCGCTGCGCTTCGCAGGTGGGTCGGCAGGCGGTCGGGTCGGCGCCGACACGACGCGACGGACGCGACGGACGCGACGGACGCGGACGGACGCGGACGGACGCGGACGGACGCGGACTCGGTTCCATGCCCGGCTTCGGTTCCGTGCCCAACTCCGCAACGCTGCAGGTACGAGCGTTCCCGTCCACGTCCACGCCCACGTCCACGTCCACGTGCCCGTCCACGTGCCCGTCCACGTGCCCGTCCACGTGCACGTGCGCGTGCGCGTGCGCGTGGACGTGGACGGGAACGATCCCCAACGCAGTCTCAGTGCCGGACGCGGACGGACGCGGACGGAAGCGGACGGACGCGGACGGACTCGGACTCGGACTCGGACTCGGACTCGGACTCGGACTCGGACTCGGACTCGCACTCGGACTCGCACTCGGACGGACACGGACTCGGACGCGGACTCGGACGCGGACTCGGACGCGGACTCGGACGCGGACTCGGACTCGGACCTCGGACTCGGACTCGGACGCGGACTCGGACTCGGACCTCGGACTCGGACGCGGACCTCGGACTCGGACTCGGACTCGGAAGCGGACACGGCAAGGTGGCCGTTGCGTCAACGCTTCACCGCTGGCGACGGATCGCCTGGTCGAGGAGCTTCTGGATCATTCCCTCGTAGGTCATCCCGATCGCCTCCGCGGCGGTCGCCAGCTCGCCGCCCCAGGCGACGTCAGGGTTGGGGTTCGCTTCGAGGAAGAAGAGCTTGCCGTCCGGGCGCAGGCGGAAGTCCATGCGCACGTGTCCGTCGATGCCGAGGGCACGACAGATCCGGCGCACGAGCTTGGGGATCTGCCGCGCGACGCCCTCGGGGAGCGCTTGCGCGAGCACGACGTCGATCCCGTGCTTCTGCCGGTAGGCGTCGTCCCACTTCACCTTGCGCGTCGCGATGCGCGGCGCGTCGGGTGGCAAACCGTCGAGGACGAGCTCGACGGGCGGGAGCACGTTCATGCGCCGCACGCCCATCGCGCCGACGTAGAGCTCGCGGCCCTCGATGAACTCCTCCGCGACCGCGTCGGTGAGCACGCGGCGGTGGATGAAGTCGACCCGCTCGGCGAGCGCGTCGTCGTCGTGGACGATCGACGCCTGCGCGATGCCCTCGCTGCCCTCCGCGACGAGCGACTTGACGATCAGCGGGAAGGGCAGCGCTCGAGGCCGCCGCACCGCGCGCCGCATGGGGAAGACCGCGAAGCGCGGCACGGCGATCCGGTGGTAGGTGAGGATCTTCTTCGAGAGCGCCTTGTCGCGGGCGAGGATCAGCCCGCGCGGGTTGCAGCCCGTGTAGGCGACGCCCTTGAGCACCAGGTAGCTCACGACGTGGGCGTCGTAGACGACCTCGTGGTGGAACTCCTCGAGCAAGTTGAAGACGACGTGGGGGCGCCACTCGTCGAGCGCCTTGCGCAGCGGCGTGAGGTCGTCGACGAGCCCCACCGGCAGGACGCGGTGACCGAGCTCCTCGAGCGCGTCCTTCACGTCGAGCTCCGTCTTCACCTCCCAATAGCGCGCGTCGTCGAGGCCCTCGGCGCTCGGCGGCGGCACGAGGGATTCGTGGCAGAGGAGCAGGACGCGGAGCTTTCGATGGGGCACGGGTGAGGTCGCGAGTGAAGGGGAGGACGAGGGTATCCCGGCGCGCGGGACGCGGCAGCGAGGATCAGAGCGAGTACCAGCGGCGCCGTCGGTGCAAGGTGTGCACGGTGTGCGTCGCGAGGAGGAGCGCCACGTCGAGCTTCGTGGTCGCCTCGTCGCTCTGCACGCGCAGATCGAGCGCTCGGCACCGCGCGCGGAGCTCCTCGAGGATCTGATTGACGTTGAACGCCGGCTCGCCGGTGTGCTGCGCCACGCGTTCGCGCAGGTCGACGCGGTGCCGGCGGAGGAAGGCGTCCGCGCGCTCACCCTCCCCCGTCGACGCGAAGACACGATGCAGCCCGCGGTCGAAGCGGTCGTCGATGAGCTCGAGCGAGACGCGCCGCTCGGCGTAGTGCTCGCGCAAGGTCATCCTCAGCGACGAGAGCGCGTAGGGGCGCGCGCGGCTGCGCTGGCTCGGCCGCTGGCCGCGGAGCTCGGCCATGAGCGCGTCGACGTACTCGAGCTTCTCGAGCGCGGGCCACTCGGCGTAGGCGCGACGCCAGCGCGAGCGCGGGTCGAGCCAGACCGCGAAGGTCTCCGCGAAGTCTTCGACGGGGTGCGCCTGCGCGTACCAGCCGTCGAGGTGGACGACGAAGCGTCGGCTGGTCGGGCGCGGCAGGTAGTGCTCCGGATAGGGCGTCGAGGCCGCCCCGAAGTGCCGCTGCCACGCGCGCCGCCGGTGCAGCGCGTAGCCGTGCTGCATCGCGTGCCCGAGCTCGTGGCGCAGCAGCTGGACGCACTCGCGCCGCGTGCCGCCTTCGACGCCGAGCATCATCGACCGCTCGAGCCGCACGAGCCGCGGGTGCGCGAGGTAGAAAGGGATCGCGATGCCGGGGACGCCCTCGGGAGAGAACCACTCGTCCGCGAGCCAGAAGTGCGGCCGCAGCGGGAGCTCTCGCTGCTCGAGCTCGTCCTCGACCTTCTGGACGAGGGGCTCGAGCCACGTGTCCTCGAGGGTCAGCCCGAGGTCACAGAGGCGGACGTCGAGCAGCGCCTCTTGGTCGTAGCTCTCCCAGAACACCGCGGCGAGCATAGCAGCCCGATCGAGAAATCCGGCCTTCGAGCGCGCCGCGTGTCTCGATGAGCTCCTCCGCCTCGCTCGCTCGAGTCACGATTCCCCTTCGGAGTCGCAGATTCTGGTCCCCACCAAGCGGCTTCGTCTCTCCGCCCACACGCCGCGCGGCGACTCGCGGATCGCTCCCGCGCACGATCGGACGCGGCCTGGCCGAGCGCGCCTCGCCGCTCAGCTCGGCGTCGCCGGCCGGACCGCCCGCAGGATCACGCCCTCGAGCGCGCGACCGACGCGGTCACTCTGCGCGCGCCCCGCGATCCGTCGTCGGGCCTCGACGTACGCGGGCATCTCCCGCGCGCGGCGGGGCAACATCGGCGCCCCAGCTCGCGCGGCGCGGAGGCTGGCCTCGAAGGCCGCGCGCTCGACGGGGCCGAAGCGCAGGCGGTACTGACGACGCAGCGTCTCCGGCAAGAGCCCGGCCGTCATCGCCCGGTACCAGTGGTTGAAGGGGCCGAGCGCCGGGCGCCGCGGCGTGAAGAGGAAAGCCGCGAGCGTGGCCGCGGGCTGCGTCACCGCGATCATGTCCGAGCGCACGGTGTCCTCGAAGTACTCGACGAAGTCCGAGTAGCGGGCGGGCAGGCGCCCGGGGACGAGGCCGAAGAGCGCCGCGAAGCGCTTCGACTCGTTCCAATAGCGATCTTTCTCGGTGGTGGAGAGGCGCCCGATCGAGCGCTCGTAGACCTCGACCGCGGTGCGGATCAGCGTCGCGTGCACCCAGAGGAGCGCGTCCTCGTCGTTGGCGGCGTAGCGATCGCCCGCGCGCCAGCGCCCCGCGTCCTCTGCGAGGACACCCGTGATGCGCTCGTGGATGGCGCGCACTCGACGCGAGGCCTTCACGGCCCCCTCGAGATCGCCGAAGACGATCGCGTAGACGTTCTCGAAGGTGCGCTGAAAGCGCCCGACGGGATCGGTCTGCGTCCGCGAGTGCTCGGCGACGCCGTACGCGACGAAGGGGTGCGCGAGCTGGAGGAGCGCCGCCGCGCCGCCTCCGAGGAAGACCGCGGGCTCTCGGCTCACGCGCCACGTCACGGTGCCCGGCCCGTGCAGCCCGACTTTGGGCCCGCGCGCCTCGGATTTCGCCCACGCGACGCAGGCCTCGTATTGCTCTCGTCCGACGACCCCCATGATGTCCGTACCCCCCGGTAGTCCGTTGAAAGTCAGGTGACAGGGTCGATCCAGAATCGCCCTCGGTCAATGACGGCTTTTGCGTCCCCATTCGGGCGTCCGCGTGCCGTAGCTCGATGTCTCCACGCCCCCCCCCCCAGCCGCGGCCAGGCCAGTGGTCCTCACGCACGCGGCGGGGCGGGACCTGGATGGCTCGCCTGGACGGCTCGCCTCCGGGGGTCGCTCGAGGTCACGGGCACGGGCAAGCGCATGCGCACGGGT
This sequence comes from Myxococcales bacterium, assembly GCA_019637115.1. Taxonomy (GTDB): domain Bacteria; phylum Myxococcota_A; class Polyangia; order Polyangiales; family Houyiibacteriaceae; genus JACKEH01. Next base: position 2,245 of record JAHBWH010000287.1, on the reverse strand, counting down.
GCTCATGGCCGCCCGTGCCGTCAGCGGATCACGAGCTCGTAGCTGCCCACCTCGCCCGCGCGGTAGCTCGTCACGATCACCTGCCACGTGCCCGTCTGCTGTACGTCGACGTCGAGCCCCGCGTTCGTGTTGCCCGGGACCATGTCGTCGTTGTCCATCTGGTCGCCCGAGGGCGGCTTGACGATGAGGTAGGTGTCGAACTCGGTGCTGCGCGCCTCGAGGTGGACCCGCTGCCCCGCCGTCCACTGGAACGTGTAGGCGTCTTGAAACTCGCCGCTCGAGAGCGTCGCGCTCCCCGGCCCGAGGCGGCCGCGGCGGATGTCTTCGGGGCCGCCCGAGGCCGTGGTGGCGCGGGAGAGGTCGACCGTCATCGGCTGGCCCGCGACCACCTGCACCTGCTGCGTCGCGAAGGGGCTGCCGCCCCGCCGGAGCACGAGCGTCCGCGCGCCGGGCGCGAGGCTGACGGTGCTTCCGGTCGCGATCGGGCCCTGAGAGACCCCGTCGACCACCAGCTCGCCGCCGCCGTCCGGCGTGGTGATGGTGATCGTGACCGCGCCCCCGGCCGAGACGGGCCCCGTCGACGTCGGTCCGTCGGCGACCTCGGGGGGGAGCTCGGTCGCGACGCCTCGCATGACGACGAAGCCCACCGCCACCGCGCCGCCGATGAGGATGGCGACGCCGCCGACGATCGCGGCGATGAGGGGCCCTCGGCTCCGCGACTCGTGGAAGCCCGCCGCGGCTGGGATGGCGACCGGGGTGGAGCCGAACGTGCCAGGGGGTGGCGTGCCGTGCCCGGGACCGAACGAGCCTGGAGGTGGCGTGCCGTGTCCGGCGCCAGGACCGAACGACCCAGGGGGTGGCGTGCCGTGCCCTCCTGGTGCTCCTGGCCCGCCGAACCCGCCAGGGCCGAACGAGCCTGGCGCGGGCGCACCGAAGCCGCCCGACGGCCCCTGAGGCCCGCTGGGCGCCACGCCACCGAACGCGCCCGGGGCCGCACCGTGGGTGCCGGCGTGAGTCCCGGGGACCCCGCCGTAGCCGGGCATCGGGCCGGTCGGAGGCGTGCCTGCTCCCGTCCCGTACGAGCCGTGGGGGGTCGGCAGCGGCCCGGTCGCGCCGGTCTGGTAGCCGAGCGAGCCGCTCTGCGCGTCGCGCGTGAGCGGCGTCGAGATCGCCATCGCCGGCATCGCCGCCGAGACCACTCGACCCGGCCGCGCGGCGCGCAGCGCCTCCTGCATCTGGCGGGCGTTGGCGGGACGCTGGGTGGGATCCTTCGCGAGGCAGCGGTCGATCAGCTCCGCGATGGCCGGATCCAGGTCGGGCACGACGCTCCGAACGGGCGCGTGCGGCTGCGTGCAGACGAAGACCACGATCGCGCTCGCGGTCTCTCCGTCGAAGGGGGTCCGGCCCGTCAGCGCCTCGTACATCATCGCGCCGAGCGCCCACACGTCCGCGCGCGCGTCGACGCTCTTCGCGCTCATCGCCTGCTCGGGCGCCATGTAGTGCGGCGTGCCCATCGCCATGCTCGTCTGCGTGACGCTCTGGGCTGCGGCGTCGAGGTCGCGCGCGATGCCGAAGTCGAGCACCTTCACGACGGCCTCTCCCTTGCGCTGGTGGAGGAAGACGTTCTCGGGCTTGAGGTCGCGGTGGACGATGCCGCGCTCGTGCGCGGCGGCGAGCGGATCGAGGATGCGGTCGAAGAGATCGAGGACCTCGTCGCGCGCGTGCCCGCCGCGGTCGAGCCACTCGCGCACCGTCTCGCCCTTGAGCAGCTCCATCGCGACGAAGAGGGTGCCGTCCTCGGGGTCGACGCCGCTGTCGTAGACCTCGACGATGCCCTCGTGCCCGATGGTCGCCGGCGCGCTCACCTCGCGGAGGAAGCGCTGCCGGGCCCCTTCGTTCTTGCCGATGTGGGCGAAGAGGATCTTGAGCGCGACCGCCTTCTTGGTCATGTGGTGGCGCGCCTCGTAGACCGCGCCCATCCCACCTTCCGCGATGGGGCGCACGATCTCGTAGCGCCCACCGACGAGCTTGCCTTGCATCGGCGTGGAGCTTAGCAGCAACCGCGGGCCGGATGTCTCGCGTCGGTGTCCGAGACCGTGTCCGTGTCCGTGGCCGTGTCCGTGGCCGTGTCCGTGGCCGTGTCCGTGGCCGTGTCCGAGACCGTGTCCGAGACCGTGTCCGAGACCGTGTCCGAGACCGTGTCCGAGTGGGTGCGGATCTGATCCTGACGCGGCTCTTTTTCGCC
>JAHBWH010000286.1 GCA_019637115.1 Myxococcales bacterium | reverse complement strand
CCCGGACGTCCCCGAGGCGCACCCGCCCGCCACCGCGTTCGACGTCCGGGTCGACGGCGAGCCGACGCCCGCGCGGGTGACCCGCGGCGGGGCCGATCTCGGCGACGCGCCGCTCACGCTCCGCGTGCCGAATGGAGAGCGTTGGACGCTGGAGGTCTCCGCGGAGGGATACATGCCGGCGACGGTCGAGCTCGTCGGGGGCGTCGAGGACGTGGTCCGCTACGAGCTGCGCGCGGCCCCGACCACGAGCCGCCCCCGGTCGACGAGCACACGCCCGCCGCGCCCCGTCACGCCCGAGGCCTCGTCCCCCGAGCCGACCCCGACGCGTCCCGCCTACCGGCCCGAGCTGCCGGATCCCTGGGATCCCTGACCTCGGGCTCGTCGCGGCGGCCGGCAGTCTCCGGCCGCCCCCGACGTGCCGTCGCTCCGCCTTGCTGCTACGTCCGGGGCGACCATGGACGAATACGACGCCGAGCTCTCCGGTTGGGGCAAGCACCCCGTCGCGCGCTGTCGAGTCCGCACGCCCGAGACGCGCGAGGCCGTGCTCGCCGCCCTCACGCCGAACGTGATCGCGCGTGGGCTTGGGCGGAGCTATGGCGACCCGGCGCTCAACGCGAGCGGGGTCGTCCTCGACCTGACGCGCCTCGATCGTTACCTCGGCTTCGACGCAGCGACCGGCACGCTCACGTGCGAGGCCGGCGTGAGCCTCGCGCAGATCATCGAGGACTTCGCGCCGCGCGGTTTCTTTCCGGCGATCACCCCCGGCACCAAATACGTCACCGTCGGTGGCTGCATCGCCAACGACGTGCACGGCAAGGCGCACCACGTCGATGGATGCTTCTCGAGCTGCGTCGACGAAATCAGCGTGCTGCTCGCGAGCGGCGAGATCGTGCGCGCGAGCCGCGAGGAGAACGCGGATCTCTTCTGGGCGAGCTTCGGCGGCGTGGGGCTCGTGGGCATCATCTTGACCGCCACGCTCCGGCTGCGGCGCATCGAGACCACCTACTTCCACCAGCGCGCCGTGACGGTCGGTGATCTCGACGAGCTCCTCGCCGCGTTCGAGGAGTACGACGCGAAGTACCCGTACAGCGTCGCGTGGATCGACAGCCTCGCGACCGGCGCGAAGCTCGGCCGCGGCGTGCTCACGGTCGGCGACCACGCGAAGCTCGCCGACCTCCCGGCGCGCCTCGCTCGGGACCCGCGTCGGATCACCCCGCCGTCGCCGCTGAAGGTGCCCTTCGACCTTCCGAGCTTCGCGCTGAACACGGCGACGATTCGCGTCCTCAACGAGGTGCTCGACGGCGTGCAGTCGCGCGGCGCGCCGATCGCCCACTACGAGAAGTTCTTCTACCCGCTCGACTTCGTCGGCGAGTGGAACCGCGGCTACGGAAAGCGCGGGTTCACGCAGTACCAGTTCGTGGTGCCGCTGGCCGACGGGCCCAGGCACATCCGCGCGATCCTCGAGACGATCGCCACGAGCGGTCAGGCGCCCTTCCTCAACGTGCTCAAGAAGCTCGGCAAGGAGCAGGGGCTGCTCTCCTTCCCCTTCGAGGGCTACACCTTCGCGATCGACTTCCCGATCCGCGACGGGCTCACGGAGCTGCTCCACACGCTCGATCGCATGGTCCTCGAGGCGGGCGGTCGGATCTACCTCGGCAAGGACGCCTTCACGGACGCCGCGACCTTCCGCGCGATGTACCCGCGGGTCGACGAGTGGCTGGAGATCAAGGCGCGCGTCGATCCGGAGCAGGTCTTCCAGTCGGACCTCGGCCGCCGCGTCGGCCTCTGCGGCTAGCCGAACACGCGCTCGCTCCGATCGACGCATCCGTTGTCGAAGTCTTGGACGTCGCCGTCATCGCGGCGATGATGCGTTCATGTCGATCGTTCGTTCCAAAGCCGTGCGCCTCCTCGGCGCGCGCGAGTTCCAACTCTACGAGGCGTCGCGTCGTGGGCGCGTCGAGGATCATGGGGAGGCCCGCTTGAAGGCGCTCATCGCCGCCACGCGGAAGCTCCAGGACAAGTACCGCGACGCGGCGGCCCGTCAGGTGGGGGAGGCGCGCGGGAAGCGCGCGCCCCGCGGTGGAAGCGCCGCCGACGGTCACGCGAACACGGCGCTCAAGCAGGAGATCTTTGCGGACGTGCTCGCGCGCTTCGAGAAGGCGCTCGAGCAGACGCAGGCCCGCCAGGCGGCGGGAGGGGACGGCCGCGCTCGCCGCGCGGGATCCAAGAAGGCGCAGAAGGCCGCGAAGGCGGCGACGGAGAAGACGATGGCCAAGACGACCGAGAAGACCGAGGGGAAGACGCCCGCGAAGAAGGCGGCCAAGCCGAACGGCGCGGCGGCCAAGCCCGCGAAGAAGGCGGCGGCCAAGCCCGCCAAGAAGGCGGCGGCGAAGCCCGCGAAGAAGGCCGCCGCGAAGCCTGCGAAGAAGGCGGCGGCGAAACCCGCGAAGAAGGCAGCGGCCAAGAAGAGCTCGAAGGTCATCAAGGTCGGCGCGGCGAAGAAGGTCGCGAAGAAGGCCGCCAAGAAGGCGGCGAAGAAGGCCGCCGCGAAGAAGCCGGCGACGGCCCCGACCGGCGCGATCGAGCCGCGCAAGCAGGCGGCGTCGCGTACGCGCGCTCACCTCGCCCACAGCGCGGCGCGCGGACAGCGTCGTCAGGCCAAGCGCGACGCGCGCTGACACGCCGACGGGTGCGCACGAAGCCCGCTGGAGCGCGCTCCGGCGGGCTTCGTCGCGTCGTCACGCGCGGAGCGCGGCTACGGGAGGCCGGGCAGCACCTCGGCGATGAGACCGCCGCAGCAGAGCGTGATGGTCTCGAGGCAGCTGACGAATAGGATCGGTGGGGTGCACGAACGCTCTGGCTCGCCCGGGATACGGCAGATGGTGCCTGTGTCGCCGTGCTCGGCCCGGACGTCGCCACAGGTCGCCGTGCAGCTCTCCTCGGTCCCGCTGGTGATGGTCCACCCACCCTCCTCGCGGCAGCTCGACGGGATGCACTCCCCGCCGCGGCACTGCCCCTCGCAGCGACGATCGCAGCGGCCGCAGTAGAAGGGATCCGTGTCGGTGTGTTTCTCGCAGCCGTTCGCGGCGACGCCATCACAGTCGCCGTAGCCGTCGGGGCAACGGAGACCGCAGGAGCCGCCCAGGCACGCGGCCTCGCCGCGCGCGCCGCCGATCGGACCCCCGCATACGACACCACAACCCCCGCAGTTCGTCACGTCTTCGCGGGGGTTCACGCACTCGTCGCTGCACGCGAGCCTGTCGGTCGGGCACGTGAGGCCGCCGTCGTGCGCTCCGCCGTCGTGCGCGACGCCGCCGTCCTCCCGCGCGACGCACCGCCCTTCGGCGCATCGCTGGTCAGGTCGGCACTCGTCGTCTCGGCCACACGCGGGCGTACGGGGCGTGCAAAAGCCCTCCTTACACTCTTCCGACGCGCCGCACTCGCGATCGGCGCCGCACGCGCGCGCGCACGCGCACCGAGGGCAGCCGCTCTCGTCGGTCGCCAGCGTGCATGCGAGCTCGCAGCTCAGCGGCGGACATCCGCCGCCGCAGGCGCCGATGTATGCGATCTCCGCCCCCGCCGCGAGCGCCGCGCAGCGGTCGTGGTAGGTGCGCCCGTCTTGCCCGCAGACCGCCGACTCGCCGCAGAGGTCCACGCTCGAAGCGCAGCCCGCGACGCTCGACACCAACCAAACGCCCCAGACCCCGAGAGCCAAGCCGCGAATCATCCTCGAAGGGTATCAGCGTCCGGCGGCGCGAGGCCAACCCGCCCTCGCAGTCGTCCGAGGCGCTCGAAGGCTGGCGTGGCGCTTCGCGCAGGCTCGGCGCCGCGCGGGCCTCAGGGAGGCAGCTCGAGGCCCCTGAGCTCGAGGCGCTCGAGCACGATCTCCACGCTCCGCACGTGCGCGCCGGCGAACGTGAGCTCGGCGGTCGGGATCTCTTCGCAGCGGATGTGCTCGAGGTGCATGTCTCGCCCCTCCAGCGTCGCGCGCACGGCGGCCTCGATGCCCGACGCCTCGACGTGCAGGTGCCCGTCCCGCGGCTCGTCCCGCGTCAGCGGGTGGATCTCGCCCGAGATCGCGAGCGACTCGATCGCCATCTTCGGGAGCAGCCCGGCGTAGACCGACTCGGAGGGATCCAAGCGCAGCGCGAGCTCGACCTTCTCGAGGCCCAGCGCGCGCAGCGCGACCTTCGGTTTGCCTTTCGGCTCCGCAGGCGCCTCTTCGGCTGCGTCCTTGGCGAGGCGCACGCCAGGGAGCACGGCCAGCCGAACGCGGTGCCGATCGCGCGCGAGCGCGACGTCCTTTTCGCCGAGATCCCAGACGAGGATCGCCTTGCCTCGGCCGCGGGTCGGGAGGAGCGGGATGCCGCGCTCGAGCACCAGCGCGCCGTCTCGGACGGCGAAGTCGAGCAGCGCGTTCTCGAGCGTGGAGAGATCGCCCTCGAGCTGGCGGAAGTTCACGCTGCCGGCGTCGACGGGGACGCGGAAGCGGTGCGTCGCGCGTCGGCGCCCCAGGATGGGGATCTCGATGTCGACGCGGAGATCGACCTTGAGCTCTCCGAAGAGGCGATCGAGCAGGCGCCAGTCGACGAGCTCGCCGTCCTGGGCCTTCGGCTTGGCCTCGGGGTGGTCGTTCGTCGTCAGCTCGATCGTCGCCGAGGCGGTGTCCTCCTTCGGGGCGAAGCGCGCCTTGAGGCCAGCGCGCGCGAGCGACGCCTCGCTCACGACGACGTGTCGCTCGTGGACGACGACGTGCGCGAGGTCGAGGCCTTCTGCGTCGAGCTCGATCGTCGCCGTGCCGATCGAGAGCGAGGGGGCCTTCGCGCCGTGCAGCTCGAGCCGGAACCCCGCCGCGCCCCACTCGATCCGGAGCCGCGCCGCCTCGATCGTCCCGGCCTCCGCGCGCATTCCTCCGAAGGTCGCGACGAAACCCTCGAGGCGCACCGACTCGGCCTCGAAGCTCCCCTCGACGCCGTGGGCGGTGACCCGCATGTCGCTCATGTGTGTCTTCGCGCCGACCGTCACGCCCGGCAGCTCGACCCGCAGGCGATGCGCGCGAACGAGCTTCGACTCGAGGTCGAGCTCGATCGTGTCGGTCTGCTCGTACGTGCTCGACACGCCCTCGAGCACCGCCTTGCCCTCCTCGATGAGGACGACGTCGCCGAAGACCAGCCGCAGCGCGTCGAGGCCCACGTGCTCGCTCGCGATCCCGTCGACGCGCAGACGTCCCGCCGTCTGATGGAGGCGCGCGCTCAGCCTCCTCGCGGAGCGGATCGTGATGCGCGGGGGCTCGCGGTGCCCTTCGGGGATCGGGAGCTCGAGCTCCAACCCTTCGAGATCGGCTTGGCTCAAGGAGAACCGCAGCGGTGTCGTCTCGTCGCTCGCCATCTCTCTTGGATAGCACGGGCGCGCCGAAATTCGTGACGCGCGTGACGTGGGGGCCGGCGCCCGGACGCCGGGAAGATGCCGACGGCGTGGGTCGTCGGGCGGAGCTACGATGCCCCGATGGCTAGTGAGGGGGCTGGCGCCGAGCGTTTTCGTTCCCTGCGGGAGCTCGGCCGAGGCGGCATGGGCGCCGTGGAGCTCGCGTTCGACGAGGCGCGCGGCGAGGACGTCGCGCGCAAGCGGGTCCTGAGGCGCGCGGACGGCGAGGCGCTGCGCCGCTTCAAGCGCGAGTTCCGGGCGGTCGAGGAGCTCTCTCATCCGGCGCTCGTGCGCGTCCACGAGCTGGGCGAGGACACGCGAGGGCTGTTCTTCACGATGGAGGCGATCGACGGCGTCGACCTCGCCACGTACGTTTCCGGGGCGTCGACGACGGGCGAGACCAGCTCCGTCCCCGAGGGGCTCCGCGTGAGCTCGGGGGCGCGCCCGAGGCCCGCGTCGCGCGGACCGACGGTCGCGTCCGATGAGGGGTTCTCGCGCGTCGACACGCTCGCCTCCGACGACGCGCTGGACGCGTCGCTGAACGAGTCGCTGGACGACTCGCTGGACGACTCGCTGGACGACTCGCTAGGCGCGCGCGATGGGCTCTCGCGCGTCGCCACGCTGGCCTCGGACGAGGCGCTCGATCCGACGTGCGCGCTCGAGGGGACGCAGGCGGATGTCTCGCGGGAGGGAGCGCTCGCCGCGTGCTCCGTGGAAACGTCCAAGGAGAGCCTCGCGCCGGTGCCCCTTCACCTCGGCCGGCTGGCGCACGTGCTGCCGCAGCTCCTCGAAGGGCTCGCGTTCCTCCACGCGAGCGGGATCGTGCACCGCGACCTCAAGCCAGCGAACATTCTCGTGCGCCGCGACGGCGCCCTGAAGATCCTCGACTTCGGCATCCTGGCGGAGCTCTCGCACCCGCGTGGGCCGGAGACCGATCGAGACGGGGAGATCGTCGGGACCATCGGCTACATGGCGCCCGAGCAGGCGAGGGGCGCCCCCGCGTCGCCCGCCACCGATCGTTACGCGCTCGGGGTGATCCTCTTCGAGCTCTTCGCCGGCCGGCTGCCACACGAGGGCAAGGGCCTCGCGGGCCTCACGGCGGCGCTCGTGGACGACGCGCCATCGCTCGCGCGCTTCGCGCCCCACGCGCCGCGTGTCGTCGTCGAGGTGGTGGACGCGCTGCTCGCGCGCGAGCCCGAGGCGCGCCCCTCGCTCGAGGAGATCGCCGAGCTGCTGCTGCCGGCCCTCGGCGCGCGCGCGCCGGTCTTCGTGCGCCGCCGAGAGCGCGCCGTCGCGCTCGTCGGTCGCGAAGCGGAGCGCCGCGCGCTC
>JAHBWH010000285.1 GCA_019637115.1 Myxococcales bacterium | reverse complement strand
ACGTCCGTCGCCCGGCACCCCGTGCCCTGCGCGACACGACCGCGGCAGCCGCGCCGAGCGCATCGGGGCACCGACACCGCAACGATCCGCCTCACTTGGAACAGCCGCATCACCCGTTCGGTCCACTCCTTTGGTCAGGCTCGTCGCGCCGGGTCAGGCTCGTCGCGCCGGAGCCCCGTGTCGACCGTCGAGTCCGTCGGCGCATCCACGACCGGCGCATCCACCATGGGCGCATCGGTCATCGCGTCCGGTACCGCTCCGTCGGTGCCGGCGTCGACCTCGAGGCACCGGCCATCGACGAGCTCGGTGCCGTCGGGGCAGACGACCTCGGGGTTGCAGGCAGCGCCGAGGACGACGACGGCGACGAGGGGGGAGAGGTGACGGGGCATGGTGGGCCGGGAGGTGAAGAGCGGGAGGCGGGACTCAGAGGCGTCCGCAGTAACGGTTGGGTGCTGTTCCGTTGCAGGTGCCGAGGGTGGCGCTGTTTGGGCATTGGTTGAAGTCGTCGCACGCATACGTGCACCGATTGGAACCACCGATGGGGTCCCCCACGAGCGCGCAGCGGCCGCCCTCGGCGCAGGGGTCGGCGGCGGGGTCGCAGCCTCCGCCGATGCCGTTCATGGCGTCGCGCACGGCCTCGCAGGTGGTGAGGGCCTCGTTGATGCCGCAGTAGGTCGTGCTCGCGACCCCCGAGCGGCTGACGCGGCCGGTGAGGGGCACCGTGAAGGGTCGGGGGCTCGCGAGGCACCCGCCGGCGGGCGGGGTGGGCATGCAGTAGTGGCCCCGCGCCGTCCCCGAGAACGTGAGCGGGATGCATCGGTGACCGGTCACACACTCGGTGTCGCTGAGGCAGGGACGGCAGGTGTCGAGCGTCCCCCGCCCCGTCCCCGTGCACACGTTCGCAACCGGGTCACATGCATTCGCGCCGCAGTGCGTCGCCGCGGTCGCCTCCGTGCACTGCCGACACGTGCCGCCCACGCACACGTTCTGCCCGGTGCCCGCGCAGTGCTCGTGCATGGAACACGGCACGCACGACTTCGACGTCTCATCGCACTGCGCGGCCCCAGGGGCCGTGCAATCGGCGTGTGCATCGCAGCTCACGCACTGCCCGACGAGCGGGCCGCCCGACGCGCAGCGCGTGAGCGCGTCGCCCGAGAAGCGCGCGCAGTCCGCGTGGGCTTCGCAGCCCGCCACGCAAGCCCCCGTGGCGTCACAGGTCGGCGCGCCCGGGCTCGTGCAGTTCGCGTCCGCCAAGCAGGCGACGCAGACACCGTCGGCCTCCCGGCAGAAGGGGGTCGCGCCACCGCACGCCATCCCGCACGGCCCCGCGTCCATCCCCGCGTCGAGCCCCGTGTCGGCCGTCGAGTCCGTCGGCGCATCCACGACCGGCGCATCCACCAGGGGCGCATCGGTCATCGCGTCCGGTACCGCTCCGTCCGTACCCGCGTCGAAGCACACCGGATCTTCCGGGCGCGCCTCGCAGTAGGGGACCTCTTCGACGGTGCAGGCGAGCGCGGCGAGGAGACTGAGCGAGAGGAAGAGGCGGGTCATGGGTTCACCAAGGGTTGCAGTGGAAGCAGGGATGCTCAGAACGTGTGTCGGAGGCGCAAGCCCCCCGGCGAGAGGCCGAGCTCGGTGCCGCGCTCGCTCGAGCCACCGAGCGCGAACCAGAGCACGCCGCCGACGAGCGCTGCGGCGCTGAGGCCGAGGTAGATCGCGAAGGGCCCCGGCCGGAGCTCCTTGCACGGCTCACCGACCTGCCCGCAGCCGAGGCCCGGGAGCGTCGCCGCGAGCGTGGTCGCGACGCCGACCGCGCCCGCGCCGGCGAGCACGAGCGCGTACCACGGGCGGCGCCGCGTGACCGGCGTCGAGCCTTCGTCGCCGAGCTGCAGCGCGAACTCGACCTCGGCCGGCTCGTCGAGCTGCACGCGGCGGCGCTCGGTGCGGTACCCGCGCGCGCTGACCGCGATCTCGACCTCGCCGCGGCGGCGCTCGGTGTCGACTGGCAGCGTCCCGATGGGCTCGCCGTCGACGGTGACGCCCGCCCCGACCGGCGTGCCGCGCACGCGGAGCGCGACGAGGTGCTCGCCGCGCCGCTCACTGAGCGCCCGCGCGAAGGCGCGGCGCGCGGCGTTGGGGACGTCGTCCCCCTCGACCTCGGCCTGCCCGACGGATTGGCGGCCCTCGTCGTCCTCGAAGGCGACGATGACCTCGCGCACCTGGTCGGTGCCGGCCACCGCCCACACGGTCGTGAAGATGGCCTCGCGCAAGCCCGCCGCCGCGAGGAGCTGCTGGGTGCACGTGGTCGTGTCGGGGCAGTCCCGGATGATCTGGCGCACGTCGCTCTCGGGCGCCTCGGGTACCCAGCCGGCCGCCTCGAGCGCGCGACGGACGGCGTCGACGGCGAGCGCGCCGGGGCCGTCTCGGAGGGCCTCGGTGCCGAGCGCCGGGAGGAGGAGCACGCGCGTGTCGACGTCGAGTCGATCTTGCGCGTGGGCGAGGGGCGCCGCGAGCGCGGAGAGCGCCAGCGCGAAGGCCAAGGTGAAGCGGGTTCGAATCAAGACGAGCCTCGAGGTTGGGGGGCGCCCACCACGGGCGCTCGATCGGCCACTCGCGTCCCCCCCGTGACCATTGCGCAGAATGTTCGCGATGGCTCGGGCGGGGGCAAGTCTTCGGCGTGGCGGCGTATGAAGCGTGAGACTTCTTCGTATGCCCTCGCGCGAAAGTTTGGTTGAGAACGTCAGAAAGCGCCGCGCAGCGTGAGCACGGCGTGCTCGGGGCTGGCCGAGGCGGCGACGTCGACGCGCCCACGGCCGAAGAGGTAGGTCAGCGGCACCGTGAGGAGCGGGAGCGCCGCGCTCGCGAGGAAAGAGACGCGCTGTCCGGCCTGGCCGCGCTCGACGCAGGCCTCGCGGTCGACGGCGACGTTCTCGCACTCGCTCATGCCGGGCACGAGCGCGACGGCGACGCCCGCCGTCACGAGCCCCAGCCCGCCGCTCACCCACGCCCACCACGGCACGCCATCGCGCTCGGGCAAGACGAAGGCGAGGCCGGTCGAGAGGAGCACGCCGCCGCCGAAGGCGAGCAAATGCGTGGGCGCGCCGAGCTCGCGCCAGCGGGTCTGCCGGTCGCCGAAGTCCGGATCGGTGACCGCCGCGGCGAGGTATTGGTCGCCGCGTACGCCGCGGGCCGAGTGCATCAGCGCGCCGCCGACGTACGCGCCGACCCCGAGGGCGGCCGCCCCGAACCCCACGCCGAGCTGCCAAGCGCGTCGCCGCTGGGGGCGGGGTCCCTCGTCGCGCAACGTCTCGACCGGCGCGGGGGCGCCGCGGAGGCTCGCGACGAGCGCGGGGCCGAGGGTCAGCGGCTCACTCGCCTCGCCGGGGCGCACGACACGCGCCCGCCAGTCCGAGGCGTCGTCGCTGACCGCGCCGTCGAAGGGGCGCGCGGGCTCGAGCACGACGACCGTGACGTTCATGATGCGCGCGAGGCGGCGCGCGTGGTCGAGGTTGCGGCCGCCTGCGCGCAGGTGGACGTAGGGCCGCGAGAGGAACGCCTGGTCGAAGGCGGCGTCGATCGTGACGCTGGTGGTCTCGCCCCCGCGGACCTCGACGGGGTGGACGCGGCCGCGCTCGTCGGCGCCGCACTCGACCTGAACGCGGTAGGAGCCGGGCGCGACGTCGTCGAGCACGAAGGGCGTGCTGCCCGAGGGCATGCCGTTGAGGCGCACGGCGCAGCCCGGGGGCGCGCTCTCGACCCGGAGGCTTCCGCGGGGGCCGCGCGCGATCTCGCCATCGACCCGGGCGAGCACGTCGCGCACCTCTGGCGTGTGGCGGAAGGTGCTCGGCTCGATGCGCGGCACGAGCATGCGGCACTCCCGGGTCTGCGTCTCGGCGCGGTCGAAGTCCTCCGTCTCGACGAAGGCGCGCACGAAGAAGAGGCAGTTGTCGAGCACCTGGCGCGCGCGGGTGGCCTCGCGGTTGAGCTCCTCGACCGCGCTGACGGCGAGCCGCTGCGTCTGCTCGAGGTCCACGCGGGCGGCGTCGTAGTCGGCGCGCGCGAGGTTGCGGACGGCGGAGGTGGAGCGCGCGGCCCACTCGTCGATCTGCCGCTGGCTGAGCTCCTGCGGCGGCCGCGAGAGGGTCGCTTCGAAGGCCTCGCGGGCGCGCTCGTTCGCGACCACCGTGAGGCCCGCGTCACGGAGCGCGCGCTCGGTGCGCTCGAGGAGGGGCGCGGTGGCCTCGGCGTCGGGGGTCTCGGCGACGACCCAGACTGGCTGCGCGAGCGAGGCGGGCTGCGCGATCGCGGCCGGCTGCGCGAGGGCGCGCGAGGCGCAGAGGGTGAGGGCGACGAGGAGCGTGCGCGTCGGGACGCGGTGCTTCATGGCGCGGAGGCTGGGCGAGGGCTCGCGCGCAAGCAAGGCGGAGAGGCGACGGGGGGGCATGGTGACGGGGTCTCGGCCCATCGTGCGCACAGTTGCGTGGGGGAGACGAAAAAGTGCGGCGGTCCCCGCTGGGCTCGAGGAGGTCGAACGGTCCGTTCCGCGTCTCCACCCTTGCGACCTCCCGTGCCGAGCCGAACCATCGATCCGTGGGCGGCGGTCGATCGCTCGCAGAGAGGCACGCGATGTCGGGCATGTTGGTCGAGGGGCGCTGGCGGACGAAGGGGTCGTGGGAGCACGACGAGTCGGGGGACTTCAAGCGCCAGAAGACGACGTTCCGCGGCGTCCTCGAGGACGATCCGAGCGCGAAGCATCCGGCCGAGGCGGGGCGCTATCGGCTCTACGTGAGCTACGCCTGCCCGTGGGCGCACCGGACCTTGGTCGTGCGTGCCCTGATGGGGCTCGAAGGCGCGATCGACGTGACGGCCGTGCACCCCTTCATGGGCGACGACGGTTGGCTCTTCTCGTCGTCGGCGGCGGACGCAGGTGAGGGCGCCGTCACGTCGCTCGAGGCCGAGCCGGAGGTCGGCGCGCGCTACCTGCGCGAGCTCTACGTGGCCGCCGACGCGACCTACACGGGGCGCGTGACGGTGCCGGTGCTCTGGGACCGTGCGGCGCGCACGATCGTGAACAACGAATCGCGCGAGATCCTCGTGCAGCGCGACGGCGCGATGCGGCAGCACGCGACCCGCGCGGTGCACCTCTACCCCGACCCGCTCCGAGCGCGCGTCGACGAGACGCTCGACGCGATCTACGAGCCCATCAACAACGGCGTCTACCGCTGCGGCTTCGCGGGCTCCCAGCGCGCCTACGAGCGGAGCTTCCGTGCCCTCTTCGAGGCGCTCGACCACTGGGACGCCGTGCTCGGCGAGCAGCGCTACCTCTGCGGGCCGCGCCTGACGCTCGCCGACGTCGCGATGTTCACGACGCTCGTCCGCTTCGACCCGGTCTACTACGTCCACTTCAAGTGCAACGGGCGCCTCATCCGCGACTACGCGAACCTCTCTGGCTACCTGCGCGAGCTCTACCAGCTCCCCGGCGTGCGCGAGACGGTGCGCTTCGATCACATCAAGCAGCATTACTACGCCAGCCACCCGTGGCTGAACCCGCGCCGCTTCGTGGCGGCCGGCCCGGACATGGCGTGGCTCGACGCGCCGCACGGGCGCGAGCGGTTGCCGGGCGCGCCGCTCGTCGGTTGAGCCTGCGCGTCAGCCGCCCGCCCGCCCGAGGCGAGCGCGAGGTCGGGTGTGCGCGAGTCATCGCTCGCGGCTGGCCTCACGAGCGACGCTGGCGTATCGCTCCGCCGTGGCGAGGTCGAAGCAGAAGCGCAAGAAGACGAAGGTCAAGCCGGTCCCCCGCGCGCTGGGGGCCGAACCCCTGCGCGCGCTCGTCGACCGGCGACCACGTGAAGCGGCCGAGCAGCTCTTGCGCATTCATGGCGGCGCGCCGAGCCCCGTGAGCCGAGAGGAGCTCGACGCGCTCACGGTCCGTGCGGCGGGCCGGTTGCGCCGCGAGCGGGTGTACGAGCTCGCGGCTTCGCTGCTCTCGCGTGCGCCGGCGGAAGACCCGCGCGCTCTCGCCGAGCGCGGATTGCTCGCGTTCGCGCGTGGGGACGACGACGCGCTGCGTGCGCTCGCGTCGCAGAAGGGATTGCCTGCAGCCGTCGCGCAGGTGATCGCGCCGCTCGTCGCGGCGTTGGACGCGAAGCCCATCGCGCGCGCGCCGCGCGGCGCGAGCCCGGCGCTCAAGGAGCTCTACGCGACCACACGCCTCGTCGCGGACACGGTCGCGGGAGATCCTCGGGCCATGTCCCGGGCGTCCGCGTTGCAGGGCCGGCTCCGCGTCGCGATGGAGGCGTGCGCGGAGCTGCTGGTGGGGGCGCCGCGCGCCGAGGACGTGCACCTGCTGCGGCAGATGGCAATCCCCGACATCTCGCGGCTCGCGGAGCTCGCGCTCGCGCGGCGTGCCCCGCACGCCGCGTTGCGCCTCCCCTCGCCCACCCGGGAGGCGCTGCACCACGCGCTCGTCGGGCTCGAGTCGGCCGGCGAAGAGCTCGTGCTGGCGGCCCGGGATCACCGCGCCTTCGACCGCCTCGAGCGCCGCGGCGATGGCCTGCTTCACCTGGCGTTCTCGGCCTATCGCGGCGGGGCGCTGCGGGACGTGCTGAGCATCTTGGACGACGCCGTCGCGCAAGGCGCCGACCTGCGCGAGTGCGCGCGCCTGCGGTGGATGATGCACGATCGCGGGGCCCGCGTGAACGACGAGGACCTGCGAGCGTTCGACAAGGCGGCGGCGGCGCTCGAGCGTGAGCTCGCGCGCGACCCGCGCCTGCTGGCCGCGCGCGTAAACGTCCGGCTGAGGAGCGCCGCCGCGCACGCGGAGCGGGCGGC
>JAHBWH010000284.1 GCA_019637115.1 Myxococcales bacterium | reverse complement strand
CGTCCACGTCCACGTCCACGTGCGCGTGCGCGTGCGCGTGCGCGTGCGCGTCCGCGTGCACGTGCTCGTCTCGAACGTCCGAGTCCCGTTTCGGCTCGAGGCCAGGGGCACGGGCAGGGGCAGGGGACTTCGACTCCAGGGGCGGGGCATGACCCGGGTCGGACTCCTGAACGCTTTCTTGCTCGTCGCTGCGCTCTGCTCGAGCGCGCTCGGGGTGGAGCTGCTCCCGCCGAGCGACGAGGTCACCGCCACCTCGGAGGTCACCGCGACGCTGCGGGACGCGACGGGAACGGCCGTGCCGGCGAGGCGCTACGCGCGCATCGTCAGCGCGTCGACCGTCGCGGACCAGGCGCTGCTCGAGCTGGTGGAGCCTTCGCGCGTGGTCGCGCTCTCGGACTACGGCGCGCGTCACTCGACGACGCCCTGGCGCTACGAGCCCTTCGCGCGCGTCGTGCGCCTCGAAGACGTCGAGGCGATCCTCAGCCTCCGCCCAGATCTCGTGATCGCTGGCAACGTGGGCGACCCTCGCCCGGTCGCGCGTCTTCGCGAGGCAGGCGTCGCCGTCTTCGACCTCGGGCCGATGCACGGCTTCGACTCGTTGCTCGAGGACCTGCGCGCCGTCGGCGCCCTCACCGCCGTGCCCGAGCGGGCCGACGCGCTCGTGTCGCGCGTCGAGGCCCGAATGCGTCGTGTCTCCGCGGGGCTCCCTCCCGACCAGCCCCGACTTCGCGCGCTCTACCTCGGGCCCTACGGCAGCGCGCTCTACGGCGGGACGCTCGGCACGAACTACCACGACGTCCTCGTCGCGGCGGGCCTCGTCGACGTCGCGGCCGAGGCGGGCCACGAGGGCTGGCCGTCCTACGCGCCCGAGGAGCTCCTCGCGCTCGCGCCGCCGTGGATCGTCACGACCACGAGCCGCGCCGCCACCCTCTGCCGCCATCCCGTCGTAGGCGCGCTCGAGGCGTGCCGTGAGGGTCGGATCCTGGCCGTCGAGGACGCGCTGATCGCGGACCCAGGGCTCGGCATGCTCGAGGCGGCCGAGGCTTTGTTCGAAGCCGCCTATGGCGACGGGCCGCGCGCGCCGGCGGTGGAGCGCTGAGGCGCGTTGGCTCGCGTCGTCCCTACCATGCGATGTCTCGGGTCCAGGCTCGGACTCGGACTCGAACTCGGATTCGGTCTCGGTCCCAGACGCAGCCCGAGACGGATCCCCCAAATTAACGAGAGCGGGACCGCCCCTGGCGCGGCCCCGCTCTCCCGATCGTGAATGGGACACCGACCCGGTCAGTGTCCGCGAATGCTCACTCCTTGATCTGACGACGGATCTTCGTCAGCGCCTGCTCCTGGAGCTGGCGGATGCGCTCGCGCGAGAGATTGTACTTGTCGCCAATCTCCTTCAGCGTGAGCTCGTCCTCGTCGTCGAGGCCGAAGCGCCAGCGGAGGATGCGGGCCTCCATCGGCGTGAGGGTGTCGAGCAGGCGCCGGACCTCGTCGGCCCACTTGCGGCTCACGAGCTGCTCGTAGGGCGTCGGGACGTTCTCCTGCTCGAGGAAGTCGATGAACTTGCGGCCATCCTCGTCGTTGACGGGGCGGTCGAGGCTGAAGGGGGTCTCGGCCCAGTAGCCCTTGATCTTCTCGAGCTTCTCGGCCGCGATGCCGGTCTCCTTCTCGAGCTCCTCGGGCGTCGGCTCCTTGCCGGTCCGCGTCGCGATCGCCTGCGTCGCGCGCGCCACGCGGTTGTACGTGTCGAGCATGTGGACGGGGATGCGGACGGCGCGGCCCTTGTCGGCGAGCGCGCGGCTGATCGCGTGGCGGATCCACCACGAGGCGTAGGTG
This sequence comes from Myxococcales bacterium, assembly GCA_019637115.1. Classification (GTDB taxonomy): domain Bacteria; phylum Myxococcota_A; class Polyangia; order Polyangiales; family Houyiibacteriaceae; genus JACKEH01. The sequence continues at coordinate 5,119 of JAHBWH010000284.1, read as the reverse complement.
CTGAAGCGGTAACCGCGGTTGTGGTCGAAGCGCTCCACCGCCTTCATCAGGCCGATGTTGCCCTCCTGGATCAGGTCGATGAGCGGGAGGCGGCCGCGGTTGTAGCGACGCGCGATGCTCACGACGAGGCGGAGGTTCGCGGCGACGAAGCGGTTCTTCGCGCGCTGCTGGGCGCGCTGCGCCTTCTCCACCGCCTTGAGGTAGCTCTTGAAGGCGGGCGTGATGCGGATCTCGTCGCCCTCGAGGTCACGCTCGGTGGCGTAATCACCCGCGAGGCGGTGCACCGCCTTGTCCGACTCCTGCACGAAGAGGCGGTCGCTGTCGACGGCGCGCATCACGGTCGAGAGGGCCTTCGCCGACTCGTCCCACTTCTCCTGCTGGCGCTTGCCGAGCTTGCCGCGCTTCGCCGTCTTCGCGAGCTTGCGGAGCACGCCGAGGTCGTTGGTCAGCTCGGGCGTCGGCTCGGTCACGCAGCGCTCGATCACCGCCGCCACGGTCTCGTAGCAGGGCGGGTAGCTGAGCAGCGCCTCCCAGTAGCCGATCTCGAGCTCCTCGACGTTGCGAGCGGCCTCGATCTCTTCCTGCGGCGTGAGGACGCGGTGGCACGCCATCTCGCGGAAGTAGCGCGAGAGCGTGCTGTCGCCGGCGCCCTGCCGCTCGAGCTCTTTGAGCGCCTTCTCGGCGTCGGCGCGCGCCTTCTCGAGCGCCTCCTTGGAGGGCTCCTCGGGCGCGACGTCCATCTCCATGTCGCCATCGAGGTCGAGCACGTCGACGTCTTCGGCCGCCTTCGCGGTCGCGCTGTCCTTGCTGGTGTTCTTACGAGCCTGTGCTTGCTTTGCCATGGGGTCCTCCCGCCAGGGATGGAGGGGTCGGGGATGCCCGTTCGGGTAGCGGGCAGAGAGTGGGACTGAGCGCCCCTGCGATCGGTGCTTCCGTGAGGTGCACGCCGTGTGCCGGGAGCGTTCCGAGGCCATCGCGGTGGCCACCGAGGAATGAACGCGCGTCGAGGATCCCCCCTTCCATGCCGCGGTTGCGGCGCCTCGGTTTTCGTTCTCGAAATCGCGATTTCGAGATTGAACGACCAGCACCCCCTCGAGCGTCGTACGGGCATCGCGAGCGAGCGTCCCTCGGGTGGGGCGCTCGGCGGTTGATTCATCGCTGATCCCCTGGCGTTATGCTGGGCGGACGGGCCCGATGGGCGCCTCATCGGTCGATGTGGGCGCGAGTTGCGCGCCGATGCGACGCGCGCTCGTCACGCGCGTGACGGGTTCGCGACCGATCGCCGAAACCCCTCCCAGGTCGAGGACGCGGAGGTCGGTCGAGAGGTCGCCAAAGTGACCACTCGAATGGCCACCGGCACCCCAGGTGGATGGCCGAGTGGCCACCGAGGAGGCTGCTCTAGTCACCACCGCACCCCTGCGGCTGGGCGACCGTTCAGCTTCCTATGAGGCTGTCGCCAGGTCGCCAGCCCCTCCCCCACGGGGCGTGAAGCCCCGCGGGGCCCCCTCCCGCGAGCCTACGCTCGCTGCGCGCCGTCCAGTAGGGCGGCTTGCGAAAACGGCTGAGTGTCAGCGCACGAGCAACTCTAGCAGCGCTTTCTGGGCGTGCAGCCGGTTTTCGGCCTCCCGCCACACGCGCGACCAGGGGCCATCGATGACCTCGGCCGCCACCTCTTCACCCCGATGGGCCGGTAGGCAGTGCAAGAAGATCGCGTGGTCCTTCGCGCGGCGCATCAACCCGCCATCGACCAGATAACCGGCGAACGCTCGCTCGCGCTGCGCCGACTCCTCCTCCTGCCCCATGCTCGCCCACACGTCGGTCGTGACCACGTCCGCGCTGGCGGCCGCCTCTGCTGGATCACGCACCACCATGATCTCCGCACCCCGCGCCCGACCTCGCGCGAGCACGGCGGGGTCGGGGTCGTAGCCCTCCGGACACGCGAGCCGGAGCTTCAGCCCCGTCATCCCGGCCGCGAGGATCCACGAGTGGGCCATGTTGTTGCCGTCACCAATCCACGCGACCTCGACCCCCTCGAGCCGTCCCCACTCCGCCCAGATCGTCTGGAGGTCGGCGAGGAGCTGGCAGGGGTGGAAGAGATCCGAGAGCCCGTTGATGATGGGGATCGACGACGCGGCGCAGAGCGCCTCGACGCGCTCGTGCCCAAAAGTACGGAAGACGACCGCGTGGACGTAGCTCGACAGCATTCGCGCCGTGTCCTCGAGCGGCTCGCCGCGTCCCATCTGCGTGTCACGGGCGATGAGCGTCGTTGGGAACCCGCCGAGGTCGACGACGCCCGCCTCGAAGGACACCCGCGTCCGCGTCGACGCCTTCTCGAGCACGATGGCGACGGTCTTGCCCGCGAGGGGTCGAGGGTGCTCGGGCGTGCCGCGCAGCGCTCGTAGCTCTTCGGCACGCTGAACGAGCGTCAGGAGCTCGGCGGAGGAGAGGTCCTCGAGGGTCCGGAGGTGTCGGGGCGCGGCCATGGGGCGCGAACGCTAGCAGGTTGAGGCCGGCGCGCCCGCCGGGGGTCGCGCCCGATGACCGCTTCCGATGACCGCTTCCGATGACCGCGTCCGATGACCGCGTCCGATGACCGCGTCCGATGACCGCGTCCGATGACCACGTCCGATGACCGCGTCCGATGACCGCGTCCGATGACCGCGTCCGATGACCGCGTCCGATGACCGCGTCCGATGACCGCGTCCGATGACCGCGTCCGATGACCGCTTCCGATGACCGCTTCCGATGACCGCGTCCGATGACCGCTTCCGATGACCGCGTCCGATGACCGCTTCCGATGACCGCGTCCGATGACCGCGTCCGATGACCGCGTCCGCGGCGCATCGCCCTTGACCTGTTGGCCGCCACGCGGTGTCGTCTGGGCGTGATCACGCCGCCCACGAGCGAAGAGGAGCTGCTGGCGCGCGCCCGCGCGCTCGCGGGCCGAACCGTCGGGGAAGTCGCGCGCGCGCTCGGGGAGCGACCGAGCCACGATCCGCGTCGCACGAAGGGGTTGGCTGGGCAGCTCGCCGAGCGCGCCCTCGGCGCGGACGCGGGGAGCCTCGACGAGCCCGACTTCCTGGGGCTCGGCGTCGAGCTCAAGACGCTCCCCGTCTCTGCGGACGGACGACCGCAAGAGTCGACCTACGTCTGCGTGCTCTCGCTCGGCGACCTCGCCGAGCGAGACTTCGAGGACACCGCCGTCTGGCGCAAGCTCGCGCGGGTGTTGTGGGTCCCGATCGAGGCCAAGTCGTCCGACCGCCCCCTCCTCGACCGCCGCTACGGGACGGCCTTCCTCTGGTCGCCCACGCCTTCGGAGGTCGAGGTCCTGCGCGCCGACTACGAGCGCGTCGCCGTCCTCGTGAGCGAAGGTCACGTGGACCAAGTCACCGGTCACCTCGGCGAAGCCCTCCAAGTGCGCCCGAAGGCCGCCCACGGCCGCCAGCGTACGCTGGCCCCGGACGCAGAGGGCGGTTGGCAGTGGACAGGGCCGCGCGGCTTCTATTTGAGGCCGTCGTTCACGGGCGCGATCCTCGAAGCCGCCTTCCGCGAGTAGATAGGACCTTGCCCTCAGACCCGGACCCGGCCCTCGGAACCGAACCCGGTTCATCGGACCCGGACCCGGCCATCGGTCATCGGACCCGGTCATCGGACCCGGTCATCGGACCCGGTCGTCGGACCCGGTCATCGGACCCGGTCATCGGACCCGGTCATCGTCATCGGAACCGGAGCCAGCGTCGGCGGGCACTGAGGCTCAGGTCCAGGGCGACGCTCGCGCTCGGCGACGCTCCGTGTCGTTCACCAGGCGATACCCAAGGGTCATGCTCGTGGTCCGCGGGTCGATCGCGACCACGTGACGGGCCATCACCGTCGGCGCGTCGAAGCGGTGTCGCGTCGGTGCCGTCTCAGCCACGGCCAGCGGCTGGCCGACTTGGTCACCCCCGCGACACGCCACCTTCACGCGGAGAGGTGACACGAGCGCCATGAGTCACGCCGAGCTCGCCCTCCTCGATCCTCGTCCTCGCGTTCGCCGGCAACCGACGCGGTCGCGTCGCGACCCGCGCGTGGGCTGCTATACAGCCGCCGAAATGCAGCAGCTCGTCGACAAGGCGGCGACTCTCCTCGAGGCGCTCCCCTACATCCGCCGCTTCCACGGAGAGGTCTTCGTCCTCAAATACGGCGGCCACGCCATGGTCGACCCCGCGCTGCGCGACAGCTTCGCGCGGGACGTGGTGCTCATGAAGTACGTCGGGCTCCACCCGGTGATCGTTCACGGCGGTGGCCCTCAGATCGACGAGACGCTCGCCGCGATGGGGGTCGTCTCCGAGCGCCTCGAGGGGCTGCGCGTGACGGACGACCGCACGATGGAGGTCGTCGAGATGGTGCTCGGCGGTCGCATCAACCAAGAGATCGTCTCGCTGATCGGCAACCACGGTGGCCGCGCGGTCGGACTCACGGGACGGGACGACAACTTCGTCCGCGCGGAGCGGCTGACGTCGATGAAGACGCGCTCGGGCGCCCTGGTCGATCCAGGCCGGGTCGGCGCCGTTCGACACGTGAACCCCGACGTCGTGCGGCGGCTGATCGAGGCGGGCTTCATCCCCGTGATCGCGCCCATCGCGGTGGACGGCGACGGCCGGTCGCTGAACGTGAACGCCGACACCGTGGCGGGGAAGGTCGCCGAGGCGTTGCAAGCCCGGAAGCTCGTCTTGATGACGGACATCGAAGGGGTGCGCGGCGAGAACGGCGAGGTCTTGAGCTCGCTCTCCGCATCGGACGCGGAGGCCCTGCGGGAGCGCGACGTGATCGCGGGCGGGATGATCCCGAAGGTCGCGTGCGCGCTCGACGCGCTGGCCGGGGGCGTCACGAAGGCACACATCATCGACGGCCGCACACGCCACGCGGTCCTGCTCGAGCTCTTCACGGACCTCGGTATCGGCACCGAGATCACGCGCTGACTCCACCGATCCTGGCCGTCGGTCCCGAGCATCGACGTCGGCCCCGGTGATCGGCCCCGGCCATCGGTCCCGCCCTCGGTCCCGGCCCTCGGTCCCGGCCATCGGTCCCGGTCATCGGCCCCGGCCATCGGTCCCGGTCATCGGTCCCGGTCATCGGTCCC
>JAHBWH010000283.1 GCA_019637115.1 Myxococcales bacterium | reverse complement strand
CTATCCGTTCGATGGGACCTCCCGGTGCCCTTCGCGGCCGATGGTCTTGCGGGGCTCCCGGTGCCACGAGGTTCCGACGACGGCTCTGCGCCCCCGGATTCATGCGAGCGACGTCGGACACAGACGCGGACGCGGCGCCCGAACGCTACGCGAGCGCTTCCGCCTGCTCGATGAGCGCCTCGTAGACCTCGACGTAATTACGCGCGGTTCGGGCGAGCGAGTGCGTGTCGAAGGCGTCGCGCATCACGCGCTGCAGCGTGCGCTCGCGCTCCGCCTCTGGGCGCGCGAAGAACGCGAGCGCGCGCTCGACCGCCTTCGAGAACGCGCCGACGTCGTACTCGTCGAAGGCGAAACCGTTGCCGGTGTCGGCGTCGAGGTCGAGCTCGACCACGGTGTCCTTGAGGCCACCCGTCCGGCGCACGAGCGGGAGGGCGCCGAAGCGCGGGCCCTCCATCTGCGGCAGGCCGCAGGGCTCGTAGAGCGAGGGCATCAGCACGAAGTCGGCGCCAGCCTTCCCGAGCTCGCTCAGCTCCTCGCTGAACGGCTGCCGGGCAATGCGGCCCTGGCTGCCGAGCGAGAGGATGCCGAAGCGCTCTTCGGTCTTCGCGTCACCGTTGGCGACGATCGCGACCTGCATGCGCTTGGCGAGAGGCCCGAGCAGCAGCAAGAAGAGGAGCTCCACGCCCTTCTGCGAGTAGAGGCGATTGGGCCACAAGAAGATCGGCGCGCTCGGGTCGACCGCGAGCCCCATCCGCTCCTGGAGCCGGCGTTTGTTGTCACGCTTGCCGGCCATGACATCGCCGAAGCCGAAAGGCGTCGCCCACCGGCTCTTGCGCGGATCGATGACGTCGTTCGGCGCGTTGAGGATGCCCAACGCGCGACCCGTGGCGTGCTTCTCGCGGAGGGCCCGCAGGACGCTCGCAGGCGCGATCTCGTCACACGCGCCCGAGACGAGCTCGTCGAGGAAGGTCGGGCTGACGGTGTTGACGACGTCCGCCGCGAGGATGCCCGAGGCCAAGAAGTCGACGCGGTTCTCGTGCCAGTTCTTCTCGAAGACGCCGTCGGGGAAGCGCTCGAAGTAGAGGTTCGTCATGAAGCGACGCACGTCGATGCCGTCGCGGTCGAGCTCGTGCGGGCTCGCGAGCTCGGTGAAGACGTTGTGGATGGTGAACACGCTCCGGATGCCGCGGGCCCTCGCGGCGGCGGGGACGAGGCCCGTCATCCAGTCGTTGCAATGGACGAGCTCGGGCTGCAGGTCGTCGAGGAGCTGGTTGATGATGTAGCGCTGGAACGCCTGCGCCCGCTGAACGCGCGGGTGCGCGGCCGACTCGGAGTAGACGGCGGGCGAGCTCGAGAAGGCGCTGTCGCGGACGAGGTGGACGCCCTTGCGCTGGAGGGTCGGCGAGAGCAGGTCGAGCTCGCGCCGCTCGACCCCGCCGAGCCCGAGGATCTGGCGCTCGTACTTCGGCAATACGACGTGGAGATCGAAGCGATCGTCCTCGTGCAGATAACGGATGAGCCCGGCAGAGATGTCACCGAGACCGCCCCCCTTGGCGCTGATCCAGTTCGCCGCGTTCCCCATGCCCTCGGGGAGCTCGGTGATCTCGGGCGTACACACCAAGATCCTCGGACGCGCGCGGCGTCGACGCGAGAGCTTGAGCTTTCGGGGCCGTGCCATCATCACGAGGCGGGCAGCCTACCAGCCCCCGACCGCGAACGGCGAGCCTTACGAGCAGCAAAAGGCAGCGTCACCAAACGGCAACGCAAGCCGGCCGGGACCCAACGAGCGCATGGGGGCCTCCCCGCCTCGGCGAACAAACATCGCCCGAAGGGCGAGCGGATGCGCGCGAAGCGCGCGACGCCGAAGGGGGAGGCCCCTCGGCCGGGGGCGAAGCCCCCGAGAGAGCCGCAGGACGCTGACCGGAGCGAAGCGCAGGGAAGCTTCCAAGGAGGAGGGGTGCGGGGAGCCCTCTCCCCGCGTCGTGAGCGAAGCGCGTAGCGCGTAGCGAACAAAGACCGTGAGCCGCAGGACGCTGACCGGAGCGAAGCGCAGGGAAGCTTCCAAGGAGGAGGGGTGCGGGGAGCCCTCTCCCCGCGTCGTGAGCGAAGCGCGAAGCGCGCGGCGAACAAAGACCGTGAGCCGCAGGACGCTGACCGGAGCGAAGCGCAGGGAAGCTTCCAAGGAGGAGGGGTGCGGGGAGCCCACTCCCCGCCTCGTGAGCGAAGCGCGCAGCGCGTAGCGAACAAACAACGTGTGCTACACACGCGCCATGGCCGGTGCCCTCCTCCGAGCTTCCGACGCCGCGCGCCGGTACGCCGACGTCACTCTCGCCGCGCTCGTCGTGCTGATGGTCGGGATGATGATCGTCCCGCTGCCGACGCCAGTGCTCGACGTGCTCATCACGGGCAACGTCTCCATCGCCGTCTTGCTCTTGCTCGTCGCGGTCTACCTCAAGAGCGGCCTGCAGCTCTCGTCCTTCCCGACGCTGCTTCTCCTGACGACCCTGTATCGGCTGGCCCTCAACGTCTCCTCGACGAGGCTCATCCTGCTGCAGGCCGACGCGGGTGACGTGATCCGCGCCTTCGGCGAGTTCGTGGTCAGCGGCAACTACGTCGTCGGCGCGGTCGTCTTCCTCATCCTCACGCTCATCCAGTTCATCGTCATCGCCAAGGGCAGCGAGCGCGTCGCCGAGGTCGGCGCGCGCTTCACCCTCGACGCGATGCCCGGCAAACAGATGAGCATCGACGCGGAGCTCCGCGCCGGGTCGATGTCGCAGGAGGAGGCCCGCGTCGCGCGCGCCGAGCTCCAGCGCGAGAGCCAGTTCTATGGCGCGATGGACGGCGCCATGAAATTCGTCAAGGGCGACGCCATCGCCGGCATCGTCATCACGCTCATCAACATCCTGGGCGGCCTCACGATCGGCATGGCGATGCGCGACATGAGCGCCGTCGACGCCCTCGCGCGCTACGGGCTCCTCACGATCGGTGACGGCCTCGTCTCACAGATCCCCGCGCTGCTCATCAGCACCGCGGCGGGCCTCGTCGTCACGCGCGTCGCCTCCGAGCGCGAGGACTCGAGCCTCGGCGGCGACGTCGCCCGGCAGATCTTCGGCGAGCCGCGCGCGCTCTTCGTCGCGGCGGGCTTCCTCGCCCTCCTCGCCGCCGTCCCCGGCCTCCCGGCCCTCCCCTTCCTCGTCCTCGCCGGAGCGCTCTTCGTCGTGGGTCGCCGCGTCTCTGCCCGTCCGGCGACCTCCGCCGCAGAGGGCGAGGAGGAGGCCGCGCTCGACCCACGGGTCCCCGCCGTGGAGCCGATTCGGGTGGAGCTCGGCGCCGGCCTCGAGCCGCTCGTCCTCGCGCTCACCTCGCGCGAGATCCCGGCGCTGCGCGACGCCCTCTTCGACGAGCTCGGGCTCCCGCTGCCGCGGGTGCGCGCGACCTGCTCGAACGCGCTGCCGCACGACGGCTACGTCATCTCGCTGCACGAGATCCCCGTGGCACGCGGGAGGCTCGCGGAGGGCGCCGCGCTCGCGCTCGCCTCGGCGGCGGCGCTCGCGGAGCGCGGGGTCCCCTCACACGAGGCCGCGGATCCGGCGGGCCTCGGACCGGCGGCCTTCGTGGACCCCACGCTGAAGGAGCCGCTCGTGCGCGCTGGCGTCCCAGTGCTCGGGCCTGAGGCGGTCCTCGCGCGGCACCTCGGCGCCGAGGTCCGTCGCCGAGCGGCGCCCTTCCTCGGTCTCCAAGAGACGCAGGCGATGCTCGATCAGCTCGAGCGCACGAGCCCCGCGCTCGTCCGGAACGTCGTGCCCAAGCCCGTCCCGCTCGCGCTCTTGGCCGACGTCTTGCGCCGCCTCGTCGACGAGGGCGTGAGCGTGCGGCCGCTGCGCGAGATCCTCGAGGCGCTCGCCGTCCACGCCGCGACCGAGCGGGACCCCGAGCAGCTCACCGAGCGCGTGCGAGCCGCGCTGCGCCCACAGATCACCCACCGGCACGCACGCGACGGCGCGCTCTCGGTCTTCCTGCTCGACCCGATGATCGAGGAGACGGTCCGCGACGGAGTCCAGCGGAGCGCAAGCGGCGGGACCTACCTCGCGCTCCCGCCGGACGTCGCGCGGGACGTCGTCGGCGCGGTGCGCCGCGCCTGCCCCGAGGGCGGCGTCGTGCTCACGCAGACCGACGTCCGCCGCTTCTTGCGGCGCCTGCTCGAGGTCGAGCTGCCGAAGGTGGTCGTCCTCTCGCACCAAGAGCTCGACCCCCACGTCGAGGTTCGGCCGCTCGCGCGCATCCAGCCGTGAAGCGTCGGTCCTCCCGAGCGTGAACACGCCTTCACGGCGAACGCCGGATCGGGCCGTCTGGCCCGGCTGTGGTACGCTGAAAACCCACGATCCACGGGGATCGGCGAATACGGCCGCATTGGCACCCGTCTTGCTTCGTAGGTGGACCAGACGAGCCAAACCATGAGGACCCCGATGAACCGAGCACTCGCCGTTGCAGCCCTCACCGCCGCCTTCGCCCTGCCCGCGTTGCCGCGCGCGTCGGCGCAGTGCGACGACGACTCCATCGTCTGCGCGGACGCGAGCTTCTCCGCGTCGGCGTCGATCTCGTTCGGACGTCGCCGTCACCAGCAGGTCATCGTGACCCAGCCGGCGCCTCCGCCGCCCGTGGTCGTGGTGCAGCACCAGCCGCCCGCCCCCAGGGGTCGCGTGGTCGTCGTGCAGCCGGCGCCGCCGGCGCCGCCCCCGCAGCCCGTCTTCGTCCAGCCCCAGCCCGCGTATCACGAGACCGTCGTCGTCGTGGAGCACCACCGCCCGACCCGCTATCGGCTCGTTCAGCCGTGGCAGAACCGGAAGGTCGGTCTCACCGCGCGGATGGCGACGATGCTCAGCAGCGACGTCCAGATGGGCGGCATCCAGGCGGGGCTCCGCTTCCGCCCCTCGCGGATCTTCGGGCTCGAGATCGGCGTCGGCGCCTTCGGCGGCTCGGATTACAACGACATGCGCCGCTTCGAGGTGCCCGTCTCCTTCGACATGCTCTTCTTCCTCCCGCGAGCGAGCCGGGTGCAGGCTTATTTCCTCACCGGCATGCACGTGGGCTACTCGGCGGTCGACGGCTTCCACACCGGCTACGGCCGCGACATGACCCGCCAGATGGCCCACCTCGGCGCGCAGGTCGGCTTCGGCCTCGAGTGGCGTCTCTCCCCCGGATTCGCGCTCAGCGCCGACCTCCGCGCGTTCATCCGCGAGCGCGTCGGCTTCGGGGCTCCGGAGTTCGTGAACCCGGTGACCGGCCAGACCTCGGACACCTCGGTCGGGGCCGTTGGTTCGCTCGGCATGCACTTCTACTTCTGAGCGAACCGGCGACTCGGCTCGCGCGAGAGGCCCCGCTCCGGCGGGGCCTTTCGCGTTCGTGCGTGCTCAGCCGAAGAGCTTCTTGAAGAAGCCCTTCTTCGGTTCGCCCTCGTCCCCGTCATCGCTCGACGCATCGTCGCTCGACCCGTCCTCGTTCTCGGCCGGGGCCACGGCGGCCTCGGAGCCTTCCTCGTCCTCGTCGTCCATGAAGAGCTCGAAATCGTCGAGCTCGAGGACGGGCGCCGGCGCCGGAGGAGGCGGCGGAGGGGGCGACAGGAGCGCGTCGGCCGGTCTGGTGAGAGCGGGTGGCGCGTCAGAGGCCCGGCGGATCGCGGCGACATCGGCCGCCGAGAAGAGCGCGGTGTGCTCCTCGGCCTCTTCCTCCGCCTCGGCCTCAGCCGCCGCTCCCGGCGGCTCGGAGAACAGCCCCTCGAGCGAGGTACCCCCGTCAGCGGCGGGTGGAGGCTCCGACAAGAGCGCATCGAGGCTCTCGTCGTCCTCCTCGAAGAGGCTCGCCAGATCCTGGGCGGAGGACGCGGGCTCGACCGAGAGCTCTTCGTCGTCGAACAAGCCCTCGAGCGCGCCGGCGCCTTCGACCTCGGCGAGATCGACGTCGCTCGTGTCCTCTCCGAAGAGAGCCTCGATGCCCGCGCTCCCTGCGTCGTCGGGCTGGGCCGCCTCCTCGACGCTCTCGAAGAGGTCCGACAGCCCGCCCCCCGAGGCTTCGAAGCGCGCATCGTCGTCCGCGAGGTCGTCGAAGAGCGCAGCCTCCGACAGCGCCGCTTGGGTGGGCGCGGCGGCAGCTTGCATGGCGGGTTGCTGCGAAGGCTCGCTCGGCGCTGCCGCTGCGGCTGATCGCGGGGCGGCGGGGGCCGCGGAGGCAGGCCGGGCGACGGGAGGGACGCGTGGCGCCACCTTCGGCGGAGCGGCCGGTCGGGCCGGCTTCTCGACGGTGCTCGTCCCCGATCCAGGGCGTCCCTCTTCGAGCGCCGAGAGCCATTGGTCGACCTCGGCGAGGTCGACGCCCTCGCGTCGCCACGGCTGCACGGGGCTCTCGGGCATCCCCAGCGCGTCCAACTGCTCGTCCACGTCCGCGAGCCTCATCGAACGGAGGTTCCCTCAGATCGGACCGCCACGTCCAGCGAACAGCCCGAAGGTGCCACCAAGACGGCGCAAGAACTGGCCCACGGAGATCACCCGCATGTACCGTCATGTCCTACACGCACCTACGGGAGCCGACGACGATGATGTGGATGCTGCAAGAACGCCGAAATCGACGGAGCACGGAGCGACACCTGGCCCTTCGCTACCAGCTCGAGCACACGCGCGAGCACGGGAGGATCGAGGCCCTCGTGCTCGCGGACGCGGACGGGCTCGTGGTGGCGGCGTCAGGTGAGGACGGCGTCTGCGAGGAGCTCGGCGCCATCGCGCCGCTCGTCCCGCGGACGGTCGGCATGCCGTTGCCACCGCTCCTGCGCGGCGGCGAGGTCTCGGTCCGACGCGTCGCGTGCGACGGGCAGGACCTCTACCTCGCCAGCCTGGGAGGCAACGTCGCGCGAGATGCCCTGCTCACGAGCTCGTCGAAGGGCGTCCGCCGCATCCTCGGCAGCAA
>JAHBWH010000282.1 GCA_019637115.1 Myxococcales bacterium | reverse complement strand
ACTCGGACTCGGACTCGGACTCGGACTCGGACTCGGAGACGGACTCGGAGACGGACACGAACTCGGACACGGACACGGACTCGGAGACGGACTCGGAGACGGACTCGGACTCGGACCCGGACTCCTCTCGGAGCGTAGACGCGCCCGCGCCCGCAGACGTCGCCGACTCGCTGGTCGGCGGCGCGTCGACGGGTGTCTTCCTCCACGCAGTGCTCGAGCACCTCGACTTCGCGGGCGTCCGTCGGCCGCTCGAGGAGTGGCGCGCGAGGCCCGAGGTCGAGGGGCTCTTTCGCACCCACGCGCGGCGCGCGGGGGTCGACGAGGCGGCCGTCCCGCTCGCGCAGGAGCTCATCTGGCGTGCGCTTCGCGCGCCCCTCCGCTTCGGCGACGCGCGACTCGACGAGGGCTTCGCCGCGCTCGTCGGGCGGGTCGCGCGCGAGATGAGCTTCTTTTTCCCGGTGCCGGAGCGCTGGCATCCGCGCCTGCCCGACCCGAGTAGCGACTCGCGCGACGCACATGACGAGGGGCCGCGCGTCGAGCGCCCGTTCACCATCGGGCGCGGCGTCATCCGTGGCGTCATCGACCTCGTCTTCGAGCACGCGGGGCCCGACGGCACGTCGCGGACCTACTTCCTCGACTGGAAGAGCGACCGGGTGGCGACCGAGGAGGGGTGGGAGGCGCTCGAGGAGAAGGTGCGCACCCGCTACGCTCTGCAAGCGCGGCTCTACACGCTCGGGGTCGTGCGCTTGCTCGGTGTCCATGACGAGGCGGACTACGAGGCGCGCTTCGGCGGTCTGCTGTATTGCTTCCTCCGTGCGATGGGGCGTGGAGAGGACGCGCGCGGCGTCGTCTTCGAGCGACCCCGCTTCGACGAGGTCGTCGCCTGGGAGCGTGAGCTCCGCGAGAGCGACGCGCCCTGGGGTTACCCGCTCCTCCCCTTCGAGCGGCAAGGGGGTGAGGCATGAGCGCCCGAGAGGACGGGGCCTCGCCCTTCGATCCGCGCGGGACCGCGCGCGTCGCGCTCGGGATCGACGGCGCAGGCGCGTCCGATCGTCCGTGGCGCGAGGACCCGGGACGTCGCTGTCGACCGGGCCTCTCGCCAACGCTCGTCGCGCACGCCGCCGACCTGGACCTCGACGAGGCCGAGCTCGCGCTCGGCTTCGAGCTCGCGGTCTGGGCGGCGGATCACGGCCTCTTCGACGACGACACGGCCACGGACCCGGCGACGGCCACGGCCACGGACCCGGCGACGGCCACGGCCACAGACCCGGCGACGGCCACGGCCACGGACCCGGCGACGGACCCGGACACGGACCCGGACACGGACGCGGACACGGACGCGGACACGGACGCGGACACGGACGCGGACGCGGCCACGGACCCGGCGAGGGCCACGGCCACGGACCCGGCGACGGACCCGGACACGGACCCGGCCACGGACACGGACCCCGTCGAGCGCCGCTTCCGCGCGTTCGTGCACCTCGTCGCCGCGCTTCGGCTCGCGCAGGCGCGAGGCTCGACGCGCCTGCCGCTCGCTGGCCCGCGCTTCGACGCCTCGCTCGCGTTCCTGGGCCTCGGTCGCCCCGAGCGCGAGCTGGCGGCGTCGCTCGCCCGCGCACCCGAGCGTTTCGCGCCGTGGGTCGGTCGCGATGGCGCGCGCTCGCCGCTCATCGTCGACGGCGCGTTCCTCGCCTCGCAGCGGCTGCACGCGCTCGAGGGGCGCATCGCCGAGCACGTCCGCGCGCGCATCGCGGCGGAGCCGGAGGCCGGGTCGGGCAAAGCGCCTGGGGCCGACGCGGTGGAGGTGGCGCTCGCCGACGTGCTCGCGCGGCCGTCGCGTGGCGTTCGCCTGAGCGACGCGCAGATCGAGGCGGTGCGCGCGGCCTGTCGTGGCCGCCTCGCGCTCGTCAGCGGCGAGCCGGGCACGGGCAAGACGAGCATCGTGGTCTCGATGCTGCGGGTCCTCGTCCGGCTCGGCGTCGAGGTCGAGCGCGTCGCGCTCGCGGCGCCGACCGGCAAGGCCGCCGACCGGATGCGCGGCGCCATCACCAGCGCGCTCGCGGGCATCGAGGATCCCTCCGAGGAAGACGCGCGCCTGCGCGACCACTGCCCGCCGAGCCGGACGCTCCACCGCTTGCTCGGCTACTCACCGACCACCGGGCGGTGGCGTCACCACGAGCGCAACCCGCTCGGCGAGGAGGTGGTCCTCGTGGACGAGAGCTCGATGATCGACGTCGCGCTCGTCGACCGGCTCCTCCGCGCGCTCGCTCCGGAGGCCCGCCTCGTGCTGCTCGGGGACGCGCAGCAGCTCCCCTCGGTCGACGCGGGGGCGGTCTTCCGCGATCTCGTCGCGTCGCTCGGGCCGTCTGGTTGCGTCGCGCGGCTCACGGAGAGCTACCGCATGGATCCCCGCGACCCCGCTGGCGCACACGTCCTCGGCGTCGCCCGGCGGGTGAACGCGGGCGACGTCGACGGCACCCTCCGCGAGCTCCGGGCCGTCACCCTCGACACGTGGACGGGGGAGGGCGTGGAGCTCGTCGAGCCGCGCGGCGCGAAGGGGGACGGCCGCCCTCCCTCGAGCGACCTCCCCGCGTTGCTCGCGCGATGGGAGGCGTTCGCTGGCGCGAGAGACGCGAGCGCGCTCTCGCGCCGCTTCGACACGGTGGACGGCATGTTCTCCGCGCGGGACGAGGCGCGGCTCGCGACGTCTTTCGCGGACGTGGAGCGAGGGCGTCTCCTCTGCCTCACGCGCGGCCGCTCGACGGGCGTGCACGCCCTCAACGAGCTCGCGCACACCCGGCACCTCGCGCGCCAGCCGCCGCGCGGGGGCCGCGCGCCGCGCTTCGCGCTCGGCGAGCCGGTGCTCGTCACCCGCAACGACTACGAGCGAGGCCTCTACAACGGCGACCAAGGGCTCGTGCTGCTCGTGGCGGCGGACGGCGCGCCGCCGCGCCGCCACGCCGTCTTCCGACGTGGCAGCGGCTTCGCGGCGTTCCCCATCGAGACGGTCCAGGGCGTGCTCGAGCTCGCGCACGCCATCACGGTGCACAAGGCGCAGGGATCCGAGCACGAGCGCGTGGTGATTCTCCTCCCCGACGAGCCGATCCCGCTCCTCACCCGCGAGCTCCTCTACACCGCGATCACGCGCGCCCGAAAGGGGGTGCTTCTCTACGGGCCCCGCCACCTCGTCGCCGAGGCCGTCCGCCGCCCGGTCGACCGCGACAGCGGCCTCGCCGACCGGTTCTGACGGGGGGCGCGCTCACGGCTTCAAGACGACGACGGTCGCACCCCAACCGCCGCGATCGCTCGGCGCGAGCGCGAACGACGCGATGTCATCCCGTCGCTCGAGCAGCGAGTGCACCGTCCGGCGAAGCACGCCCTTGCCCTTGCCGTGGACGATGCGCAGCTCGGTCAGCCCCGCCGCGCGGCACTCGTCGAGCCACGCGGGCACGAGCGCGCCGACCTCGCGCGGGTCGAAGGTGTGGAGGTCGAGGACGCCGTCGATCGGCAGCGAGACCGCGGCGTCCGGATCGAAGTCGTCGTCGAGCATCGCCGCAGCATAGCCACGAGCGCGCGACGGGGCCGCGGCTTCGTGCGAGGATGCCGCCCATGGCGCTCGGCGCGACGATGTATCGGGTTCAGATCGAGCTCTCGGACGTGGAACGCGGGGTCTACGAATCGCTCGACCTCCGCGTCGCGCGGCACCCCTCCGAGAACGAGCGCCGCATGCTCGCGCGCGTGCTCGCGTACGCCCTCCAATACGAGGAGGGCATCGACTTCGGGCGGGGCCTCTCGACCGCCGAGGACCCCGCGGTCTGGATCAAGGATCTGCGCGGCGACGTGAAGGCGTGGATCGAGGTCGGGCAGCCCTCCGCCGAGCGCCTCCACCGCGCGTCCAAGCTCGGCGCGCGGACGCTCGTCTACACCTACGGCGATCCCTCGATGCTGCTCCGCGAGCTCGACAAGGCGGTCGTCCATCGACGCGAGGAGATCGAGGTCTGGGAGCTCCCGCGCGAGCTGCTGGACGCGCTCGAGCGCGACCTCGAGCGGCACGAGCGTTGGGGCCTCACGGTCAGCGAGGGCGCGCTCTACCTGAGCCGCGATGGCGCGACGCTCGAGGGCGCGCTCGTGCGGCACCCGCTGAGCGCGTCAGGGCGCGCTGCTCGTCTCGTCTGAGCCGCTTGCCGAGGCATGCAGAACCTGCGAGGCGCTCGTGCGTCTCGCGCAGCGCCCGCGTGGTCCGCTCACTCGGTGACACGTCGATAGGATCCATTCTCCAAGGGCTGCGCGGGTTTCCGTGCGCTCGCTTGTGCTGGCACGGCCGGTGATTACTCGTGGGATCCATGCACGCAGCCGTACGAGCGCCCGCCGTGGCCGGCACCTTCTACCCTGGGGACCCCGCGACCCTCCGCGACGCCGTCGATGCATTCGTCGGCGCGGGTCCGGCCGATCCGCGGGTGCCGAAGGCGCTCGTCGTGCCCCACGCGGGCTACGTCTACTCCGGCCCGATCGCGGGCAGCGCGTATGCCACCCTCCGCCCCGCGCGCGGGCGAATCCGGCGGGTCGTGCTCCTCGGCCCCGCGCACCGCGTCCCCGTGCGGGGCCTCGCGATCCCCGAGGCGGAGGTGCTCGCCACACCGCTCGGTGAGCTCCGCGTGGACGAGCGCCTCCGCGAGCTGGTGCCCTGGGTGCCGCGCAACGCGCTCGCGCACGCCTACGAGCACTCGCTCGAGGTGCAGCTGCCTTTCGTGCTGCGCGTGCTCGGGCCAGACGTGACGGTCGCGCCCTTCGTGGTCGGCGACGCCTCCGCCGACGACGTCGCGCGTGTCCTCTCCGCGCTCTGGGGCGGGGACGAGACGGTGATCCTCATCTCCACGGATCTCTCGCACTACCTCCCCTACGAGGTCGCGCGGCGCGTCGATCGGGACACCGCGGCGCGCATCGTGGCCCACGACGTGGCCCTCGAAGGAGAGCGCGCGTGCGGGGCCCGCGCGCTCGCTGGTCTCGCGCTCGTCGCGCAGGCCCGAGAGCTCGAGGTCGTCCCGCTCGACCTGCGCACGTCCGGCGACACTGCGGGCGCGCGCGACGAGGTCGTGGGCTACGGCGCCTTCGCTTATTACGAGCCCGATCACCACGCGCCCATCGTGGGACAGACGAGCTCCGAGCGGCTGACGAGCATCGCGCGCGCGGCCATCGAGGTCGCCCTCGGGGTGCCGGGCGCGAAGCTCGCCCCGCCACGCGTCGAGGAGGCGTGGCTCCGCGCGCCGGGCGCCGTCTTCGTCACGCTGCGGGATCGCGAGACGGGTGAGCTGCACGGTTGCACCGGATCGCTCGAGGCGCGTCGCACGCTCTACGAGGACGTCTGCGAGAACGCGGTCGCCGCGGCCCTGCGCGACCCGCGGGCGCCCGCGATCGACGCGCGCGACGCGCCCTCGCTCGTGGTCGAGGTCTCGGAGCTCTCGCCCCTCGAGCGCGTCTACACTCGCTCGCGCGAGGCGCTGCTCGACCTCCTCGTGCCCTTCGAGCACGGCTGGGTGCTCTCCTGGCGGGGGCGCCGCGGGACCTTCTTGCCGCAGGTCTGGCAGTCGATCCCCGAGCCCCGGATGTTCTTGAGCGAGCTCGAGCGCAAGGCCGGGTTGGCACCCGGCTTCTGGGCGCCCGACCTCGAGATCTATCGATACCGCGTGACCTCGCACGCCGAGCCTCATCCCGACCGACCGAGCCCCGTCCCCTCCCGCCCCCGATCATGACCTCCCCCGATCCCCACCACGTGGCGCGCCACTTCCACGCCGCCCCCGACGGGCGCCTCGTCTGCGACGTCTGCCCGCGAGAGTGCAAGCTCCAGGACGAGCAGCGCGGCATGTGCTTCGTCCGCAAGCGGGAAGGCGACGCGGTCGTCCTCACCACCTACGGCCGCTCCTCGGGCTTCTGCGTCGATCCTATCGAGAAGAAGCCGCTCGCGCACTTCTACCCAGGCTCGTCGGTGCTCTCCTTCGGCACCGCGGGCTGCAACCTGGCCTGCAAGTTCTGCCAGAACTGGGACATCTCGAAGTCGCGCGAGGTGGAGACCCTCTCGGACGCGGCGTTCCCCGAGCAGATCGCCGAGACCGCCAAGCGCCTCGGCTGTCGCAGCGTCGCGTTCACCTACAACGACCCCACGATCTTCCTCGAGTACGCGACCGACGTCGCCGACGCTTGCCACGAGCGCGGCATCGCCGCGGTCGCGGTCACGGCAGGTTACATCAGCGACGCCGCGCGACGCGATCTCTACGCGCACATCGACGCCGCGAACGTCGACCTCAAGGCGTTCACCGACGAATTCTATCGCAAGCTCACGGCGTCGGAGATCGAGCCGGTGAAGGACACGCTGCGGTATCTGGTCCACGAGACCGACGTCTGGACCGAGATCACGACCTTGCTCATCCCGGGCCAGAACGACTCGGACGAGGAGCTCCACGCGCTCACGCGCTTCGTCGCCGAAGAGCTCGGGCCCGACGTGCCGCTCCACTTCAGCGCGTTCCACCCGGACTATCGGATGCGCGAGACCCCCGGTACGCCTCCCGACACGCTCCGGCGCGCGCGCCGCATCGGCCTCCAGAACGGGCTGCGCTACGTCTACACGGGCAACGTCCACGACCCCGAGGGCGAGGTCACGCGCTGCCCGAGCTGCGACGAGGCGGTCATCGCGCGCGATTGGTACGAGTTGCTGGCGATGCACGTGAAGCCCGACGCGCCTGCCACGCGGCGCGGGTGCGTCGACGACGTCGGGCGGTGCGCGCGCTGCGGCACGGTGATCCCCGGGCGCTTCGACGCAGGGCGTACGCGCTTCGGGCGGCGACGCTTGCCAGTGCGGATGAGCGCCTGAGCCGCCGGCGCGCCCTCCCGCGGGTACTTCGTCACAGGAGTGGCCAGGCTCTAACAGCCCGTTGAAGAACTCTTCGAGTCCTTCAACGGACTGCTTCTTCTTTCTGGGGTCTTTCGAAAAGACCCCCTCCAGTGG
>JAHBWH010000281.1 GCA_019637115.1 Myxococcales bacterium | reverse complement strand
GCGCCACGACCCGCGCCGCCGCTGGCTCCCTCGCCGCTGGCCCCGTCTGGTCGGCCGATGCATCACGGCGAGGAGGCAGCGCCACGACCCGCGCCGCCGCTGGCTCCCCCGCCGCTGGCCCCGTCGTCTGGTCGGCCAATGCATCACGGCGAGGAGGCAGCGCGTCGTGGTGTGGCGCGACCTGCGCACGCCCCGTTCGACCGGGCGCCCGCCCACGACGAGCTCGCGCGCGAGGACCGCGACGACACCCATCGTTTTCGGGCGATCGCGGGGCGAACGACCCGACTTCGGGCGCTCGCCCTCTTGACGATGCTCGGCGCGATCGCCGCAGGCGCGTTCGCGTGGCGCACGTCGCTCCTCCGCGAGCGCCCCACACCAGGGTCCCCGACGAGCGCCCCGACCGTCGAGGCCTCGGCCGCGTTGATCCCGCTCGCCTCGAGCCTCCAGGCGGCGAGCACCGAGCGGCCGGCCTCACCCGACGCGCCCGATTCCCCCGAGCCTCTGGCGGAGGATCGGGTGGACCGCTCGTCGCCGAACGACACGAGCGACACCTCCGCCGACACCGCTGCGGCGGACTCCGACGACACCGCCGCGCGCTCCGACGACACTGCGACGGCACGCGCTGGCGACCCGCGCGCTGGCGACGCGCGCGCTAGCGACCCGCGCGCTGGCGACCCGCGCGCTGGCGACGCTCGCACCGAAACCGCGACGGCGCCGGAGGTCGCGACGAACCCCCGAGAGACCGCGACGACGGCCCCTACCAGCGCGGCGCTCGCTCCTGCGGATGGCTCCGCGCGCGCGGAGCGCGCGAGGCCGCCCGCGCCCGCGAGCTTCATGCCCGACGATTTGAGCTTCGGTCGCGACAGGGAGCGCTCGGACGCGCTGCTCGCGCAGGCGCGCGCGGAGCGCGGGCCAGCCCGGCACCAGCTCCTCTGGGAGGCCGCGCTCGCGCACGGCCACAACCCCCACGTCGCCTACCAGATCGCGCAGGACGCCCTCGCCGAGGGAGAGCTCGACCGCGCCGAGGCCTGGGCCCGGCTCGCCCTCGCGCTACGCCGTCGTCGGCCCGAGTACCGGCGTCTCGTCGATCGGATCGTTCGCGCCGGGCGCTGAGCCGCGTCAGCGACGGGTCGTGAGAGTCGTGACGCCCTCGCAACGCGCACGGGCGCGGGTGAGCGGGCGCCGCGTGAGTGGGTCCTGCTGGGGCCTGGCGGAGTGCGCAGATGAGAGCGCGCCGTTGAGTGGGTGCGGATCAGTTGTGAAGCGTCGAGCGCGAGAGTCGTGACGCTCGAGAGCACGTGACGCGCGAGAGTGACGCTCGAGAGCACCTGACCCGCGAGAGTTGCGACGCGCGAGAGTTGCGACGCGCGACGCGCGAGAGTTGCGACGCGCGAGGTGCGCTCGGTGCAGGATCTGCGCGCGCCCTCCGCCGCGAAGACCGCTCTTCGACCCAAATCGCGCTGATTTGCAGGATTCCAGTGCGCCCCCAACTACGGGCACGACGGTTGCTTCAGCGTCGTGCCGGCGATGACCGAGCCCCCGAGTGAATGTCCTCCGTGTGAAGCGGACGCGGCGCTGCGCGCCGAGCGCGATCGGCTGATGCAGCTCGCGGCAGTCGGAGAGGTCTTGCCCTCGCTCCTACACGAGCTCCGCAACCCGCTCGCGAGCGTGACGACCGCGCTCGAGGTCTTGATCGAGGAGATGGAAGGAAGCGAGCTCCGCACCACGCTCCACGCGCTGCTCGGCGAGCTCCGCCGCGCGCAGCTCACCCTCCAGGGCATCGGCACGGCGGGCGACTGCTCGTTGAGCACCCGAGGCACCCACCACGCCATCGACTATGCGCTCGCGGATGCTTGCCGCGTGATGGCGGTGACGGCGGAGGACACCGGGATCGAGCTGCGCGCGGACATCCCGACCTTGCCGCTGCTCCCGATCGACGCCGCCGCGCTCCGCGGTGTCCTCTTCAACCTGCTGCACAACGCGATCGCGGCGACCTCGAAGGGCGGACACATCGACGTCTTGGTACGCCTCGACGGCTCGATGCTCGAGGTCGCGGTGCGTGATGACGGCGCCGGGATGAGCCCCGAGACGCTCGCTCGCTGCACCGAGACGTTCTTCACGACCAAGCCGCGCGGGAGCGGCATCGGCCTCGCGCTCGCGAAGCGGACGGTCGAGTCCGTCGGGGGTTGGCTCGAGATCGCGAGCGAGCTCGGGCGAGGCACCGAGGTGACGCTCCACGTCCCCGTGGCGGTCAGCGCGCGGAGGCATTCACAGGCCCCGCGCCCGTTCCGTCCGTGACCGACGGCTTCTCCACATTTCCACAACAGGAGCCCAACGACACCAACACATCCGAGCTCGGGGAGGGGAAACACAACGACATGTCGAGCCATGGGACGCGACCAAGACGACCCAGGCATGGAGAAGACGACCGATGTCCAGAGTCGAGAACATCAACCGAATCCTGCGCTCCCTCCAGAGCGGCTCCCCAGACGTGGAAGCGAGCGCGCTCATCTCCGAAGATGGCCTGATGATCGCGAGCGCGCTGCCCCAACACATCGACGAGGCCCGGATCGCGGGCATGAGCGCGACGCTCCTCAGCCTCGGGACCCGCGCTGCGACCGAGCTCGAGCGCGGCGAGGTGGAGCAGGTCCTCGTCCGAGGCCCCTACGGCTACGCCGTGATGCTCGCCTCGGGCACCGGCACGCTCCTCTTGGTGCTCGCGAACGCCAGCGCCAAGCTCGGCCTCATCTTCCTCGACATGCGCAACGCGGTCGCCGACCTCCGGAAGGTGCTCTGATGTCGGAGAGCGTCCTCTACGACCGCGACGGCCACCGGAACATCCTGCTCGAGGACTACGGTCACGGCCTCGCGGTTCAGGCCAATCAACACCTCGTGATCCACGGCGACGAGGGCATGATCCTCGACCCCGGCGGGCACAAGGTCTACACGCAAGCGCTGGGCGCGACGGGGAAGCTGCTCGGCAAGAGCACGCTCCGCCACATCTTCCTCTCGCACCAAGACCCCGACATCGTCGCGGCCGTCAACGGATGGCTGATGACCACCGACGCCGACGCCTGGTGCTCGGAGCTGTGGGTTCGCTTCGTGCCGCACTTCGGGGTGGACCGTCTGGTCGCCGACCGACTGAAGCCCATCGCCGACGAGGGGATGTACCTCCCGCTCGGCGACGCGGAGATGGTGGTGCTTCCCGCACACTTCCTTCACTCGTGCGGCAACTTCCACCTCTATGATCCCGTCTCGAAGATCCTCTACACGGGTGACCTCGGCGCGTCGCTCGGCGTGTCCTACGTCGAGGTCCCGGACTTCGACGCGCACCTGCCTTTCATGGAGGGTTTCCACCGACGCTACATGGCGTCGAACCGCGCGCTGCGCGCGTGGGCGGACATGGTGCGAGAGCTCGACGTGGCGATGATCGCGCCCCAGCACGGCGCGCTCTTCCGAGGCGAGGCGATGGTCCAGCGCTTCCTCGACTGGATCAGCCACCTCGAGTGCGGGGTCGACGTGATGGGGCACAGCTATCGGGTGCCCCCGCGACGGGGTTGACGATGGCTCTCGTGCTGATCGTGGAAGACGAGCCCATCCTGCGATCCTCGGTCGCCCGCGGGATCGCCAAGCTCCCCGGCGTGGAGGTGCTGACGGCGGGGACGTTCGAGGACGCCGTGCGCACCCTCGACGTACACCCGCCTCAGCTCGTCCTCTCGGACCTCGACCTCCCGGACGGGTCGGGCGTCGAGCTCCTCGCCGAGCTCGAGCAGCGCCGCGTGCGCGTGCCGGTGCTCTTCGTCTCCGCCTACGTCGGCGCGTTCCGAGGTCGGATCCCTCGCCAGGGCAACGTCGAGGTCTATGAGAAGCCCGTCCCCATCGAGCGCCTGCGCGCGATCGTCGAGGGCCACCTCGCGAACGCCTCCCCCGACGCCGACCCGGACGACCACGCCCCCTTCTCGCTCGACGAGTACCTTCAGCTCGCCGCGATGGGCCGGCACTCCGTCCTGTTGCGCGCGGAGATCGGCACGCGCCGGGTCGGGGAGATCGTGGTCTGGGTCGGCGAGGTCCGCTCGGCCGTCGACGCCCACGGCGCCGGACCGGAGGCGTTCCGGCGCCTCGCCGTCGCCACCATCGGCCGCCCGGACGCGCACCTCGCCGTGCGCACGCTCCGCGCGGAGCCCGCCGTCGACGACATGCGCCAGGAGAGCTGGCAGAACCTGCTCTTCGACGCGATCCGCGAGCTCGACGAGCGGCGATCACGCGGTGAGGCGGACGACGCGATCCCCGACGAGCTCCACGGCCCCTCCCCCGTGGATGCGCCCGCGCGCCGGGCGTCCGTCCCCGCGACGTCGAGCGCGACCTTCGAGGAGCTCTACGAGCTCGGCGTCGACGCCCTGCTCGGCAAACGCTTCGACGACGCGCACCGCGCGTTCGTCGCCGCACACGCGCTCCGCCCCGGAGACTCGAAGGTGAACGCGAACATTCGACGCCTCGAGGAGCTCGGCTATGGCGCGTGACCACCACGTACTCGGAGAAGACGCGCCCGCGCCCCTCGTCGCCGCGATCGCGGGAATCGGCGTGGCGCTCGTGGCCGCGGTGCTCACCCTGAGCGCCGACGCCACGGCGACCGCGCTCGCGCCCACGGATGGACCACCGACGGACGCCGCCGAAGGTCGTGGGCGCGCGCCCGACCCGATCCCGACGCTCCACGCGAGCGCCCTCCCGCTGCCGATCGACGGAGCGGACGTCACGACGGATCCGTCCGCGCACGAGCCACGAGGAGCAGAGGCGCAACCCTCCATCCCCTCGCCAAGCACCGCGCGCGAGCCTGAGCCGTGTCGAGATCCGTTGATCGTCTCGTTCGCGCGCGCGGATCGCGATCCGGAGGGCCCCGAGCTCGCGCGGCTGCGTGCGTTCGCGCGCTGGGCGGCGCCGCGCGACGAGACTCTGCTCGTCCGTGGTCACTCGGACCACGCCGGCCCCGCGCACCACAACCTCCTCCTCTCGGAGCAGCGCGCGAAGCGGGTCGCGAGCCAGCTCGTCCGGCACGGCGTCGCGGAGACGCGCCTCGTGGTGCAGGCTTTCGGCGAGCACCAGCCGCGCACCCGAGATCCCGCGCTCAACCGGCGCGTCGAAGTCCTCCCGGTCGGGGTGCCTGGCTGCCACGAAGGAGCGTCTCGATGACTGCGCTCGCCGTCGCCCTCGCCGCGCTCGCGTCGCTGGTCTTCGCCGCCGCGGGCTACCTCGTGGGCGTCCGCTTCGGGCGCGCGGCGCGCGAGGCCCTGCGCCGGGAGGTGAGCGGCGCGGAGGCGCGGGCGGCCGTGCTCGAGCGCGCGCTCGAGGACGCGCGGGCGCCCTCCCCCGAGCCGGCCGCGGAGGTCCTCGGGGGCATGAACCGCATCCGCGCCGACCTCGACGCCCTCGCGCGGGCGGTCGAGACACGCGACGAGGCTTGGGCGGAGCGCGTTCGCGCCGAGGTCGACACGCTCGCGTCGTCGATGCGTCGCGACGGCGCCGACCACCTCGAACAGATAGTCCGCCAGCTCGACCCCAAGGCCGAGCAGGCGCGGCTCGCACGCGCTCTGGCGCCGCGGGGCGACGACAAGCGCCCGGAGCTGCCGCGCCTGCTCGCGACGGTCGCGCGCGAGGGCGGCTTCGCCGGCGTCCTGCTGGCGGACGAGG
Organism: Myxococcales bacterium; assembly: GCA_019637115.1. Classification (GTDB taxonomy): domain Bacteria; phylum Myxococcota_A; class Polyangia; order Polyangiales; family Houyiibacteriaceae; genus JACKEH01. Next base: position 1,458 of record JAHBWH010000281.1, on the reverse strand, counting down.
CCGGCCTCGTGCTCGCCACGAGCCCGGGCACCCAGCACCCCGACGAGGTCGCCGGCGTGAGCGCGCTCCTGCTCTCCCATGGCGACCGGCTCGCGCAACGAGGCATGCCGCGGCCGACCGCGACCTTGGTCCACGACGCGGCGGACCGGCTCACGCTGCACCGCACCCTCGACGTCCAGGACCGCCGCTACGTGCTGACCGCCGTCGCGCGCAAGGAGACGCTCACCCACCGCTCGCTCGATCCAGCGGTGGACGTGCTCGAGCGCGTCCTGACCCGCGACGCCTGGCAGGAGGCCTGAGGACGGCGTCGCGCGAGGACGTGCCCAGGTGCGGTATGTCCGCGCCGCCACACGCCGTCGCTCGTGTCGGGCCGCGTCCTACGCGCGCGCCAAGCCGAGCGCAGCCGCCATGGCGCGAGCGCCACGCTCGAAGTCGTCGCGCGGCGCCCAATAGAGCTCCTCCATCGCGAGCGACGGGTCGCAGCATTGATGCGGAGAGGCGAGGTCGGCGACCTTGTCGCGCGTGAGCGTGACCGGCGCGTCGCGCAGGCGCCCCGCGGCCTCCGCCGCGTGCGCGACGGCCCGCAGCGCCGGGAGGGGCACCGGGACGACGGTCACGCGTCGCCCGACGGCGCGACCGACGAGCACCACCATCTCGCGTCGCCCATAGACCCGCGGCTCCGCCACGAAGAGCACCGGCGACGACGCGCCGACCTCGATCGCGCGCGCGATGGCCTCGGCGCAGTCTGCCCCGCTGCAGAGTGAGACGGTGCCGCTCGGGTGCACCATCGGGACCACGCCCCGCGACGCGGCGCGAAAGAGCGGCGCGAGCCGATGCTCTGCCGGCCCGTAGAGGGCGGGGGGTCGGATCACCGTCACCGGGAAGTCCTCCGCGAGCGTCGCGCGCTCGGCCGCGAGCTTCGCGAGGCCGTAGCGCGAGCGTGGCTGTGGCGTCTCGGCCTCTCGAGCGGGGGACGCCGGCGCCGATGGGCCGTGCGCCGCGAGCGACGAGACGAGCACGAAGCGGCCCGTGCCTCCCGCGAGGCGCACCGCGGCGAGGAGCTGCTTGGTGGTCGCGACGTTCATCCGCTCGAAGTCCTCGACGCGGCGGACGATGCCACCGCCGGCGGCGTGGACGACGGCATCGCAGCCTTCGACGGCGCGGGTCATCGTCTCGAGGCGCGCGAAGCTCCCACGCACGACCTCCACGCCGCGCGCTTCGATCGCCTCCGTGCGGCTCGTCGCGCGCGCGAACGCGCGCACCGCCCACCCTCGCGCCCGAAGCGCCCGCACGAGCTCGCCTCCGAGGAAGCCGGTCGCGCCCGTCAGAAGGACTCGCATGCGCGCAGCGTGCCACATTCGCGGCACGCGGGACTCGGACTCGGACTCGGTCTCGGTCTCGGTCTCGGTCTCGGACGCGGTCTCGGTCTCGGTCTCGGTCTCGGTCTCGGTCTCGGTC
>JAHBWH010000280.1 GCA_019637115.1 Myxococcales bacterium | reverse complement strand
GTCGACGTGGGGCCTCGCATCGATTGGGCTTGCCGGGCTGGGAGCCGCGCGCCTTACTGCGTTCGTGGGCGATGGTCCGACCACTCGCGAGGGCACGGCGTTGATCGCGCGGGTGCTCGGCGCGCTCGAGGCGCAGCGGGTCTGGCTCGGTCCCGGGTTGCCCGAAGCGTCGCGGGCGGCGCTCGCCGCGAGGGCCCACCAAGAAGAGGGCGACGTCGCGCTCGCGCTCGTCGAGGTGAGCGCGATCGACGCGGATGGGCGCTGCGACGCGCCCCCGCCGCCGCTCCGCGCCGAGGCGTGCTGGGGGGTGGCGCCCAGCACGCTCCGCTTCAGCGCGGCGCCGCTCGCGGGCCCGAGGCTCGCGCGTATCTTCGCGTCGGACGCCACGCTCTCGTTCGAGCGCGACGGGTGGCGCGTCCGCGCGGTCGGGCTCGGTCTGTCGGCGCGCGACCTCCAGGAGCGGAGCCCGTTCGGCCTGGTGGCCGGGCCCGATCTCGGGCCGCTCGAGCTCCTGGGCTGATGCTGCACGCCTGGCGGTCGCTGGACGGCGAGCTCGTCGGCCGTCAGGCGGCCGACGCGACGAGGTATCCCTCGGACGCCGCGTACTCGCGAAGGCGCTGCTGCAGCCAACGCCGACCGCGGTGCAGGCGCGACATGATCGTCCCGACCGGGCAGCCGAGGATGTCCGCGGCATCCTTGTAGGAGCGGCCGCCGAGGTCCACGAGCTGCACCGTGCTCCGGAAGACGGCGGGCATCTCGTCGAGGGCGGCGCTCACTTCGTCCCCGAGGCCGCTCTGCAGCACGCTCGCGCTGGGGCCGAGCTCGCGCTCGCCAGAGGCCCAGTGCGCGTCACGCCCCGCGTCCTCGCGGACCGCGCCGAGCACCTCGCGCTCGCGCTTGCGGCGACGCCACCCGTTGACGAAGGTGTTGAAGAGGATGCGGTGCATCCACGCGCGGGCGTTCGTACCCTCCTCGAAGCTGTCCCAGTGGGCCCAGGCCCGCAGGACTGCCTCCTGGAGGACGTCCTCGGCCTCGGTCCTCGAGCGCGTGAGGCGCACGGCGGTCCCATAGAGCTCGTCCATGTGGGGGGAGAGGGCTGCTTCGAAGCTCGCGCGTCGCTCGGTCGTCATTGTCGGTTCCTCCGCTTCGCCGTCCGCTGGGTGGCTGAGCAACGACGGTGCCAACCGGCTTTTGGCGAGGTTTCTCGTGGTCTTTCCCCGCGTGGGAGCCGTGGCTCGCCACACTGTCCCCAGACGGACACGCGGTCGTGTCAGCGTGTCAGCGTCCGCGGCTGGCGCTTCCGTCGTTCTCACCCAGGGAGCCTGGCCCTCGAATGAGGCGAAAATGCGGCGGCGTCGGGGAGAGACCAGGTCTTCGACCGACGAGCGGCCCACCGGACGAAGTCCGCTTGATCTGGAGCCTCTCTCGCGGCATCCCCTGCGCTCATGCAGCACGCGCACCTCGTCCTCGCCGATGGAACCCGTTTCTCCGGCACGGCCATCGGCGCCTCCGGCGAGACCACCGGCGAGGTGGTCTTCACGACGGGCATGACCGGATACCAAGAGGTCCTGACCGACCCCTCCTATTGCGGGCAGATCGTCACGATGACGGCGCCCCAGATGGGGAACACCGGGGTGAACCCCGAAGACCTGGAGGCGACGCGACCCTTCCTCTCGGGCTTCGTCGTGCACGAGCTCTGTCCGGCGCCGAGCTCTTGGCGGGCGACCGGGACGCTCGACGAGTACCTGCGCGAGCACGGCATCGTCGGGATCGCGGGCGTCGACACGCGCGCCGTGACGCGCCACGTGCGTGACTTCGGCGCCCAGATGGCCGCGATCGGGACGGCGGATCCAGAGCGCCTCTTGGCGCTCGCGAAGGCCGCCCCGCCGATGACCGGGCGGGACCTGACGGGAGAGGTCACGAGCGCCGCCACCCACGAGTGGACGGAGGGGACCGGCGTCTGGGGCCCGGGCCCGGCCGCGAGCCCGCGGCACCACGTGGTCGCGCTCGATCTCGGGATGAAGCGGAACATCCTCCGCTGCCTCGTCGACGCGGGTTGTCGCGTCACCGTGGTCCCCGCCCGCACCGACGCCGCGACCATCCTCGGGCTCGCGCCCGACGGGGTCTTCTTGTCGAATGGGCCGGGCGACCCGGCGGCCGTGGGGTACGCCATCGAGGCCGTCCGCGCGCTCCTCGGGCGGGTGCCGCTCTTCGGCATCTGCCTCGGGCACCAGATCCTCTCGCTCGCGATCGGGGCGACGACCTACAAGCTCAAGTTCGGGCACCGCGGGCTCAACCAACCCGTGAAGGATCTCGTCACGGGGCGGATCGAGATCACCACCCAGAACCACGGCTTCGCCGTGAACGTCGACTCGCTCCCGGCCGACGCGAAGCTCACGCACCTGCACCTCAACGACGGGACCTGCATGGGCATCGAGGTCCCGTCGAAGCGTGCGTTCAGCGTCCAGTACCACCCCGAGGCCGCCGCCGGTCCGCACGACTCGCGCTACCTCTTCGAGCGCTTCGTCGCGTCGATGGAGCGAGCCGCGGCGTGAGCGCCGCGAGGCGCTCGTCCGCCGCACGCGCCGCGCATCGCTCACGAGCCGAGGTGGGGACCCCCCGCGTTTCCTCCCGCGCCTCCCTATGCCTCGCTCCGGTGACTGCGCTGCGGCGTTTTCGCGGGCCTCGCAGGGAGCTCCCCCGCCTCGGCCTCGGCGGACGGGTGCCGCCCGCCAGGCGATGTGCGCTCAGGCGGGTCGCGGCGCGAGCCGCGGCGGGCGTCTTCCTCGTGCTCGCCTCGCTGGCCGGTGGGTGCCTGCCGGAGGTCTCCGCGCGCGCGCGCCCGGGCCCCGAGGGCGTGCTCCGGCTCCGGAACCGCACCGACGAGCCCGTCTGTTACGTGCACATCGATCCCGCGGGTGTCTCGAGAGACGCGTCCGAGTCCGAGGATCGCCTCCTCCCCTCCGAGGTCGTGCTGCCTGGCGAGGAGCGCGACTTCGAGGTCACCCGGGGCGGGTTCCGCGTGCGCCTGCTCGACTGCGCGCGGCGGGTCCTCTGGGCGAACGCGCTCCTCGAGATCGACGACGGGGTCATCCTCGAGCTCTGGCTGCGGCGAGGCGGCGAGCGCAGTCGTTAGCCCCTCTGCCCGCGGGCGTTGCAGATCGCCACGGGCCGCAGGTCAGCGCGCGAAGGCGACCTTGCCACCCACGATCGTCAGACGCGCGGCGCCCTGCACGGGCTCGCCGAGGAGCAGGGTGTTGTGGCCTTTCGAGCGCAGCGCGCCGGCTTCGACCTGCCATGCGAGCGCGGGGTCGATGACCGTGACGTCGGCGCCGCCGAGCACCCGCGCCTCGCGTCCGAGCACCTTCGCCGGCGCCACTCCGAGGGCCTCGAGCGCGCGGGCGCGCGGCAGGTGTCCGTCGCGGACGAGGCGCAGGACGAGCGGGAGCGCGGTCTCGAGCCCGCTCATCCCAGGCGCGGCCTCGTCGAGCTCGCAGTCCTTCTCGAGCGGCGCGTGCGGCGCGTGGTCGGTCGCGATGCAGTCGAGGGTGCCGTCGGCCACGCCAGCGCGGAGCGCGTCGCGGTCCGAGGCCTCACGGAGCGGCGGGAGCACCTTCGCGTTGGTTCGGTAGCCGACGAGCGCCTCGTCGGTCCAGGTCAGGTGGTGCGGGGTGACGTCGGCCGTCACGCGGACACCGCGCGCCTTGGCCTCACGGAGGACATCGACCGCGCCCGCGCTCGAGACGTGGGCCACGTGGAGCGGGGCGCCGGTCAGCTCGGCGACGCGGACATCGCGCGCGACGGCGGCCTCCTCCGACTGACGCGGCATCCCACGCAAGCCGAGCCGGGTCGAGACCGCGCCCTCGTGCACGCAGAGGCCGCCCCCGAGGCTCGGCTCTTCGCAATGCTGCATCACGACGAGGCCGAACGTCGCGGCATACTCCAGCGCGCGTCGCAGCAAGCCCGCGCCGACCGCGCGGCGGTCGTCCGTCACGCCGACGCAGCCGGCCTCTCGCAGCTCTGCCATCTCGGCGAGCTCCTCGCCGCGGAGCCCCTTGGTGATGGCGCCGAACGGGAGCACCCGGGTCCCGCCGAGCGATGCGGCTCGGGCGCGGATCAGCTCGGTCACGGCACGGTTGTCGTTGACCGGGTTCGTGCTGGGCATCGCGCAGACCGCGGTGAAGCCACCAGCGGCGGCGGCCGCGAGGCCACTCTCGAGGTCTTCCTTGTACTCTTGACCGGGCTCGCGCAGGTGCGCGCGGAGGTCGACGAGCCCTGGGACCACCCAGCAGCCGGCCACGTCGTGGACCTCGGCGCGCGAAGCGTCGACGTCGAGGTTCGGGCCGACCTCGACGACGATCCCGCGGCCGTCGAAGAGGACGTCGGCGACGAAGCCGTCCACCCCGCTGGAGGGCGTCGAAGGATCGAAGACCAGACCACCACGGAGCAGGAGCATCGGCGCCGGGTTACGGCAGCGAGGTGCGCCCGTCAACGTCGAACGATCGGCGTGGAACGGGTTCGCCGCTGCTGCACGGAGCGGGGACGGGGGGCGGGGGAGGGCGCGGGAGCGAGGAACGGGCCTGCGCGGGCCTCGCCATCGCCTACTCATTCGCTCGGCGCGGCGATGCTGGCGCTTCCCAGCGCCTGTTGGTCTGGGCGAGGGGCTCACCGAGAACCTCCTCGAAGCGAAGGTCGTGGATCGCCTCGTCATGGGCGGAGGCCCTTCGCGCGCGGCGCGAAGACGGTCGCCACGCGGCCCATGCTCTTCGGCGACGGACGGCGAACGAGCCACGGTCCGAGGGACCGTGGCTCGTTCTGAAGGTCGCGTGGGGGGATGACCGCGACCCAGAGAACCGCGCGGGGGGAGGACGCGGTTCGTCGTCCGTGGGGAGGCGAGGGCTGATGCCAGCGGATGCCGAGGTCGCGTGCACGTGAGCGCGACGCGACGGCCCTCCGACCAGGCGCTCAGCCGACTTTCTGGTGAAGCTCGTCTTCGTCGTCGTCGATGGCGTCGATCGTCCCGACCGAGGACTCGTCGATGCCCTTCTCCTTCTTCACCGCGACGCGCTTCTTCATCGTCACGACCTTGCGGTAGAGGGAGGCGAAGTCCTTGTTGCGGGTGGCCATGCTGGGCGTTCCACCGCGCAGCAGGGTCTGGAGGATGAACTCCATGACGAGGATCTCGCCTTCGCTGAAGCTGTTGCTGATGCGCATGATGACGATCTACCAGTCACGTCGTGCGCTGACAATCCATGACGTGCGATGTAGGGCCATGGAATGTGATGTCACGGCGAGTCTCAAGGCTGATCTCCTTGGAATCGTTGAGAGATCGCCTCGGAGAAAAAATGCACCCCAGATCGCCTCCGAGGTATCGCGATCGCCACGCATGGATCACGATCGCTTGACACGTGCGCCAACCCCTCAACTTCACGTGGATTTTCGGGGTGTCGATCGCGAGTCGTCGCGCGCCGATGCTCGTTGTCGTCCGTAAGTGTACGAAAATGCGTTGATTTTCTTGATTGGGGCCGGTCCCCGGTGGCCGGGTGGACCGATGACCGGGGACCGATGACCGGGGACCGATGACCGGGGACCGATGACCGGGGACCGATGACCGGGGACCGATGACCGGGGACCGATGACCGGGGACCGATGACCGGGACCGATGACCGGGGACCGATGACCGGGAATCGGACCCGGAATCGGACCCGGAATCGGACCCGGAATCGGACCCGGAATCGGACCCGGAATCGGACCCGCGGAGGCGGCTCAGACCTGCGCCGTCTTCCACCGCCCACGCGCGAAGACGTGCCGTCCGAGGGCCGCGCGCACGGCCCAGTCGATCGTGCTCCCGATCCACACGCCGAGCAGGCCACCGTCCCAGACGAAGACGATGACGCCCGTCACGCCGAGCCGGACGAGCAGTCCACCGAGGAAGGTGATGCCGAGCGCCTCGCGCGTCGCGCCCGCGCCGCGGAGCGCCTCCGAGAGCACGACACCTGCGCCCATCAGGGGAGCCGCGACCGCTGCGACGTAGAGGCAGGGCGCGCCGAGCGCGACGATCGAAGGATCACTCGTAAAGCCCCGCATCAACAGCGATCCGAAGAGGGCGAAGACGACGCCGACACCACCGAGCACGATCACCGTCAGCTTGGTCGCGGCCCGTCCCGCGGCCGCGGCTTCGTCCGCTCGCCCCGCGCCGAGCCGCTGCGCCACGAGCGCGGCCGCGGCGATGCCGAAGCCGTCCGCGCTCAGGAAGACGACGCTCTCGATGCTGATCAGCGCCTGGTTCGCTGCCATCGCGGCGGGCCCGAGCGTGCCGATCATGGCGACGAAGCCGAGGAAGCCCGTGTGCTGGAGCGCGCGCTCGCCGAGGCTCGCGACAGAGACACGGAGCATGCGGCGGAGGGCGTCCCGCTCGCCGCCTCGCCCACGCCAGCTGAGCCGCAGGGTCGGGCTGCTGAGCAGCGCGAGGAGCGCGACGGTCTCCCACGCGAAGGCGAGCGCGCTCCCGATGGCCGCGCCGCGCGCGCCCAGGCTCGGGAGGCCGAGCCGTCCGAAGACGAGCGCCCACGTGAGCACGACGTTCACGAGGTTGCCGACGGCGGCCACCGCGAAGGGCGTGCGGGTGTCACCCGCGGCTTGCAGGCAGACCGCGAGCGTGAAGCTCAGGAGGGTGAAGGGCATCGTGCGGAGCGCGACGCCGAGGTACGCGGCGGACTCGGCCTGGACGGGCGCGCTCGCCGCCGGGAAGAGGCCTTCGGTCACGAGCGGGATCGCGAGCGGACCGAGCGCGGTGACGACGAGGCCGAGGCCGATGGCGAGCACGGCGCTCGCCCGGAGCCCCGCGCTCGCCTCGACCGCGCGCCCGCCGCCGATGCTCCGCCCAACGAACGCGACGCTGCCCACGGTGAACGCCGAGAGGAGCGAGAAGACGGACCAGACGAAGGGATTGCTGATCTGCATCGACGCGAGGGAGTCTGCGTCGAAGTGGCCGAGCATCGCGCGGTCGACCAAGAAGACCGCGGTGTGTAGGAGCTGTTGCGCGATCGCGGGCGCGGCCAGACGCCAGACCGAACGGAGCTCTGAGGATTCGGCGCGAAGCACGGCGGGCGAGCTATGGCGCGCCGCTCGAGACCGCGCCACGAGGCGCGGGCCGCGACCGGGACCGATGACCGGGACCGATGACCGGGACCGATGACCGGGACCGATGACCGGGA
>JAHBWH010000028.1 GCA_019637115.1 Myxococcales bacterium | reverse complement strand
TTCGCCAGGATCAACTTCCGTTCCAGGGATCGCGCTCGAATGATCTCAACCACTTGGACGCGATGACCCTGGCGGATTGGCGGCGGATCCGCCGCCAATCCCTGGCGGCCGCCAGATGGGGGAGCGCGACCACACCCTCTTTGAGGGGGTACGCGCGCGGTATTTGAACTTGACAGGAACCTGCAATGAGCAGAGGTCGCTGCCCGCGCCCGTCCCCACGCAACCCACCTCCGCACCGATATGCGCCCACATACACAACCCGGTCGAAAGAGGGCGCCGCCGCGCCATCACCGAGCTCGACGTCAGCCGCCTTCGGTCGCTTCTTCGCGAGCCCGCCCCCGGTGATCTGCCGCCTCAGCAGGCCGTTGCTGGCGGGCAACGACGCTGGGAGTGCGCTCGATGCTGAGTTCGTGCTGGGAGCGCTCCGGGTAGCGCGCGGCCCTCGGAAAAAACCGCGCCGTTTCGGTCGGTTGGCGATCGCCCGGTTTCGCGCCGGACTCTGGAACGAACTTTGGGTTGGGGGCAGGCGCGCGCCGGGGCATCCCCCGTTCGGGGGATAGCGATCGACGTAAGCCCATGGTTTCATTCCCCCGATGGGGCAGGCAGCGGACGTGGCGTGGCCACTCTTCGCCCGCATGTGGGGGTACGAGGAGCTGGTGGGGGTGCAGTGCTGGCCGACTCTTCTCCACCACGTGGGGCGAAGGGCCGATGCGTCGGGGGTGCGGAGCTGCGACGTACCTATCCTCGACGGGCTCCGGCTGGCGTTCCCTGCACCGATGCGGCGTGGGCGGGTCATGTTGGCCCTGCTCCGCCACGCGCTCCCCGTGGAGCGGGCGTGGATCCGCCGGGGTGAGGAGGGGCTCGAGATCGGGGTCCGGCTCCCGCGGCGCGCCCCGACGAACGAGGAAGTGCTGCCCACCCTCCAGCGGGCGCTGAGCCTCCTCTTTGGCGCCCCTGCGAGGGCGCGCCTCGAGCTCCCGCGCGAAGGGCAGTGGGTCCTCTCTGGCGTGGCCCCGGGCGCGTCCGCCGACAAGCGCCCGCTGGCCCAGGCGCTGCTGACGCTCCCAGCCGATCACGCCGCGACCCTCTTCTCGGCGCTCGTGCGTCATTCGGAGGCGCCGAGCGCGCCGCTCTCCGTGCTCGAGCTCCAGCGATACCTGGGGCTCACGCGAACCGAGGCGCGCGTGGCCGCTCGGCTCGCGCTTGGCTGCAGCATCGCAGAGATCGCCGAGGCCGTAGGTTGCCGCGAGGCCACCGTGCTCACGCATCTGCGCAACGTCAGCCGGAAGACGGGGGTGCGCGGCCGCGTCGCCCTCGTCAACTTGGTCCGCTGCGCGGCGTAGGTCGCCGAAAAACGCGAGTGATATCAAGATCTTGTGGCGGGGTTGCCCGCTTGCCAGCGCTACGCCCACAGGCTATGCTGCCTCGTTCGCCGGGAGAGCCTGAAGCCCCCGGAATTTCTCGCCCTTTCGGGGCCTTTCAGCGACGAGACGGCATGGCCGACGAGACGACCCCCTCCGCGCCCGAGGCGCCCACCTACGATCAGCGCAACATCCAGGTCCTCGAGGGCCTCGAGGCGGTCCGCAAGCGGCCCGGCATGTACATCGGTGACCCTCACGACGGCACCGGTCTGCACCACCTCGTCTGGGAGGTCATCGACAACGCCGTCGACGAGCACCTCGCAGGACACAACGATCGGATCGAGGTCACGGTCCACGCCGACGGCTCGGTGACGGTCGTCGACCACGGGCGCGGCATCCCCGTCGGCATCCACGAGAAGTACGGCGTGAGCGCGGCCGAGGTCGTCATGACCAAGCTGCACTCGGGCGGCAAGTTCGACAACGCCTCCTACAAGGTGAGCGCGGGTCTGCACGGCGTCGGCGTGTCGGCCGTCAACGCCGTCAGCGAGTGGCTGAAGATGGAGATCCGGCGCGAGGGCCAGGTCTTCTATCAGGAGTACGCCAAGGGCGTGCCGCTCGGCTCGCTCGAGCCGATCGGGACGACGAGCGAGACGGGCACGAAGATCAGCTTCAAGCCGGACGCGACCATCTTCTCGATGACCGAGTTCGCGTGGGACACGCTGAGCACGCGGCTGCGCGAGATCGCGTTCTTGAACGCGGGCTTCAGCATCACGCTCACCGACGAGCGCGGCGAGGAGCCGCGGGTCGTCGTGCACCGCTTCGAGGGCGGCATCCGCGAGTTCGTCGAGAACCTCAACAAGAACAAGCAGCCGCTGCACGAAGAGGTCATCGCGATCGTCGAGGAGCGCGACGGCGTCATCGTCGAGATCGCGATGCAGTGGAGCGACGCCTACAACGAGGCGATCTACTGCTACACGAACAACGTCCGCAACCGCGACGGCGGCACGCACCTCACGGGCTTGCGCACCGCGCTGACCAAGACGCTCAACCACTACGGCACGCAAGAGAAGCTGCTGAAGGACCTGAAGGCGCCGCTCAGCGGCGAGGACGTCCGCGAGGGCCTGACGGCCATCATCAGCGTCAAGCACCCCGATCCGAGCTTCAGCTCGCAGACGAAGGACAAGCTCGTCTCGAGCGACGTCACGCCCATCGTGCTCGGCGTCGTCACCGAGCGGCTGCAGCAGTTCCTCGACGAGAACCCGAAGTCCGCGAAGAAGATCGTCGAGCGCTGCGTGCTCAGCGCGCGCGCGCGCGAGGCGGCGCGGCGGGCGCGCGAGCTCGTCACGCGCAAGGGCATGCTCGACTCGACGACGCTGCCCGGCAAGCTCGCCGACTGCCAGAGCAAGGACCCGAGCGAGTGCGAGATCTACATCGTCGAGGGTGACTCGGCCGGTGGCTCCGCCAAGCAGGGGCGCGACCGCCGCTTCCAGGCGATCCTCCCGCTCCGCGGAAAGATCCTCAACGTCGAGCGCGCGCGCTTCGACAAGATGATCGACTCCAACGAGGTCAAGACGCTGATCACCGCGCTCGGCTGCGGCGTGGCGGGCAGCGAGAGCTTCGACGTCGAGAAGCTCCGCTACCACAAGGTCGTGATCATGACCGACGCCGACGTCGACGGATCGCACATCCGGACGCTGCTGCTCACGTTCTTCTATCGGCAGATGCCCGAGCTCGTGGAGCGCGGCTACCTCTACATCGCCCAGCCGCCGCTCTACCGCGTCAAGAAGGGCAAGAAGGTCCGGTACCTCCAGAACGACGAGGCGCTCACGCGCTTCTTGATCGAGCTCGGCGCCGAGGGCCTCGCGGTGCGCGCGACGGGCGGCGAGACCGTGCTCGACGGCGAGCTCCTGCTCAAGCTCCTCGACGAGCTGCGCCGCTTCAAGCGGCTCGTGCAGGGCGTGCGTCGGCGCGCCGAGCCGAAGATCATCGAGGCGCTGATCCGCGCGACGAGCCTCTCACCCTCCGACCTCGCGGACGAGCAGAAGCTCCAGGGGGCGGTCGCCGCGATCGAGGCCTACCTCCGCGCCAAGCACGAGGACCTCCAGCACTTCGAGGCGACCTACGAGAAGCACCCCGAGCTCGAGCGCTGGCGCGCGCACCTCGTGGCGCGCTTCGGCGTGGCGACCCGCAAGGTCACCGTCGACTTCGAGCTGCTCTCCGCGGGCGACATGAGCGAGCTGCGCCAGATCGAGGCAGGCCTGCGGGCGCTCGGCGAGGGGCCCTTCATGGCGGCGACGCATGACCGCGACGGCCAGCCAGGCGACTGGGAGAGCATCGGCGACGCCGACGCGCTCTGGGATCACGTCGAGGAGCGCGCGCGCAAGGGCATGCAGATCCAGCGCTACAAGGGTCTCGGCGAGATGAACCCCGATCAGCTCTGGGAGACCACGATGGATCCCGAGGCGCGCACCTTCCTGCAGGTGAAGATCGACGACGCGATGGAGGCGGGCGACGTCTTCACGTTGCTCATGGGCGACCAGGTCGAGCCGCGCCGCGACTTCATCGAGATGAACGCGCTGAACGTCACGAACCTCGACATCTGATCGACCGACGCACGTCAGGCGGCGGGGGCCTCGCGTGCGACGCGCAAGGCCCGGTCGAGGAGCAGGGTGAGCCCCACGCCGATGGCGCATGCGATTCCGGTCGGCACGACGAGCGCGATGCCGTCACGACCCGTGATGATCGCCGTGAGGGCCGCGGCGCCGAAGACGGCGGCGTGGTGGATGAGCGACCACGTCACCGCGTGTCGTGCGCCGTCGAGCTCCTCGCGCTGGAGCAGTCGCCGGCTGGCGCCCAAGAGCACGAAAGGGAGGATGAACCCGTCGATGCTCACGGCGAGAAAGAGGAGCATCGGCACCGGCGCCCAGCTCGAGAGGATCATCGCGAAGAGGATCCCCCCCGGCGCGAAGACGAGGAGCGTGAGCATCGCCCACGCGCCGTTCAGCGCGGCGGCGGCGCGGAGTGAGGTAGGCGCTCCGACGGGGAGGGCGGCGTGGACGTGTGCGTCCCGGTAAGGCGCGTCTCCCGTGGACACGCCAGGGCCCGGCCGGAAGCCCCAGCGCCCCTGGCGTGCGCGACCGTAGGCGAGCGGGATGCCGACCGCGGCGGAGAGGGTCATGAGGACGAGGACGATCAGGTAGGTGCTCATGGCGACCCTCCATCACGAGATACGCTCGACGGAGGTCTGGGATTCCTCGGGCGTGTCGTCTACCCACCCTGGGCTTCGAACGGCTTCGGACGACATTCGGGCTCCGCCGCCTTCGTCTGGCCCTCACCTCCGCGTCGCGCACGACGACCCCGCGGCGGTCGTGCGCGTTCCAGCGATCAGATGTGGTGGGGGACGTGCACGCCCTTACGCTCTGCCGTCTCGATCGCGCGCTCGTAGCCCGCGTCGGCGTGGCGGATGACGCCCATCCCCGGGTCGCTCACGAGCACACGCCCGAGCCGGCGCGCGGCCTCGTCGGTGCCGTCCGCCACGATGACCATGCCCGCGTGCAGCGAGTAGCCCATGCCGACGCCGCCGCCGTGGTGGAAGCTCACCCACGTGGCGCCCCCCGCCGTGTTGACGAGCGCGTTGAGGATCGCCCAGTCCGCGATGGCGTCCGAGCCGTCCTTCATCGCCTCGGTCTCGCGGTTCGGGCTCGCGACCGAGCCGCAGTCGAGGTGGTCGCGGCCGATCACGATGGGCGCCTTGATCCGACCGTCCCGCACCGCCTCGTTGAAGGCGAGCCCGACGCGGTGCCGGTCGCCGTAGCCGAGCCAGCAGATCCGCGCGGGCAGGCCCTGGTAGGCGATGCGCTCGGCGGCCATGTCGAGCCAGTGGTGCAGGTGCGGATCGTCCGGCACGACCTCCTTGACGATTGCGTCGGTCACCGCGATGTCGGCGGGGTCGCCCGAGAGCGCGACCCAGCGGAAGGGCCCCTTGCCCTCGCAGAAGAGCGGGCGGACGTACGCAGGGACGAACCCAGGGATCTCGAAGGCGCGCGCGCAGCCGACCCGCTCGGCCTCGGCGCGGATGTTGTTGCCGTAGTCGCAGGCGAAGGCGCCACGCGCGACCATCGTCAGCATCGCGTCGACCTCGTCCTTCATGCTCTCGCGCGCCCGCTGGACGTACGCGACGGGGTCGTCTTCACGGAGCGCGGCGGCCTGCGCGAGGTCGAGCCCCTTCGGCACGTAGCCACGCAGCGGATCGTGCGCCGAGGTCTGCTCGGTGACGAAGTCGGGGGTGACGCCTCGCCGGACGAGCTCGGGGTAGACGTCGGCCGCGTTCGCGACGAGGCCGACGCTGATCGCCTCGCCCGCGGCGCGCGCCTCGTCGATCCAGGCGAGCGCTTCGCCGAGGTCGTGGCTCATGCGGTCGACGTAGCGGGTCTCGAGCCGCCGCTTCACGCGGGTCTCGTCGACCTCGACCGCCAGCATGCACGCGCCCGCCATGGTCGCGGCCAGCGGCTGCGCGCCGCCCATGCCGCCGAGCCCGGCCGTCAGGATCCAGCGCCCGCGCCACTCTCGGCCCGACGCGACGTCGGGGCCTCCGAAGTGCTGCTTGCCGGCCGCGACGAAGGTCTCGTAGGTGCCCTGCAGGATCCCTTGCGTGCCGATGTAGATCCACGAGCCCGCGGTCATCTGACCGAACATGATGAGGCCCTTCTTCTCGAGCTCGCGGAAGTGCTCCCACGTCGCCCACTGGCCGACGAGGTTCGAGTTGGCGATCAGCACGCGCGGCGCGTCGGCGTGTGTCTTGAACTTGCCCACCGCTTTACCGCTCTGGACGAGGAGCGTCTCGTCGCCCTCGAGCGCCTCGAGCTCTCGGACGATCACGTCGAAGCACTCCCAGCTCCGCGCCGCCTTGCCGGTGCCGCCGTAGACGACGAGCTGCTCGGGGTGCTCAGCGACCTCGGGGTCGAGGTTGTTCATCAGCATCCGGAGCGCGGCCTCTTGCGGCCAGCCCTTGCAGCGAAGCTCGGTACCCCGAGGGGCGCGGAGAGTGCGGATCATCCCGCTGAGCTATCCGCTTTCCCAAGCCTCCGCCGTGATCGCGCACACGCCGCCCAGAAGTCCTCCCGTCCCCTGCCCCTGCCCCTGCCCCTGCCGCAATGCCGTCCAACCCCGTCCCCTGCCCCGTCCCCTGCCCCGTCCCCTGCCCCTGCCCCTGCCCCTGCCCTGCCGCAATGCCGTCCAACCCCGTCCCCGCCCGTCCCCGCCCGTCCCCGCCCGTCCCCGCCCGTCCCCGCCCGTCCCCGCCCGTCCCCGCTGACGCCCCCGACGCCCCCGTCCCCGCCCGATCCGCAAGCCGCATCCGAAAGTCGACCCGACTCCAAGTCCACCAAGTCCGCTCTGCCCCCACCAACCCCGCCCCCAACCACGAATCTTCGCCCCGCCCATCCGTCCAACCCACGCGCCCGCTTGTTGACGCCCGCGCGCCCCTGACGGAGCCTCGCCCTGCCATGATCGCCCGACTCCTCCTCGTCGCCCTCGTGGCGTTCCCCGCCTTCGCCAGCGCCCAGCGCGGCGGCCGCCCGATCCTCGAGCGCCTCGAGCCGACGAGCGGACCTCCCGGCACGTTGGTCACCATCGTCGGTCGCGGGCTCAACCACGTCTCGCAGGTCCGCCTCGGCGACGCCGTCCTACCCGTGCACGAGCGCCACCCCTTCCGACTCGTCGCCGAGATCCCCACGGGCGCAGCGAGCGGCCCCATCCTCCTCGTCGCGCGCAGCGAAGAGTTCGTTGGCACGTTCTTCCGCGTCACCGTCGCGCCCCCCGCGCCGACCGTGACCGGGGTGTCCCCCGCGAGCGGTCCGCCGGGCTCCGAGGTCGTGATCTCCGGCACCAACTTCTCCACCGTCCTCGCACAGAACGTCGTCACCCTCGCGGGTCGCCCGGTCGTCTTGCGCAGCGCCTCGCCGAGCGAGCTCCGCGTCATCATCCCCCAGGACGCGACCAGCGGCGCCTTCACCGTCCGCGTCGGGCGCGCGCCCGAGGTCACGACGCCCGTTTTCACCGTCGCGCTCGGCACCGCGATCACCAGCCTCGAGCCCGCCGTCGGCCCCGTCGGGACCCAACTCACCATCCACGGCACCGGCTTCTCGACCGACCCTCGGCGCGTCTCCGTCTTCTTCGGGCGGACGCGCGCGCGCGTGGAGGCGGCGAGCGACACCCAGCTCGTCGTCCGCGTCCCGCCGCGCGCCGTCTCCGGAGCGATCCTCGTCGACGTCCGCGGCGGCGGTCGCGCGACCTCGCCGATGGCCTTCCGCGTCCAGCCGCGCCCCGTCCTCCACGGCCTCGAACCCGCGGGCGGGCCGCCAGGCACGCTCGTGACCCTGCGCGGCCAACACTTCGGCGCCGACGCGTCTGCCGTGCGCGTGTCGATCGCGGGGCGCCCGCAGGTCGTGCGCAGCGTCTCTCCGAGCGTGGTCCAGTTCGAGGTCGTCGCCGGCACCGTGTCGGGCCCACTCGTCCTGAGCGTCCACGAGCTGCCCGCCGAGCAGCAGCCCGAGTTCGAGGGCACCGGGACGCTCCGCGTCGACTCCTTCGCGCCCACCAGCGGACCGGTGGGCACGGTCGTCGTGATCCGCGGCGCGGGCTTCGCGCCCACGGCCGCCAGCAACGTCGTCTCGCTCTCGGGGGTCCCCGCGCAGGTCGTGTCGGCGACGCCGACGACGCTGCAGGTGCGCGCCCCGAGCGCGCCCGCCGGCCCCTTCGAGGTCCGCGTGGGGCCGGCGGTGGTGCGCACGTCGCAGCCCTTCGTCGTGGCCCAGCCGCCCTTCATCGCGGGCCTCGAGCCGCGCCTCGCCGCGCCCGGAGACCGCGTCACGATCCGCGGCGCCCACTTCGGCACCAACCAGCGGCTCCTCAGCGTGACCCTCAACGGCATCCCGATGCAGGTCTTCAACCTTCGGGACGACCTCATCGAGGTCGCGGTACCGCAAGGCGCGACCAGCGGCCGCATCACGGTCAACGTCAGCCTGCGCGGCGGCACCGTGACGGGCGAGGAGCTGCAGATCGACCCGAACCGCGCGGTCTACGCGCTCGAGCCCGCGAGCGGCTACATGGGCACCGAGGTCGTGGTCCGCGGGCGCGGCTTCCCCGCGAGCGGAATCCAGGTGCAGTTCTCGGGAGCGCGCCCGATGCCGGCGCGACGCGTCTCGCCAGTCGAGCTCCGCGTCGACGTGCCGCCCGACGCGACGACGGGCCCCGTGATGGTGCTCCTGCCCGGCCGCCGCTCCGTGCCGGCCGGCACCTTCACGGTCGTGGCCACCCCGGACGGCGTCGCCATCACCAGCGTCGAGCCGACCTGCACCCACGCGGGCTGCGTCGCGACCCTCCGAGGCTACGGCTTCCGCGGCACGCCGCAGCAGGCGCGGGTGCGCTTCCTCGGCGAGCCTGTCCGCGTGCGCGGCATCACGCCGACGACCATCACGATCCAGCTCCCCAACCGCGTGGGCAACGGTCGCTTCGAGCTCACGCTGCCGGGCAACCTCACCGCGCAGAGCCCCGCGTTCTTGATGACCCCGCGCTGACGAACGCGACGGTGCGGCGGTTCGCGACGGTGACGGTTCGCGATCCCGCTCGCGGTTCGCGGCCTGGTGCACGACGCGGGTCGTCTTTCGTGACCTGGTGAATGACGCGGTCGGGGTTCGTGGCGCGGGACCTCGAAGCCGTACGATGCGCGCCGTCTCGAGGAGCGCAGACGACTAATCCGGCCGCGTCAGCGTCTGGCGGCGCTCGGTGAAGTAGTTGGCCCGCGCGGCCTCGTGGCCATGCGTCGCCTGCGTGCCCTCGTGGGTCCCGAAGCTCGCGCCGCCGACGTTCACGCGGAACTGATCGAGCCACACGGTCGTCGACCAGCTGTGTCCGCGGAAGCCCGGCACGAGCGACTCGAGCGTGACCTTCGCCCCGGGGACGACGCTGAGCTCCGCGTTGTAGCGGATGTCTCGGATCTCGAAGCCGAACCGGCGTCGATCGCCGGAGCTCGTCGCGGGCGGCACGTGCACACGCACCGTGCGCGTCGTCGTGGCGCTCGGGAAGTTGAGCGTGCGTGACGACTGCGGCCCGCTCTGACCCTGAGAGACCGGGATGGGCTGTCCATCCATTCGGCCCTCGATGGTGAGATCGATGCTTCCCATCGCGTCGAGCCGCGCGCCTGCCTGGATCCGTCCGGAGATGATCCCTGGCAGGGCGATCTCGGTGCGGGTGATGTTTGCTGGCACCCAATACTCGAGCACCGTCTGCCACTGCGGCGACTGTGGGGGCACGAAGCTCGTGTTGCGGTTGACGAGATCGCGCTCCTCGTTGATGTCGATCCAGTTCTTCCAGAGCGCGCGGAACTGCAGCTTGTAGCCGAAGCCGAGCTGCAGGACGAACTCGTGGCCGCTGAAGACCTGCGAGCTGGCGAGCCCAGCGGCCGTGTAGTGCGAAGCGTTGCCGTCGAGCGTTCGCGCGGTGATCTGGACCTCGGCGGTGTCGCCGCCGCCCGCCATCGGACCCCAGCGCTCGATGAGCGAGGGGGTCGTCGTCGTCTCGATGAGGATCGGGATGCGGATCCCGATCCCGTACGTCGCCGAGGCGCCCACCTCGAGGTGGCCAGAGGGGAAGTTCCATCGGCGCTCCCACTGCCACACGCGCCCGTGGGTGAAGCCGTTCAGCAGACGCGCGCTCGTCGTATGCGTCCCGCTCGTCTCCACGTTCGTCAGGCTCACCGTCCCAGCGGAGGTCTGCGGCAGGTTCGGGATCGCGCCCTGCGCCGCGTTGCCCATCGATGAGCTCGTCGTCCCTTGCGCAGACCCGCGCCCCGTCCCGGGGCCGCCCGGGGCGCGCGGGAGGTCGAACGTCCCATCGCCGCGCCGTGGGACGACCACACGACCGTTCGACAGCGGCACCGCGACCTTCGGCATCACGTAGGTGTCGACGATCTCGATCTCGCCGAGGCCCGCTTCGATCGCGTGATAGAGCGCCTCTTCGCCCTGCGCGGCTGCGGCTTGGAGCGGGTGCCCGGCTGGGTAGGCGAGGGCCTCGGCTCGGAAAGCCGTCAGGCCCGCGCGGCTCTCGGCGTCGAGCGAGGCGAGCGCGGTCGCCGGGCCTCGGCCTCGACGGCTCACGAGACCAGGGGCTACCCGCGCGACCTCCGCGGGGTTCGAGACGATCGCGCTGGTCGTCCGAACGAGGATCACGCGATCGTCGAGCTCGTAGGCTTCGTCGGTGCTGCGCGGGTTGCCCACGATGCCACGGCTACCGCGGAGTCGACTCGTCACCTCGTCGTGCTCACGGAAGACCTCCTGGGCGATCGCGCCGATGGTCTGGCGGCCGCCCTCGGGCCCCACCACGACCTCGAGGGTGCGGAGGTCCGCGATGCGTCCCGAGCGACGAACGGCGCGGCTCGTGACCGAGCGGTTCAAGAGGGACTCGGGGGCGAGCCGTCCACCCTCGGGGGCCGCTCGCGTGAAGCCAGGCCGCTGCGCCTCAGCGAGCCCGGCGAGGGACGTGAAGGCGAGACAGGCGAGCAAGAGTCTTCGAATCATCATCCGTGTCCTCCCATCGGCCGCGGGAAAGCCCGCGCCGCCCGAGCCTCGACACCAGACCTATCGGCGCGTTCGGGCTCTCCCGGACACCGAGGATTCCGAAGGGACGCTTCGCGTACAATGCACATCGATGAACGTCGGAGGTGCGGGGCTGAACATCGCGTGGGACGACCTCCGTTTTTTCCTCGCGATTCACGAGTCGGGCAGCGTCGCCGCGGCGGCGCGCGAGCTCGGCGTCAGCCACGTGACCGTCGGGCGGCGCCTGGCAAACCTCGAGGAGAGCATCGGCCGCCTCTTCGAGCGCACCGAAGGCTACGCGCTGACCCCGCTGGGTCAGAGCCTGCTGCCCGGCGCCCAATCGATGCGCGCAGGCATGGCCTCGATCCACGACGTGCTCGTCGATCGGTCGCGCGCCCGCGTCCACGTGCGCGTTGCCATCCCCGAGCCGATCGGAGAGCGGCTCCTCGAAGCTCTCGGGCCGTTTTTGGCGGAGCATCCGGACCTCGTCCTCGACCTCTTGACCGGCTCGCGGCTCGTGAGCCTCACGCGACGGGAGGCCGACATCGCGTTGCGGATCTGGAGAAAGGGGACGGTCCCTGGCGAGGCCGACGTGGTCTGCAAGCGCGTCGCGAGCCTAGGATGGTCCGTCTATGGTGCCCCGGCGCTCGTCGAGCGGGGTCAGCCGCCGCGCTGGGAGCGCTTGCCGTGGATCGGATACAGCAGCCGCGCGCCCTTCGTTCCGGCCAGGGACTGGCTGGACGCATTGCCGAGCGCGCCCAGGCCCGTTCTGATCGCGTCCAGCTTGCTCACCGTGCTCTCCGCGGTGGAGCGGGGGCTTGGCGTCGGCATCGTCCCCGACATGATGGTGCGCGGACGGGCGCTGGTCGCGCTGACCGAGCCCGTCGAGCGTGTCGACGTCTGGCTCGCGGTGCACCCGCGCTCGCGAGACGAGCCGATGATCGGGCGCCTGCGCCAGGAGCTCGAGCGCATCGTGAGCTCCTGGCCCTGAGCGACGCGGCTGACTCCCTCGGCCACGGGGCCAGGTCGGCCAGGGGGTTGCGGCGCCTCGCGTCGACCTTCGTCGCCCTCAGCTCGTCGCGCCAGCGATGATCCGCCGGAGGGTGATCACCAGAGGCGGACCATGATCGATGGCGGCGACGACACCATCGCATGGCGCGGGCACGTCGAGCACGGCTGCGCCGGGTCCGAAGAGATCGACCAGCGGCGCGCCGGCCGTGACTCGTTCGGCCACCGACACTCGCAGCTCGTGTCGAACCGGGACTCCGGAAAGGTCGCAGGGGATCTCGACGCGCTCGAGGCGCAGGCCCGGAAGAAGCGTTGGGGAGCGTTCCGCGCGGCGAGCGACAGGGCGACACTCAGGTCGTCGAGGTAGTCGACTGGGTGGGCGTTCGTCGCTCTGCCTGCCTCCATCCAGGTCAGAACGACGTCCAGCGCCTCATCGCCGAGCGCCTCCAGCGCCTCGAAGGCCACCTCCCGCCTCGACGTCCCGAGGTGCCGCCAAGCGTCTGAGGCCTCGTCCAAGGGCTCATCCTATCAGCTTCCGATTTCGGAGGCGCGCGACGCGTCGACGCCCCGCGGCGCAAGCCGCAGGGCGTCGGGGTGGATGGCCCTGGCGTGGGCGCCGTGATCAGTT
The DNA here is from genome assembly GCA_019637115.1 of Myxococcales bacterium. Taxonomy (GTDB): domain Bacteria; phylum Myxococcota_A; class Polyangia; order Polyangiales; family Houyiibacteriaceae; genus JACKEH01. Next base: position 49,375 of record JAHBWH010000028.1, on the reverse strand, counting down.
CGCGTCTTCGAACTCGGCGTCGATGACGTCGTCGCCCGGCTTGCCGCCGCCCGGCGCCGCGCCCGGCGCGCCGCCGCCGCCCGCCGCCGCGTAGGCCTCGGTCGCGACCTCGCGCATCGCCGCCTCGAGCGCGCTCATGCGCTCGGTGATCTGCTCGTGGTCGTCGCGGTCGATCGCCTCGCGCAGATCCTTGAGCTTCGCCTCGATGGTCGTGACCTTGTCCTCGGAGATCTTGCCCTTGAGCTCTCCGAGCGACTTCTCGACGCTGTGCGCGAGTGAGTCGGCGCGGTTCCGGGTCTCGATCTGGTCACGCCGCTTGCGGTCTTCGTCCGCGTGCTGCTCGGCCTCGTTGACCATCTTCGAGATCTCGTCCTCGGACAGGCCGCTGTTCGAGGTGATCGTGATCCTCTGATCCTTGCCCGTCGCCTCGTCCTTCGCCGTCACCGAGAGGATGCCGTTGGCGTCGATGTCGAAGGTGACCTTGACCTTCGGTACGCCGCGCGGGGCGGGCATGATGCCGTCGAGGTGGAAGCGCCCGAGCGGGCGGTTGTAGCGGGCCTCGGCGCGCTCGCCCTGCAGGACGTGGATCTCGACCTTGGTCTGGTTGTCCTCGGCGGTGGAGTAGGTCTCCTCCTTGCGCGTCGGGATGGTCGTGTTGCGCGGGATCATCACGGTCATCACGCCGCCGAGCGTCTCGACACCGAGCGAGAGCGGGGTGACGTCGAGGAGGACCATGTCCTTGACCTCGCCGCTGAGCACGCCGGCCTGGACGGCGGCGCCGAGCGCGACGACCTCGTCGGGGTTCACGCCCTTGTGCGGATCCTTGCCGAAGAACTTCTTCACGCGCTCCTGCACGAGCGGGCTGCGGGTCGAGCCGCCCACGAGCACGACCTCGTCGATGTCGGCCGGCGTCTTGCCCGCGTCGGCGAGGGCCTTCTTCACGCTCTCGAAGGAGCGGTCGACGAGGTCCTCGATCATCGACTCGAGCTTCGCGCGCGTCAGGCGGAGGTTGAGGTGCTTGGGGCCCGAGGCGTCCGCCGTGAGGAAGGGCAGGTTGATCGTCGTCTCGAGGCTCGAGCTGAGCTCGATCTTGGCCTTCTCGGCGGCGTCCTTCAGGCGCTGGAGGACCATCTTGTCCTTCGAGACGTCGAGGCCGGTGTCCTTCTTGAACTCCGCGATGAGGTAGTTGATGACGCGGTCGTCGACGTCGTCACCGCCGAGGTGCGTGTCGCCGTTGGTGCTGATGACCTGCACCATCTCGTTCGAGACCTCGAGGATCGAGATGTCGAAGGTGCCGCCGCCGAAGTCGTAGACGGCGATGAGCTCTTCGCCCTTCTTGTCGAGGCCGTAGGCGAGCGCGGCCGCCGTCGGCTCGTTGACGATGCGCTTGACCTCGAGGCCCGCGATGCGGCCGGCGTCCTTGGTGGCCTGGCGCTGCGAGTCGTTGAAGTACGCGGGGACGGTGATGACGGCCTCGGTCACGGGCTCGCCGAGGTAGTCCTCCGCCGCCTGCTTGAGCTTGCGCAGGACGTGGGCGCTGACCTCGGGCGGGGCGACCTGCTTGTCGCGGATCTGGAAGCCGACGTCGCCGTTGTCGCGGCGGATGCACTTGTAGGGCATGCGCTCGACGTCCTTGCCGGACTCGTCGAAGCGGCGGCCGATGAAGCGCTTGGCAGAGAAGATCGTGCCCTCGGGGTTGGTGATCGCCTGACGCTTGGCGTGCACCCCGACGATGACCTCGCCCTGGTCCGCCCACGCGACGATGGACGGTGTGGTCCGGTCGCCTTCCTGGTTGGGGATGACCTTGGGGTCGCCGCCTTCCATCACGGCGACGACGGAGTTGGTCGTCCCGAGGTCGATGCCGATGATCTTGCCCATGATGTCTGCGTCCTCTCTCGGTGGGGGCTGCCTTCGCGCCCACAGGGAAGGCCCGCGCCGATGGGCGCAGGCCGTTGGCTGATGTGTCCGTTTGGGGGCTGTAGCCCCCGGCTGACAGGCGCACGATAAGCACCGCGCTCCGCGGGTCAACCGTGAAGGCGGGAGCGTGGCCGCGCAGGGGAAAAAAAGCGAGGCCGATGGCGCGAGCCCGTGCGCTGCGCCGAGCGCGGTCTGCTCCACGCTTGCTTCCCAGTGCGGTCGTCCGAGACGGTGTCCGAGACGGTGTCCGAGACGGTGTCCGAGACGGTGTCCGAGACGGTGTCCGAGACGGTGTCCGAGACGGTGTCCGAGACGGTGTCCGAGACGGTGTCCGAGACGGTGTCCGAGACCGTTCCTGCTCAGCGTACGTTACGAAATCGTACGGGCTTCTTCTCCGCTGGCGGTCGTGTTGGCGTCGTCCCTCACGACCCTCAGGCGCGCTGCCCAACCGAGGCTGCAGACCCCCAGCGCCGCGAGGAGCAACCCGCTCTCCACGTCACGTGAGCAGGTCCAGAGCCCGATGGTGACGAGCACGAGACCGCAGACCGCGACGCTGGGTCGCGCGCGCAGCGCCGCCACCATCCGGGGCAAACCGACCGGGTGTTCCAACTTGCGCGTTCGGAGTGCGCCGAGCGCGGTGACCGCGCCGAGGGCAGCGAAGAGCAGGGGCGCCGTCCAGGGTCCGTCGGTCCTCACCGTCGTGACGAGCCCCATGGCGATCATGGCGAGACCCAAGATGACCATCGTGCGAGGTTGGTTCATTTCAATCCCCCTCGAGACTCGATGGATCGAGCGTATGACGCTCATGAAGAAGCCGCGCAACCCAGCGCGCAGGGCGCGGGTCGCACGGCTCGTTCGGGCGAAGGTGAGGTTCAGGCCGCGGGGTCCGCGTCGTCCTCGCCCTCTTCTTCTTCCTCCTCCTCTTCTTCCTCGTCGTCCGCGGGGACGCACGAGCCCTCGCTGTCGCACTCCATCCCAGTCGGGCAGGCGTTGGTGGCGTCACAGTCGCGGAAACAGATCCCGACCTCCGCGCTCAGCGTGAAGCAACGGAAGCCCGTCGGGCAAACGCCGGTCGAGACGTACGTGCTGGCGGGCGCGCAGACCGAAACACACTCGCCGGTGGTCTCGCCCTCGCCTGCGGCGCAGACAGTGTTCGGCGTCGTGCAGGTGCCCGCGGGCATCGCCTCACCGCCCGGGGTGCACTCGCCGAGCGGTCCGTTCGCGACGGGCTCGCCGCTCACGAAGCCGCCGTTGCAGCCCACGGTCGAGACCGCGTTCGCGTCGGAGGCCGCGCAGGGGTCCGTCGTCATCATGCCGGAGTCGGTGTCGGTCATGCCGGAGTCGGTGTCGGTCATGCCGGAGTCGGTGCCCGTCATCCCGCCGTCCGTCCCGGGCGTGACGTCATCATCGCCGCATCCCACGGCCATCAGTGCCACCATCGTGGCGATCATCATCGAGCGCATTCTATCTCTCCTTGGCGCGCCGACATCCACGACCGGCGCGTGAAGGCCGGCACCCTGCGTCACGTAGACCGGTGGGTCAAATGGCCATTCGGGGATTGACGGTCAGTCGCGGACCTGGACGTAGGTCGTCGGCTCGTCGTCGCGGGGAAAGATCGCCGTCCAACCGGGAGGGACCGGGGGGTCGGTCAGAAGGTAGAGGGCGCGGGCGTCGGCGGGGGAGAGGTTGACGCAGCCGTGGCTGCGGCGGCGGCCGAAGTCGTCGTGCCAGAAGGCCGCGTGGATCCCGTTGCCGCGCTCGAAGTACTGCACCCACGGCACCTGCTCGATCGCGTAATTGCGCTCGGCGTCGACGCGCTCGAGGTCGTCCATGTCGCTGAAGGCGAGCTTGACCCAGATGCGGTGGACACCGGGCGGCGTGGCGCTCGGCCCCGGCCGGCCCGTGCTCGTCAGCGTCGCGTACTCGGGGCGCTCGCCGCGCCAGAAGACGAGGGTCTGGGCGCGGACGTCGACGTCGATCCAGGTGCCGCCCGCCGGGACCTCGCCGGGCCGGCGGGTGGGGCGGGCGAGGTGGAGGTGCGCGACGCGGATCCACTCGCCGCTCACGAGCTCGGCCCAGCCGCGGTCGGTCCGCGCGATCTCGACCAGCTCGCGCCCCCCCGCGCGCCGGACCACGGGCCCACCGCGACGCGCGTGCACCGTCGCGCCGGGACGTCGAACCCAGCCCACGGGGACGGCGAGCAGCTCCCCCTCTCGGCGCAAGGGCGCCGAAACGACCGCCGCGCCCAACGTGGAGACGGCCCGGGCCCCGGACCCGGACCCGGCAGGTCCAGACCCAGACCCGGAAGCGGACGCGGACCCAGAAGCGGACCCGGAAGCGGACCCGGAAGCGGACCCGGAAGCGGACCCGGAAGCGGACCCGGACCCGGAAACGGACCCGGAAGCGGAAGCGGACCCGGAAGCGGAAACGGAAGCGGAAACGGAAGCGGACCCGGAAGCGGACCCGGAAGCGGACCCGGAAACGGACCCGGAAACGGACCCGGAAACAGACCCAGCCCCGGCCCCAGCCCCAGCGTCAGAAGCGGACCCGGACACCGAACGGATCTCGACCCCGACGAATTCACTCCCGCGCGCCATACCGATCGCGTCCGCGTCGACGTAGAGACCCCGACGTGTCCGCGCCCAGCGCTGACCCCCGTAGCGCTCGAAGCCCGTCACTACGATGCCGAACCCGTCCCCGAGCGCGGTGAAGTACTCGTCGACGTCGGCGTCGCGGGGGTGGATGAACGCGCGGGTCCCGTCGAAGCGGACGAAGGCGTAGTCGTAGGGGAGGTGCTTTCCGGGCTCGAGCGTGGGAACGACGGGTCGATGCGGGGGCGCTCCGACGGCGCGGACGTGCCGCCCGCAGACCCACGCGCCGTCGTCGACCGAGATCCACTCGCCGTCGCAGCCCTGGCCGGCCACCCGCGCGAGCGGGGTGAAGCGCGCCGCGAGCGCGAGCGTGCCGCGTCGGGCCGCGTCCGCGCGGGGTGCGACGTAGACGGCGGCGTCGGCGTTGAGGATCTCGACCGTGCGCGTGACGGGGCGTCGTGCTTCCGCGTGGGGGCGCTGGGCTTCTCCGAAGGACACGTAGGCCCCGATCGCCCACGTCGCGGCGAGCCCGAGCGCGAGCCACCCTCGGATCGCGCCTCGGATCGCGTGCGCTGGCCAACCTCGCGGACGCACCGCGCTTCGGGACGCGAGCGTCCGCGAACGTCGCGGCGTGTCTCGGACTGCGAGCGTCGGCTGCGCTGCGTCTCGGGTCGGAGGCGTGTCTCGGATCGCGAGCCACCCACCTCGCGGTCGTCGCGCGTCGCGACCCGCGAGCGTCGGCCGTGGTCGGAGGGCGCGTCGGTAGGCTCGCCCGAGGGCGGGCCACGCTCCTCCTCGCTTCTCGTCGGCCGGTTCCACGCTCCGGATCGTAGCGTCTCGGTCGCGACGCGCCGACTTTCGGCCGAAACGGCCGGACGTTCGCAGACCGGCGTCGGCCTGTCTGACGGCCCCGCCCGCTGCACGCACGAAAAACGCGAGCGTTGTTCGCGGGTTATCGCACGTCGGAAGTAAAACGCTTCACATCCAGCACCGTCGGCGGGGGGCCCGTGCTAGAACGCGCGGCGATGACGATCTTTGCTCCCGGGCTCTTCGCCGACACTACCGCGCTCGTGACGGGCGGTGGAACCGGCATCGGCTTCGCGGTGGCGTCCGAGCTGGTGCGCCTCGGGGCCGACGTCGCCCTCTGCGCGAGGCGCAAGGAGCCGCTCGACGCGGCGGCCGATGCGCTCCGAACGCTGCGTGAGGGCGCCAAAGTCTACGCGGCGCCGTGTGACATCCGCGACTACGACGCCGTCGGGAGCTTCCTCGACGGCGCGATCGCCGAGCTCGGCCGCCTCGACGTGCTGGTCAACAACGCCGGCGGCCAGTTCCCCTCGACCGCGCAGCATCTCTCGCCGCGCGGCTTCGAGGCCGTCATCCGCAACAACCTCATCGGCACGTGGAACTTCACCCACGCGACCGCGACCAAGGCGTTCATTCCGCAGCGCCGCGGGCGGATCGTGAACGTCATCGCCCAGATCGCGCGAGGCTTCCCGGGCATGGCCCACACCGGGGCCGCGCGCGCGGGTGTGGAGAACCTCACGAAGTCGCTCGCGGTCGAGTGGGCGCAATTCGGCATCCGCGTCAACGCGGTCGCCCCCGGCGTCATCAAGACCTCGGGCACCAAGCAATACCCCCCGCAGCTCCTCGAGACGGCCGAGCGCAGCGCGCCGCTCAAGCGTCTTGGCAGCGCCGAGGAGGTCGGTCACCTCATCGTCTACCTCTGCTCGACGCAGGCGGACTTCGTCACGGGGCAGACCTTCACGATCGATGGAGGTGCGAGCCTCTGGGGCGATCAGTGGCCGATCCCGGACGACGTCCCGCGCTTCCCGCCGTACCCCATCGACTGATTGGCGGCCGAGCGGTGACGTGCGATCAGCGGCCACGCGCGACGCGCATCGCGAAGGCCGCGACCATCGCGCCGACGACCTCGCGGGTCTTCTCGTCCGTCAGCGCGAGGGAGTCGTCGAAGCGAGCGGCGCAGCTGCCGACGAGGACCTCGGGCCAGGGGAAGACCTCGCTGGCCATGCCCAGCAGCACCTGCTTGAGCTGCCCCTGAGCCCGCGCGGTGCCGACCACGCCCGGCGCGGCGCCGAGGATCGCGACGGGCTTGTCGCGGAAGACGCTCTGGTAGGCGGGCCGAGAGAGCCAGTCGAGCACGTTCTTCAGCGGGCCTGGGATGCCGTAGTTGTACTCGGGGGTCGCGATGATCACGCCGTCGGCGGCGGCGACCTCGGCCTTCAATCGCTCGACGGACGCGGGGGTCTCCAGGTCTCCGTCGTAGAGCGGCACGTCGCGGTAGTCCGCGAGCGTGAGCGTGACGCCCTCCGGCGCGAGCTCGGCCGTCGCGCGCAAGAGGGCGGTGTTGAAGGAGCGGCGGCGGAGGCTGCCGCTGAAGCCTAGGAGCGCGGTCAAAGCGATGGCCCCACGGGGCAGCTCACCCCGGTGCCGCCGAGCCCGCAATAGCCGTGCGGGTTCTTGGCGAGGTACTGCTGGTGGTAGGGCTCCGCGTAGTAGAACGTCGGCGCGTCGACGATCTCGGTGGTGATCGTGTCGTAGCCCGCCTCTTCGAGGCGCGCGGCGTAGTCTTCTTTGGTGCGCTCGGCGATCGCGCGCTGCGCCTCGTCGAAGACGTAGATGCCGCTGCGGTATTGCGTGCCGACGTCGTTGCCCTGCCGCATGCCCTGCGTCGGGTCGTGGGACTCCCAGAAGACGCGCAGGAGCTGGGCGTAGGGGAGCACGGCGGGGTCGAAGACGACGCGCACGACCTCGTTGTGGCCGGTGCGCCCGGTGCAGACCTCCTCGTAGGTCGGGTGCGGGGTGTAGCCGCCAGCGTAGCCGACGTGGGTCGAGTACACGCCGCGCGTATGCCACATGCGGCGCTCTGCACCCCAGAAGCAGCCCATACCGAACATCGCTACCTCGTGCCCTTCGGGCCACGGGGGGACGAGCTGGTTTCCATTCGAGAAGTGCGCCTTGGGGATCGCGAAGGCAGGAGCGCTCCGCCCCACGGGCGCCTCCTCGCGAGGAGGCATCGGGATCTTTCGAGGGTCTCTCATCCAGCCCAGCATCGTCCCTCCCAAAATGCGAATTCATGGGGCGATACGGCGAGAGCGCAAGACTGATCCTTCGGCTCTCTCGAAGGTGGTTTTCCGTTTTCTCGTGGCTCTCGACCTTCGCCATCCCCACAATCCCCACAATTCCCGAAGAGCTGCATGTTTCCGAAGGCGGAGTCTTGGGCGCAATCCACCGAGGTGCACCAGGCGATCGAGATCATGCGAGAGCGTGGCGCGACGATCGGGCTCGCTGCGCGCCGCTTGGGCAGGGCTCGGCTCGCGAGCTCAGAGCGTGAGGTCGTCGTACTCGATCAGATCGACGAGCAGGGCTTCGACGACTGCACGCGCGCGCCCGGTGCCTCGGCGAAGGCGACCGTGCAGGGCCTCGTCCTCGGGGTCGGCGCTCTCGCAGCGGCGCGAGTACTCCTCGAACGCGACCAGGCTCTCGACCAAGGTCGCGAGGTGGTTGGGGCACTCGCACTGCACGGACGACGCGATGTCGCGCAGGCGCGTGAGCTGCAGGTCGTCGAAGAGGCGCTCGGGGGGCTCTTCGTCGTCGCTGCGCGCGCTCGCGCTCGGGCGCGGCGCGCGCTTGACGGCGAGCAGGTCCTGCAGCGAGGTCTCGAGCTCGTGGGTCGGGAGCGGACCGCGGAGCAGCGTCGCCCCACGGCGCGAGAGCTCGGCCAGCGCGCGGCGGGAGGCGAACTCGTAGAGGACGATCACGCCGCTGACGCCGAGCGCGCCGACGACGCGCTCGAGGTTGATGGCGGGCGCGGGCTCGAGCGCGGGCAGGTGGGCGACGAGGACGTCGATGGGCTGCTCCTTCCCGAGCCGGAGGAGCTCGTCGACGCGCTCCGCGTCGAGCACGATGTTCAAGCCGTCGCGGTCGCTGACACGCGTGACGAGGCCGCGGCCGAGGAGGCCGAGACGCGGAGGGCCGCTCGGGGCTGCCGGCTCGGGGCTCACGCCAGCGAGGGCCGAGAGCCGCGCGCGTAGGTCGCCGTCCTCGAGGTTCGCGACGACTCCGATTGCGTCGCCAGCATCCGTGACCGCCTTGAGGAGCCGGAGGCGACGGACGTCCTCGTCACCGTAGAGCCGCGTGCCGCCGTCCGTCCGCTTCGGGACGATCGCGCCGTAGCGTCGCTCCCACGCGCGAATGGTGTGAGGGTCGACGCCCGTCAGCTTCGAGACGGTCCCGATTCGGTACTCTCCACGGTCCACGTCCGGGAGTGTGGTGCTGACCTCGCTGGATTTCCACAAGATCTAGACAGCTCTTTCGAGGGGCTGTCGCCAGCCCCTCCTCCACGAGGCATGAAGCCCCGCGGGGCCCCCTCCCGCGAGCCTACGCTCGCTCCGCGAGCTGCGCGCCGTCCGGTAGGGCGGCTTGCCAAAACGGCGGAGCTGCTCTTCAGCTCTTTCGAGGGGCTGCCGCTGGCCCCTCCCCCACCGGGCAAAGCCCCGCGGGCCCCTCCCACGAGCCGTGCGGAGGGGCGGCTTGCGAAAACGGCGACCCCCTTTTTGCCGGGTCTCTTCGGGGCGGGACCGAGAGTCCTCGTATGAGGACGCCGAGGGCTACGCGGCTGTGCTGTCTGCTGCGGTGAGCGCTCGATGTGTGCGGGCCGGCTTGGGCCGACCGCGGGCCTCTGGAAGCCCACCGCCGAGCCGGCCTCGTCGGGTGCTGGTCGCCGACTGGTCGGCGCGAGCGCTCGAACAGGGCTCGAACTTCCGGGCGGGTGTACTAGGGTCCGCCGACGTCGCGACCTACGAACTCCGCGGCGTGGAGGCACCATGTTCATCTTGCTGACCCCTCAGGGGGCCAAGGGCGACGAGCCGCTGCTCGTCAGCATCGAGCACCTCGCAGCCGTGCTCCCCGGCGACGACGGGAAGGCGCGCGTGCTCGTCGCGGGCCGCGAGCTCGCGGTCGAGGAGTCCGTCCGTGACGTCGTGATGGCCATCGAAGATCTGATGGAGAGCCTGAGCGACGAGGAGGAGTGGGACGAAGAGGAAGAGGGCGAGTGGGAGGACGACGAGGACGACGAAGAGGACGCCGACTGAGCGTCGCGGTCCCGCCGGCACGCCGGCGGGACGCCGCCCCCCTCCTGCGGCGCCGATGTGAGAGGCGGGGTCCGCGTCGAGCAGCGCCCGCCCCCGCGGTGGTTCGGCCGACCTAGCGAGGTGGCCCGAGCGGCCAGCAGCGGGGCGTGCGGAGTCGAGCCGCGCTCAGTACAGTTCCCCAGGAGTTCGTGACCGCGGCAGATCCATCCCGTCCAGCTGCGTTGCTCCTCAGTCACGGGCCAACAACCCGCTCCTTCGTCGCCGCCTTGCTGGACACGCGCCTCTTTGCACCTGGTCACGAACTCCTGGCTGTACTCAGTGATGGCGTGCGGGCTCGGGCGATGCGGAGGCGGGCCCTCAGCCGGCTTCGGGTCGACGTGGTGAGCGCGCGCGTAACCGGCACAGCGCGTCGCGGACCGCGGCCGCGACCTGCGCGACGTCGCGATCGCTCGTCTCGCGGCCGAGGCCGAAGCGCAGGCTCGCCGACGCGCGGTCGCGCGGCACGCCGAGGGCGAGGAGGGTCCGGCTCGGGCCCGGTTTGGCGCTCGCGCAGGCTGAGCCGCTCGAGAGCGAGACCGCGGGCATCAGCGCGAGCAAGAGACCTTCGCCTTCGACGCCGTCGAAGCCGAGGTTGAGGTTGCCTGGGTGGCGAGGGTGGTCGAGGGGTGGCCCGTGCAGGTGCACGCCCTCGAGCGTCGAGAGCTCGGCATGGAGCGCGTCCCGCAGCGCGCGCAGTCGGCGCGCTTCGTCTGCGCCTTCGGCAGACATCAGCGCCGCGGCCGCGCCGAAGCCCACGACCCCGGGGACGTTGGTCGTGCCGCTCCGCAGCCCGTTCTCCTGACCCCCGCCCTCGAGCAAGGGCTCGAGGCGTACGCGCGGGCCGTCGCGCCGGACCCAGAGCGCGCCGACCCCCTTGGGGCCGTACATCTTGTGCGCCGACAGGCTGAGCAGGTCGACGGGCATCGCGCGCGCGTCGAGCGGCGCGTAGCCCACGCCCTGCGCGGCGTCGGAGTGGAGCCACGCGCCCTTCGCGCGCGCGATCGCGCCGAGCGCGTCGAGGTCTTGGATGGCGCCGACCTCGCTCTGCGTGAAGCACACGCTCACGAGCGCGGTCTTCTCGTCGCAGACCTCGGCCAGCGCCTCCGGCGAGACGTAGCCGCGGGCGTCGACGGGGAGGGTGCTCACGCGAAAACCCTCGCGCGCCAGCCGCTCGGCGGGGAGGCGCACGGCGTCGTGCTCGATCTCGGTGACGACGAGGTGGTCGCGGCCCTCGCGGGCGCGCCGCCAGCGCATCACGCCCGCGAGCGCGAGGTTGTCGCTCTCGGTGGCGCCGCTCGTGAAGATCAGCTCGCGCGCGCTCCCGCCGACCAGCGCGGCCACCGCGTCGCGCGCTTCTTCGACGGCCCGCTTCACGTCGCGCCCGTGCAGGTGCGCGCTCCCGGCGTTGCCGAAGCGCTCCCCGAAGAAGGGCAGCATCGCCTCGAGCACCCGCGGATCGAGAGGCGTCGTGGCGTGATGATCGAGGTAGAGGGGCATCAGTACAAACGATAGCAACAATGTCCCCTGCCCCTGCCCCTGCCCCTGCCCCTGCCCCTGCCTCTGCCCCTGCCTCTGCCGCTGCCCCTGCCCCTGCCCCTGCCCTCGCTGCACGGATCCCCAAGGGAGGAAGTGCCTCTGCCCCGCCCCGCGGATCCTCGCGGATCCCGCGCAGGAGTCGGAAAGATTGGTGGATCCTCGCGGATCCCGGGCAGGAGTCGGAAAGATTGGTGGATCCTCGCGGCGGAAAGATTGGATCCTCGCGGATCCCGCGCGCAGGAGTCGGAAAGATTGGATCCTCGCGGATCCCGGGCAGGAGTCGGAAAGATTGGTGGATCCTCGCGGATCCCGGGCAGGAGTCGGAAAGATTGGTGGATCCTCGCGGATCCCAGGCAGGAGTCGGAAAGATTGGTGGATCCTCGCGGATCCCGCAGGAGTCGAGTCGGAAAGACTGTGGATCCTCGCCGATCCCGCCCCGCGGATCCCGCGCAGGAGTCGGAAAGATTGGTGGATCCTCGCGGATCCCGCGCGCAGGAGTCGGAAAGATTGGTGGATCCTCGCGGATCCCGCGCGCAGGAGTCGGAAAGACTGGTGGATCCTCGCCGATCCCGCCCCGCGGATCCCGTCATGAGCTTCAGCAACGCATCCCCCTGCCCCCCTGGGTTCCTGGCCGGTTGAGGCAGGCGTAGGGGGCACGGGTCGAGGGCAAGGGCAGGGACTTCGCCCTCCGCAAGATTGGCGTTCGAGCCATCTCGGCCTTACAACCTCTCTCGCGCATGACCCAGGTCGACACGGACACCCGAGACGTCACCCTCTCCCAGGGCGAGCCACCCATCACCCTCACGCCCCGCGCCGTCGAGATGGGCAAGAAGCGCATCGTCGAGGCGCAGGCCGACACGCCCGAGCTGATCCTCGGCCTCCGGATCGGGGTGAAGGGCGGCGGATGCAGCGGCTATTATTACGTCTACGACGTCGCCACGAAGCAGCGGAAGCGCGACATGGTCTTCGACTTCGGTGGCCTGCGCGTCTTCATCGACGACCGCAGCGCCGAGCTGTTGAAGGGCGGCGTGCTCGATTGGGAGACCCGGCTGCTCGGCTACGGCTTCAAGTGGCAGAACCCGAACGCGACGGGTGATTGCGGCTGCGGCGCGAGCTTCACGACCGACTGACCGCTTCCGCCGGTGCCGCCTCGCCGTGCACGGCGGCGCGGCTGCTCGTCGTGCATGAAGGACCGGCGAGCACGCGCGTTCGACGTTGCTCGTCGTGCACGAACGCGGCGCTGGCCTCGGGACCGGCGATCATGCGCGTTCGACGTTGCTCATCGAGCACGAACGCGGCGCTGGGCTCGGGACCGGCGCCCACGCGCGTTCAGCGTTGCTCGTCATGCACGAACGCGGCGCGGGCCTCCGGACCAGCGCCCGCGGGGAGACCGCGTGGCGCCGAGAGCTCATTGCATGCGCTCTTCGAGCGCGGCGCTGCCGCTCTGCTTGTCGATCGTGATGACGTAGTAGCGGAGGATGCGAGGGCGCCGGAGCTGGACCTCCCACGAGCGGCCGTCGGAGGTCCCGTGCACGACGATGTCGTCGAAGCCGTCGATGTCGACGCCCTGCTCGACCGCGGTGTTCATCGCGATCTCGACCGCGCGTCCCTCGGTCACGCCGCGCGGCGCCGGCGCGGGCTGGGCGGTGGCGCCGCCGCTGGCCTCGTCGTCGGCCTCGTCACCACTCGTCGCCGAGAAGATCGGCGGCGGCTCTTCTCCACATTTGCAGCACCCCGGCCCGGCGAGCATCGCGATCACCAGGCACACCCAAGTCGTTCGTGCGATCATCTTCCACCCCGAGGGAGAGGGTAGCAGCTCGGCGACGGGAGCCGCAGCGCCGTCGCAGGATCCGAGCTTGGACCGGCCAAGTGCGCGGTCGGTTGGCGCGTCGCATGCCGCGACGGTCGCGGCCCGTCCGTGCTACACCACCTCGGTGCGCCGGCCGGAGCCTCGATGACCGCGGTCCTCGCTTACCATGGGGTGCGCAAGAGTTATGGGCGCACCGTCGCGTTGCGTGACGTCTCGCTCGAGGTGCAGCCGGGGGAGGTCTTCGGGCTGCTCGGCCCGAACGGCGCTGGCAAGACGACGCTGATCCGCATCGGGCTCGACATCTTGCGTCCGGACGCCGGCGAGGTGCGCCTCTTCGGTGCGCCGCTCCACCGCGATGGGCTCGACCGCGTCAGCTACCTCCCCGAGGAGCGCGGGCTCTACAAGAAGGTGAAGGTGCTCGACGCGCTGACGTATTTCGCGCGCCTCAAGGGCCTCGGTCGCAAGGACGCGCGGCGGGCCTCCGAGCGCTGGCTCGACAAGGTCGGCATGGGCCACGTCGCCAAGCGGAACGTCGAGACGCTCTCGAAGGGCATGAGCCAGAAGGTGCAGATCGCTGGCGCGCTGCTCAGCGAGCCGGAGCTCTGCGTGCTCGACGAGCCCTTCAGCGGTCTCGACCCCGTCGGCGTCGACATGGTCAAGCAGCTCATCCGCGAGCGCCGGGCCAGCGGCCGCGCGACCATCCTCTCGACGCACATGATGAACCAGGTCGAGCAGCTCTGTGATCGCGTCGCCGTCATCCACGCCGGTGAGCGCGTGGTCTACGGTACGCTCCGCGAGGTGCGGCGCAGCAGCTCGGCGCCCGTCGTCCGCGTGCGCGTCGAGGGTGACCTCCCAGAGCTCCCGCAGGTCGCGCGCGTGGTCGAGGAGGAGCCCGGGAACGACCGCGAGCTCCCCTTGCTCGCGCTGCACCTCGCGGCCGGCGGCACGCCGGCCGAGCTGCTCGACGCGCTCGTCGGCGCCCGCGCGCGCGTGCACCACTTCGAGGAGGTGCTCGCCACCATGGAGGAGATCTTTTTGCGCGCGGTGCGGGGCACGGGGCACGAGGTGAGTGCGCCCGCCGAGGAGGCCGCGGAGTGATCCGTCCGTCGAAGGTCGCCGCGATCGCGCGCTTCGAGTTCGCGAACATCGCGAAGCGCTGGAGCTACCTGCTCGTCACCTTCGGCCTGCCGATCTTCTTCAGCGGCCTCAGCGGCGGCATGCTGACGCTGCAAGGGAAGTTCCTCGTCGAGCGCGCCGAGCAGACGACCGTCTACGGCCTCGTCGACCGAGCTGGCCTGGTCGACAGCGAGGCCATCTGGACCGACTACGCCGGGCTCGACGGCTCTAGGGCGCGCGCGGCCGTGCTCGCCGCCGAGCTGACCGCGGACGAGCGGCGCTTCATGACGCTCGACGCCGTCGTCTTCACGCGCTTCGCGGACGAGGCCGACGCGCTCGCGCTGCTCCGCGAGGACCGGTTGGGGGCCGTCTACGTGGTCGGCGACGACTACCTCGCGACAGGCGCGGTCACGGTCTACGAGTCGGAGACCGGCCCCGTCATCAGCGTGCGGAGCGCGACCGTCGAGCCCGTGCTCGAGCGCCTCCTCATCGACCGCATGCTCCGCGGGAACGTCGACGAGGCGATCGTCGCGCGGGCGCTCGAGCCCATGATCCTCGAGCGCGTCACCACCTCGGCGAGGGGGGACCACCGCTCCACCCAGAACCGCGCGCTCGAGCTCATCGTGCGCACCGGCATCCCCTTCCTGCTCGGTGTGCTGCTCCTGACGGCCCTCCTCAGCGCGAGCGGCTACCTCGTGCAGACCATCGCGCTCGACAAAGAGAGCAAGGTCGTCGAGGTGTTGCTCTCGAGCGCCGATCCCGACGAGCTGCTCACGGGCAAGCTGCTCGGCCTCGGCGCGGCGGGCCTACTGCAGTTCTTCGTGTGGGCGGGCATGGTCGTCGGCGGGGCCCTCGCCGCCACCGCGCTCGCCTCATCGCTCGACGTCCCCGTGCCGTGGTCGGCGATCGCGATCTCGCCGCTCTTCTTCGTGCTCGGCTACCTCTTCTTCGGTAGCCTGATGCTCTGCACCGGCTCCCTTGGGAGCAGCGTCCCCGAGAGCCAGAAGCTCACGCTCGGGTGGGCGCTCCTCGCGGTGCTGCCGCTGATGATGATGATCATCCTGCTCGAGGAGCCTCACGGCAGCATCGGCAAGCTGCTGACGTGGATCCCCTTCAGCGCGCCGCTCACGGTCATCGTCCGAATGTCGATCGCGCCCGAGGGCATCAGCGTCGCCGAGATCTTCGGCGCCATCGGGATGCTCATCGTGAGCACGTGGGTGGCCATCCGGCTCGGCGCGCGGCTCTTTCGCGTGGGACTCCTGCTCACGGGCTCGCGCCCGAGCTTCCGCGAGCTGATGCGGCAGGCGCGTCTCATCGATTGACGGGGGCGCGCGGGCGTGACCGCGGTGGGCATGGCGGGCCGTCATGGCGGCGGCTCACCACGGCGGGTCCCGGAGGCAGGGCCATGGAGGGCGGGGCCGCGGCCGGCACGACTGCCTGGGCACCCGACGCCCAGCGATGGAGCGCAACTGCTGCAAGTTGGCTCCGAGAAGGGCACCATGACGCAACGACACGCCGTCGGGACCCAGGCCATGAAACGCACCAACCCTCGAAAAGCTCGCGACGCGACCTCGGGTTCGAGCGAGGAGACGAAGCGTCCGCGCCGAGCGCGCGCCGCGCCCGTCGCGCCACAGCCGACGCCGGGTCGGCCCCGCCGAGCCGTCTCCGAGTGGGAGAGCTGGGTCGACGTCGCCGAAGCTTTCGCGCGGGAGACCTCGGCCAAGCCCGTCGACGTCCAGGTGCTCGCGATCGTCCTCAGCGGCGCGCGAAGCTGGGCGGACTTCCTCGGTGGCTCCTGGCTCCGCCTGGCCAGCACGCGCATCTACACGTCCGGCGTGCGTGGTTTCGGCCCGGCGCGGACGCATCGCCTGATCGAGCGGTTCGTGGTCTGGCTCCACCGCGCCGGCGAGATCTGTACTTGGCAACGCGACGTCCTCCTCGCTGCGCTGGACACCGCGCGCCGCTCGAGCTTTCAACACGTCGAGAACCCGCGGTGCTGTCCCGAGACCTGTCTCAGCGAGTGGGCGATGCAGACCGCCGTGCGTGACTTCGCGGGGACGCTCGGGCATCCCGTCCGCCAGGCCGGCGCGGAGGGCGTGTTGCGTGTCCTTCGGGCCCACCTCGAGATGCAGCTCGGGCCAGGCAAGGAGCCGCCCGTGGGCTCGCTCGACCCAGCGCAGTTCATCGCGGACGTGCTCGAGATGTCGGATGGGGCGGGGTTGGACGAGACCAACCAGGACCTCTTCCTCACCGTCGGGGCCTACTACCGCTGGCTCGGCGAGACGGGCGCGCTCGAGAAGGGTCGAGCCACCGAGATCGCGAACACGCTCTCGGCCCTCGGGGTCGGGCCACGCTCGTACGAGTGAGGCGACGTCAGCTTCCCCTTGGCGCTTCGGCGCGCTGCGAATCATCGAGCGGACACGGTTCGGCGTCGGTTGTGTCTCGGGCGTGGCAGGCCTTCGAAGGTCCAGCTCGGGTCGTCGAGCGTCTCGGGGTCCAGTCCCCCTCCGAGCCAGCGCACCTCGTCGAGCGCGACGAGGTGCCCACCCGGCCCGAGGGCGGCGGCGAAGCCACCGTCAGAGTCGGCGCGTATCGAGCGTGTGCCGTGTCGCGGCGCCGCGCGGCGCGGGGGTGAACGTCGGCGCGGCGTCGAGCAGCGTCAGCACGAAGCGCTCGATGCGGCGCGCGGCGGCGTCGTCGTCGTCCGCGGGCAAACCTGCGTAGACGCCGCCGCCGGGGATCCACGAGTGGATCGTCAGCGCGTAGCTCTGCGCGTGGGTCGCGATGACGAGCGCGAGGGGGTCGCGCGCCGCCAGCCCCGGATGGAGGCCGACCGAAGGGATGAAGGCGCGGTAGCGGATGCCCACGACGGCGCGGGCGTGGGCGCCGTCCTCCACGAGCACGGCGGGCAGCGCGACAGTCGCGTCGCCGTCTCGCACGCCGAGCCGCACGCGGCCGACGCGCTCGCTCGGGCCCTCGACCCGGAGCTCGAGGCGCTGCGTGGAGGCGTCGACGAGGCGAGAGGTGCCGGCCTGCTTCGAGAGGTCGCCGACGAGCGGCCAGTGCTCGAGGGCGCGGCGCACCGTGAGCGTGACGGGCGCGTCGGGGTCGCCCAGGTCGACTTGGCCGAGGACGCGGTGGCGGTCGTCGAAGAGCTCGGCCTCGAAGGGGGCTGGCAACGCGAAGCCCGCGCGCGCGAGGTCGCCGAGGACCTCGCGGAGATCGGCCTCGAGGTAGTAGGGCAGGGCGAAGCGATCGTGAAGCGTCGCGCCCCAGCTCCGCAGCGCGACCGGGAGCTCGTGCGTCGCGAGCCGCGCGAGGAGGCACCGGAAGAGGGCGGCGCGCGCCACCGCGTGTCGCGCGCTCGGTGCCTGCCGCAGCGCGCGCAGCTCGATCAGCCCGAGCTTGCCGCGACCGGGCAACCAAGGGTTCCAGAGCTTCTCGACGTTCACCTCGCTGCGGTGGGTGTTGCCGAAACGGTCGGCGAGGAAGGGGGCGAGCTCCGCCCAGAGGTGCTCGCGCTCGGCGTCGGTCTCGAGCGGGGCGTGTGCCTTGCGGACGAGCCGGTCGAGCGCGAGGTCGAGCTCGCCGAAGAGCTCGGGGGTGCTCTCGTCGCTGCGCGGCGCCTGGCCTGCGCTGCCCGCCGCGTGGCCGCCGAAGAAGTAGCTCAGCGAGGGGTGTTGGTTGAGGTAGGCGAGCAGGCGCGGGAGCAGCGCGGGGTGCCGGAAGAAGGGGCTGCGCGCCGGGGTGCTAGCGCCGAAGGTGAGGTGGCCGCCGCCGCCGCTGTCGGTGACCTCGCCGTTGAAGTGACGCCGCTCGGGCGAGAGGCCGACCGCGTGCGCCGCGTCGTGGATGGCGCGCATGTCTCGCTCGAGCTCGGTGAGGTCGCGACAGGGCGCCATGTTCACCTCGACCACGCCTGGGTCGGGGGTGAGCGTCGTGAAGCGGACGCGGGCGTCGACCGGAGGAGGGTGCCCGCGGAGGACGAGCGCGCCGACCTCCGCCTTCGCGCACGCCGCCTCGAGGACACCGAGGAACGCCAGGAAGAGATCGACGTCGTCGAAGGCTGGTAGCTCGAGCGAGGGCGCGCCGTGCTCGACGCCGACGCAGAAGAGGCGGGCGCCCTCGGCGGAGAGCGGGTCGACGAGGCCCTCCTCGGGGATCGCCTGGCCGTCGAGCGGGGGACGACGGCAGCGCGGATCGTCCGCCGCGCCGCCGACGACGACGCGGTAGGGGAAGCGGTCGCCGAGGAGGTCGAGCGCTTCGCCGTCGAGCGCCGTCGCCAGCACGTCCCGGAGGGCGCGCGCGAGCGCATGTGCGCGCTCGGGCGCGCGCTCGGGCGCGCGCTCGGGCGCGCCATCGGACGCACCCTCGGGAGCGCCCGCGGACGCACCCTCGGACTCTGGCTCGTTCGACGCGGCGTCGGCGCTCATTGCGGGGTCGAGGGGTCCGCGCCAGAGCGGGCTGGGAACCCGCCCCCGCGCGCTCGCCGCCGCGACCTCGCGGAGGCCGTAGAGCCCGAGCGAGAAGCGCGGGGCGTCCTCGCCGGGGTACTGGCGGCCAAGGGTGCGCAGCGTGAGGTCGCCGGGCCGGTGGAGGCGCGCCCAGAGCGCCTCGGCCCTCGCGAGCTTGGTCGGTCCGAGCGCGCCGCCGATCCACTCGGCCTCGCTCGACGTGGCGTTCGTGAACGTCGGCTCGGCGCCAAGCCAGAGCTCGAGGTTGGCGGCGCGGAGCTTCGTGTCGTGTGCGCGGAGGAGAGCCTCGTCGTCCGTGGGGGCCATTCGCCGCGGAGCCTACCAGCCCCGCGGCGCGGTCGGTCAATCCGACGGCGCACCTCTCGACGCGGTCATGAGGATCTGGCCCCACCGGGAGGATCCTGGCCCCACCGGGAGGATCCACCAATCTTTCGGATTGGTGGATCGCTGACGAGGGGGAGGATCTGGATCGCTGACGAGGGGGAGGATCCACCAATCTTTCGGATTGGTGGATCGCCACCCATCCGGCCGGGAGGATCCACCGCCGGAGCCGAGGGGGAGGATCCACCAATCTTTCGGATTGGTGGATCGCCACCCATCCGGCCGGGAGGATCCGTCGCGGGGTGTACGGCGAGGTGCCCAGGCTCGAGCAGCTTCCGAGGGGGGTCCAACGCGAGGGACGCAGCGGCGGATCGCTCAGCCGCAGATGGCGGCGCAGCTTGCCGCGGGCTCGCCGCGGCTTGCGCAGACCGAGTAGCAGGCCTCGCGGCCGCGCGCGGTGGTCAGGACGCAGGTGTTCTTGCAGGCCGAAGTCGAGTCTCCACGCTGCACGCACACACCTGCGCAGCCGACCTCGCCGCAGTCGGTGGCGAGCCCGCAGGTCGCCTTGCAGGTCGGCGTCGACTCGCCGCGCGCCGCGCACGCCTCGGCGCAACCGAGCTCCGCGAGCGGCCCGGCGATCCCGCAGATTCCTCGGCAAGTGGAGATCGGCTCGCCGCGGCTGGCGCAGACTGCATAGCAGCCGTAGCCGTTCCCGATGGGGCACGCACCGCTACACGCCGAGGTGCTGGTCCCGGTCGAGATACAGCTCTGCCAGCAGCCGTCGATGGTGCCTTCGCAGGTCGCGCTCGGGGGCGCCCCCGCGTCTCGCACCCCGCCGTCTCCCGGACAATCGACGTCGCACGTGCAGCCCGCGGTGCAGGTGGCGTCCACGTCGCAGGAGCAGCCCTCGGCGCGGCAGATATTCATCGCGCACGCCAGCCCGGGATCGCAGCCGCCGCCCGGCGTGCAGGAGCAACCGGCCGAACCGACCGAGCACTCCTCCTCGGAAGGTGTGGTCACGCAGGCCAGCACTACGACCACCAGCCACGCCCCCGCGAAGCCGGCCAGCGCGGAGAGGCTCCGATCACGCATCGAGGTGCGGGTGCTACGCACGAAGGGGTTGGTATCGCGGCGAGTGCCCAAGCGCAATCCGCGGGGGATCTCTGTACGCGGCCGATCCTCCTCGAAATCTTCACGTGCTAACGGCTCTGGCAGGTTCGGGTGGTGCCCGCGCAGTAGGTCTCACCGGCGCAGGTGGGGCTGACGTCGTCGCAGGGCTCGCCGCGTGGCTCACAGCGGTCTTTCTCTTCGTGGCGGAGGAGGTCATCGATGCAGGTCCCTGGTTCGCAGGGGGCGCCTACGCCACCGCCACAGACGAGCGGCGCGCAGATTCCACCACCGATCAGGATCCACCAATCTTTCCGACTGCCGAAGAGCAACCACGGGCGCGACCGCGCGAAGAGGGGGGATGGACTCAGATCGCCCCGCCCGTCGCTCGCGACCCCTGCGATGCGAAGACTCGGACCAACTCTTCTTCGTGACGACGCGAACGATGGAAGAACGCTTCTGGCTCCATCCGCTGTTGTGCTCACGCCTGAGGCCACCGAACCGAGAGGCGCGGCGGGCAGTCGAGGCCAAGCGCGCGGGGCTCCGCAAGAAGCTCGCGCGGTTGGTTGAACGCGCCAACGCGCGGCGACCGCCGGGTCAGATGCAGCTCACGGTCGACGAGGCCGAGAAGCTGGCGGCCGACCTCGTGAGCTCGGCGCTCGCGCGGGCTCAGGCACGCTGCGCGAAGGAGGGGCGTCCGGCGGTGGAGATCTTCGCGGTCGTCGTGATGAGCAACCACATCCATCTCGTCATCCGGGCGCGCGGCAAGAACCTCGCCGCGTTCATGAGCTACTTCCTGGCGCGAGTCGCGCAGTCCCTGAACCTCCTCCTCGGGCGCACGGGCCCCGTCTTTCCCCGGCGCTACGACGCGCAGCCGATCCTCGATGAGGACGCGGCGGCGGCGCGTGTCCGGTATGTGCTCGAGAACCCGAAGAAGGCGGGGCTCGTCCGCGGCTTCGAGGAGTGGCCAGGGTTCATCGCCGTCGCGGGGATGTGCGACGACGACGAGCTGACGACGACCTTCTTCGACCGCACCGCCTGGCAGCAAGCGAAGCGACCACCCGACCGCGCTGCCTTCTGGCGGACACACCGGCTGATGCTCAGCCAGCTGCCCGGGATGGAGTCGGTCGCCACCCACACGTACTTCGCGACCTTGAAGGCCTGGTGTGATACGCCGGCAACGCCGCATTGCCTCGGCGTGGTCGGCGTCTTGGACGCCGACGTCCACCAGCGCCCAAGGCAACCCAAGCGGAGTCCACGCCCCTACGCGTTCGGCACGCGTGACCAGATCGCCGCGCATCGCCGCGCGACGCTCCTACGCTACGAGGCGTACGACGAGGCACGCGCCCGCTTCGCGCGCGGCGAGCCCGCGCAGTGGCCCGAGGGGATGTACGCCCCCGGCGGGGCCGTCGCCGCGTAGACGTCGACGCCGCGTGCCCAAGCGCCGTCGGCTCCCGTCGGGGCCGCGCAGCCATGCGCCGGGCGTTGGCGAAACAGGGCTGTCGTCCACCGGGCAACCCGTCGGGGCCGCCCGAAAGATTGGTGGATCCTCGCGGGCACCATCGGCCAGATCCTCGCGGGCACCATCGGCCACCATCGGCTAGCGGCGGGTGGCATCTAGCGGCGGGTGGATCCTCGCGGGCGGCTCTGGATCCGGGGCGCCGAAAGATTGGCGGATCCTCGCGGGCACCGGTTGGATCCTCGCGGGCACCGGTTGGATCCTCGCGGGCGGCTCTGGATCCCGCAGGCGCCAAAAGATTGGTGGATCCTCGCGGGCACCGGATTGGCAGCCGCCGAAAGATTGGTGGATCCTCGGCAGCCGCCGAAAGATTGGTGGATCCTCGCATCCGTACCGGATCCCGCCGAAAGATTGGTGGATCCTCGCATCCGTACCGTGGACCCTCGGATTGGCAGCCGCCGAAAGATTGGTGGATCCTCGCATCCGTAGCTGTGGATCCTCGCATCCGTACCGTGGATCCTCGCATCCGTACCGTGGATCCTTGCGGGCACCTCGCAGGGACCATCTCGCCTCATGGAGTGGCAAATCGCCACCGCTGAGGGCAGCCGTAGGTCTGCGTGGGGCGTGGGGCGTCGTTTCGCAGGCCGGGAGATCAGGAGCTGCGGGACGTGCGGTCGTGGCGGGCTGGTGCCGTCACGTGGTGAGCAGGCGAAGCACGAGCTCACCAACGGATCCGAGCACGGAAATCAAGAGCGCGGCGAGGAACGCCGAGCCCCAGCTGCGTACGTGGAACGAGTCGGTGATGGCCGCGACGATGCGGAGCAGAATGGCCGTGACGAAGAGCTTGGTGATGAACGCCAACAAGAAGCCGAGCCCGAGCGTCGCGAGGCCGAGCAGCACGAAGAGCACCCAGCCGATGAGGACGTGCAGGAGGCCGAGGAGCGCAGAGGTGATCAGCGCGCCGCCAAATCCGCGCACCTGGACGCCAGGGAGCACGGCGCCCGTGATGAGGACCGCGACAGCGACGATCAACCAACCGAGGAGGAGCTGAGTCAACATGATGTCTTTCCCTTTGGGGCTTCGAGCAGGTGCCCCGATGGCTGAGAGGCCAAAGCAGGTTCCGGGCCAACGGGACGTGAGCATCATGCGGAACCTAAGTGGCGTCGAACACGCAATGCCCCCGTGCCGCGGAACCTTAGGCGTCGAACACGCAACGCCCGTGTCGCACGACGCAGGAGCTGCGTCCTGTGTGCGAGGGGCCAGTGATCCCGTCGTCGGATCGGATCACGCCGGATCGCGTGTCGCGTCTCCGCCCCGTGACGTCGCGCCCGAGGTCACGTCGACGCGCGCAGCGCAGCGGCGGCCTGCTCGGGAGCGATGCTGACGACGGTGGTGCCGCTCGAGAGCTCGAAGCCCGCACCAGGCCCCGTGCGTGGGAGGATCGAGGCATACCAGCGCGACGCAGGGGCGTCGCGCTCGGCGCACGGCGGCAGGTGGAGGATGAGGTTCCAAGCGCGGCGTCCGCTCGCGACGAGCACACGCGACGCTGCGCGTTGGAGTGCGTCCGCGAACGCGTCGGCGCTCGCGTCATCCAGGCACGACGCGGGCGTCGGCGCGCGTGGCATGACCCACGTCTCGAAGGGCGCTGAGGGCGCGAAGGGGCAGAACGTCGTCGTGGCGTCGTCTTCGGCGACGAGCCGGCCGCCTGCGCGGGCGCGCTCGCGCTCGTCGTCGAGGAGGGCACGGCCTTCGCGCTCGAAGTGCTTGCGCGCGAGCGCGGCACGTTGGGCGATCGCGCTCGGCACGACGCTCGACGCGACGATCTGCGCATGGGGGTGCGGCTGACTGCTCCCAGCGCGCCGCCCGCGGTTGCGGAACACGAGCACCGCCGCGGCGCCGGCCGCCTCGTGCGCGGCGACGCGGTCGCGGAAGGTGCGGAAGACGGCGCGCCAGAGCTTGGGCTCGAAGGTGGGCACGTCGCCCTCGTGCGCGCGGCCTTCGATCACGACCTCGTGCGCGCCGAAGACGGCGCGTTCGTCGGCGCGTTCGACGGCGCGTTCGTCGGCGTGTTCGTCGGCGTGTTCGTCGGCGTGTTCGTCGGCGTGTTCGTCGGCGTGTTCGTCGGCGTGTTCGTCGGCGTGTTCGTCGGCGTGTTCGTCGGCGTGTTCGTCGGTCGGTGCGGGTGTTGCGTCCCGCGGCACGCCCGCGTCCCCCGGCGGGGCGACGAGCGGGTATCGGTTGCGCACGACGCGCACCTGCCACGGCGCCCCCGTCGGCCACGACGCGACCTCGGGCTCCGCGTCGGCCTCGTGGCCGGGGCAGAAGGGGCAACGCGTGCGGGGGACGGGGAGCTCGTCCTCGTGCGCGCCGAGCGGCATGGGCACGTTCGCTCGCGTGGGGGCCACGAGGCGCCACGTGTCGGTCACACGATCGAGCCGGTAGGTCGGCGAGCTCACGGGGCGGACGATGCCACCTCGGTGCGAGGGGTCGAGCGGTTCGTGAAGCCGACGACAACCTCGGGTATCGTCGGCCCGTGTCACCCATCCTCGTCGTCGGCCTCGCGCTCTTCTTCCTCGGCGGACTGACCTTCATGGGGGTGCTCTTCGGCAGCGGTGGCGCCGCCAAATCGCGTCAGCTCACGGTGCTCGGACAGCTCTTCCGCGGCGAGCGCGGCGGGGGCCGCCGCGTGATCACGTGGATCGCCCTGGGCTGCCTCGGTCTCGGCATGTGCACCAGCTTCGCGGGCGTCACCTCGATGGACGCGGCGCGGGCCGATCGCTGCGTCGAGCGCTGCGGTGCGGAGGGCTACGCAGAGGGGCGCATCGGCCCTTCTCTCGATCGGGACCCGCAGACCCGCTTCGTCGCCTGCACGTGCACTGGGGGCGACGGCGAGCCTCTCGAGCTACGCGCCGACTCGCTCTGAGCCGCGCGGGTGCTTGGTCGATTCGACCGCGCTCGTTGGTGCTTCGACGCCGACATCATCTACGAGGACCAGACCGTTGAGCCGGGGACTGGCCGAGCCGCGCGTCCCGTCGTAGAGCCGCCGGATGTCACGCTGGATCTTGCTCGGGGCGATGCTCGCGGTCGTGGGCTGTGCTGGGGACGACGACGGCGCGCCGGACGCGATGGCGGCGCTCGACGCGAGCGCAGTCGACGCAGGACTCGATGCCGCTTCGGGTCAGGACGCCGACGCGACGGACGCCGACGCGACGGACGCCGACGCGACGGACGCCGACGTGACGGACGCCGACGTGACGGACGCCGACGTGACGGACGCAGATGTCGAGAGCGACGCCGGCGCCGAGGACTCGGGGGCGGCGGACGCGGGGGCTTCGGACGCGGGCGCCGACGGCGGGCCCGGCGTCGACGCCGGACCCGGCGCGTGCCACGACCTGGACTTCGGCCGCGCCGCCGTGCCGATCCGTCAGGTCTCCGCCGCAGAGCTCCCGCCCGCCACGGGCGGGACGATCACGTCTGGCACCTACGACGCGGTGGATGCGCTCATCGCCGGCACGACGACGGGCTCCTTCCGCGCCACGTGGCATTTCGACGCGACGACAATCGATCAGATTCAGCAGATCTCGCTCCCCGCCCCCGGCGCGGTCGTCCCGCGGACGTTTGCGTGGTCCACCTCGGGGAACCAGCTGACCCGAAACGCCTCCTGCCCCGACGACGGGATGTCGTTCATGAACGGCTACACCGTCACCACTGAAGGCGGCACCACGCGCCTCATCGTACGCCAGGGCACGATCGCCTTCGTCTTCGAGCGGCGCTGAAGCGGCGTCCGCCGAGTCTCGCGAGCCGCGGGAGCGGCGCTCGCGAGGGGAGCCGACACGCGCGCGCCTTACATCGTCTGTTTCTTGTTGTAACCCAATCGTCACGAAAACTACGCTTCCTGCCCGTGTGGTGGCTTACACGGGTGATCGGGCTCGCAGTGCTCGCCTTGGGCGTGGGTTGCGGTGGGAATGATGTCGTCGCGGACGACGCGGGCGAGGCGGACGACGGCGTCGACGCGCCGCCGGAATGCGAGGGGCCGCCTGCGTTGGAGCGGCCGACCGGCGCTCCGCATGCGGAGCCGCTTCGCGCGGGCGTCGGCGAGGCGCGGGCAGGGATCCTGCGCGCGACGGACCTTCCGCCCGATCCCGAGCGGCTGCTCACGTGGCGCGTGGGTGATCTCGTGCTCGCGAACGATCGCGTCGCCGTCGTCGTCGAGGCGGCGCGGCCCTCGGACGGCTACGACCCGCACGGCGGCAAGGTCGCGGGCTTCGCCCTGGTCGAGGCCGGGGCGCTGGTCGCGCCCGCGGACTTCAACGAGCTCGTCCCGGGCCTCGGTCGCTTCACGCTCGACCCCGAGGTCGTTGGTGTCTTCGCGGACGGCAGCGACGGCGGGCCCGCGATCATCCGCGCGGTGGGGCCCCTGCGCCCGATCCCGGCGGTGGCGGAGCTCGGGCGCGCGCTCATCCCCGGCGAGTATGACGATCTCGTGGTGGCCGTCGACTACGTGCTCGCGCCCGGCGCGACGCACGTGGACGTCGTCTTCCACGTCGCGAGCCCCCGCCGCGGCCCCACGCGCGCGCAGCTCTATCTCCTCGGGCTCCAGACCTACCGCATGAGCGGCTTCGTCCCCGAGCGCGGCTTCGACGTGCCCACTGGCATGGCGCTGCCGTGGATCGGCTACGAGCGCGCCGACCTCACGAGCTACGCGACCGAGGCAAGCGGGGGCACACTCACGCTCCTCCTCGAGCAGAGCGGCGTCATGGTCTTCAACGGGCCCCGCCACGAGCTCGACGGCTGCGCCATCACCGAGGTGCCGATGCTCCGGGTCCACCTCGGCGGCCCCGGCGCGGACGGCCTCCAGGCGGCGATGCGCGCGGAAGCGGGCGTCGCGCAGCGGATGATCGAGGGCGTCGTGCGTGACGGATCCGGCGCGCCCGCCGCGGGAGTCCGTGTCCACGCCGAATCGGCGGACGGCGCGCGCTGGCTGAGCCGCGCGCTCACCGATGCGGACGGTCGCTACGCGCTCCGCGTCGCGGCGTCCGAAGCGGACGTGCGCTTGCGCGCGTTCCGCGTCGGCGAGGGCATCGTGGACTTCCCGGCAGGCGCCGCCGATCTCGACCTCCCCGCGGTCGGCTTCGTCGACATCTCGGTCACCGACGGCGTCGGCCCGATCCCAGTTCGGATCCAGACCGAGCCGCGCTCGTACGCCGAGCCCGCGGTCCCGCGCCGCTGGGGCGAGCTGGCCCGGGTCGGGCGTCGCACGCACGTCGTCTTCCCGAGCGACGGGCGCGCGCGGCTCCCGCTCGCGCCGGGCACCCACCGCATCTACGTCTCGCGCGGCTTCGAGTACGAGCTCTTCGAGTCGGACGTGTCCATCGTGGCCGGCGAGACCGTCGAGTTGCCGATCGTGCTCGAGCGCGTGGTCGACACGACGGGCGCGATGTGCGCGGACTACCACATCCACACGAACCGCTCGCCGGACTCCGAGGATCCGGCGCGCTTCAAGCTCCACACCGCCGCCGCCGACGGGCTCGAGATCCCGTGCCGCTCGGAGCACGAGTGGGTCAGCGCGTGGGACGACCTGGTCCAAGAAGAGGGGCTCGCGGGCCACGTCTTCGGCGTGACCTCGCTCGAGCTCACGACCTTCGCCTGGGGCCACTTCGGGGTGCTCCCGCTCACGCCGCGACCCGACGAGATCAACGCTGGCGCGATCGGCTGGTTCGAGCGGCTGCCGCCGGAGGTCTTCCAAGAGGTGCGCGAGCGCCCCGAGGAGCCGCTGATCATCATCAACCACCCGCGCGCCACCGCCGTCGGCGGCTATTTCAGCGCGGTGCGCTACGACAACGCGACGGGCTCGGTCGGCCGGCCCGAGTATTGGGACGAGGGCTTCGGCGCGATCGAGGTCTTCAACAACTCGAGCTTCGACGAGTCGTCGAACATCGTCGCGGATTGGTTCTCGATGCTCCGCAGCGGTCGCCGCGTCTGGGGCGTAGGCTCGTCCGACTCGCACAACACGCGCCGCGGCTCACCCGTCGGCTACCCGCGGACGTGCCTGCACCTCGGCGTGGACGACCCCGAGGCGCTCCGCGCGGCGGGCGGCGCGAACGCCGTGCGTGACGCGACCGCGAGCGGCCGCTTCACCGTCAGCGGTGGCATCTACGTCGACGCGGAGGCGCGCGGCGGGGTCGGCCCCGGCGGCGAGGTCACGGGCGCGATGGCCGCCGAGACCGTCCGTGTCCGGGTCCAGGCGGCGCCGTGGGTGGCCGCCGACGTACTGGAGGTCTGGATCGACGGCGCGCTCGCGGAGAGCATCGCCCTGGAGCCGACGACCGAGGTCGTGCGCTTCGACGAGGAGATCGAGGTGTCTGGTGGGTGGGTGCTCTTCCACGCGAAGGGCGAGGGGGATCTCGCGCCGATCTTCCCCGGCCGGGCGCCCTTCGGCGTCACCCAGCCGATCTTCTTCGTGCCCTGATGGGTCGGGCCTCCCGGCGTTTCGAGTCGGCGTTTCGAGTCGGCGTTTCGAGTCGGCGTTTCGAGTCGGCGGTTCGAGTCGGCGTTTCGAGTCGGCGGTTCGAGTCGGCGGTTCGAGTCGGCGGTTCGAGCCGGCGGTTCGAGTCGGCGTTTCGAGTCGGCGTTTCGAGTCGGCGGTTCGAGTGGGCGGTTCGAGTCGGCGGTTCGGTGGTTCGAGTGGCTGCTCTCGACGGCCCTTGGAGCGCCTGCGCGCCCACGTGACGTCCACGTGTCGGGCCCTCGGCCCGTCTCTTGGCCGCTGGAGGGGGGCAGGCGCACCAGCTATGCTCGCGCCCGATGTCCATCGTGGTCCAAAAGTACGGCGGCTCCTCGGTCGCCGATGTCGAGCGGATTCGAACCGTGGCCCGCCGCGTCGTGGCCACCAAAGAGAAGGGCTACGACGTCGTCGTCGTCGTGTCCGCCATGGGCAAGACGACCGACCAGCTCTTGGCGCGGGCCAAGGAGATCACGGCGTCGCCCTCGCGCAGAGAGCTCGACATGCTCCTCTCGTGCGGCGAGCGCGCGTCGATGGCCTTGCTCTCGATGGCCATCCACGACCTCGGCCACAAGGCGATCTCGCTGACGGGCTCGCAGTCGGGCATCCTCACGAACGACCGCCACTCGGGCGCGCGCATCATCGAGGTGCGTCCCTTCCGCGTCCAAGACGAGCTCGAGGCCGGCAACATCGTCATCGTCGCCGGCTTCCAGGGGGTCTCGTACAAGCGCGAGGTCACGACGCTCGGCCGCGGCGGCTCGGACACGACGGCGGTCGCGCTCGCGGGCGCGCTCGGCGCGGAGTATTGCGAGATCTGCTCGGACGTCGACGGGGTCTACAGCGCCGACCCACGCATCATCGACGCCGCCGCGCTGATCAAGGCGATCTCGCACGAGGAGATGCTCGAGCTGGCGTCACACGGCGCCAAGGTCCTCCACGCGGAGTCCGTGGAGTTCGCGCGGCGTCAGGGCGTCGCGCTCTGGGCGCGCGCCACGCAGGGCGAGGGTGAGGGCACGCGCATCGATCGGCCCGACCAGATCACGCGCGACCACGCCGTCACTGGCGTGAGCGTGCA
The DNA here is from genome assembly GCA_019637115.1 of Myxococcales bacterium. GTDB lineage: Bacteria > Myxococcota_A > Polyangia > Polyangiales > Houyiibacteriaceae > JACKEH01. The sequence goes on along the minus strand of JAHBWH010000028.1, from coordinate 20,316 downwards.
GCGGAACCTCGTCCGCCTGCGCGCCAACGGGCCCGACTCGATGGACCGAATGCTCGCGGCGGCCGCCGAGGCGTCGCTGCCCGTGCTGCGCCTCGACGCCGACCACGAGATCGCGGACCTCTGGTTCGGGCTCGACGACGTCCCCGACTGGCCGGTGCTCCGCAGCAAGCTCATCGGCCAGGTCGAGGTCGACGAGCAATGCGCGGGCGTGTCCATCGTCGGCGACTTCATCGGCCGCAACGCCACCAAGCTCGCCCGCGTGCGCTCGGTCGCCGCCGGCATGGGCGTGCCGATCAAGGCGATGAGCTCGTCGCCGCTGCGCATCACGCTCTTCTGCGACGAGTCGCACGCGGAGGATCTCGCGCGCGCCTTCCACCGCGCGTTTCGGGAATAGCGCCGAGGACCTTCCCGCCGCGCGCCGAGCTCGCGCGAGCCCGGTGACGGGCGCGTTTCGCGGCGCGTCGCTACTGCCAGCGCAGGTCGAGCGTGTAGGGGTACTCGGGCCGCGTCCGCGGCTCGCGCGGGCTGATGGGCCAAGGCGCGTGGCCCTCGGTCGTGAAGCGCTGGGCGCGGCGGGCCTTCGCCTCGTAGGCGGTCAGGGGCGGCTCGTCGAAGGCGCGGCCCTCGGGGTGCCAGACGTGGTAGGTGCACGCGCCGAGCGCGCGGCGGCCCCAGGTGTCCACGAGGTCGAAACGCAGCGGGTGTTGGATGCCGATCGTGGGCTGGAGGCAGAAGGGCGGTTGCCACGCGCGGAAGCGGACGCCGAGCACCTTCTCGCCGACCGTGCCCGTCTCGCGCAGCGGGAGGCGCACGCCGTTGACGGCGAGCACGTAGCGACCCCCGTCGCCAGGGCTCAGCCCGCGAACCTTCACCTGCAGGCGCTCGACCGACGAGTCCACGTAGCGCGCCACGACGCTGCCCGCGGCCTGCTCGCCGAGCGTGTACCAGGGCTCGCCCGCCTGGCGCACCTCGATCTCCACGTCCTCGACGACGTGGGTCCCGGCGACGGGGAAGCGCAGGTCGAGGAAGGGACGCAGCCACTCGGGCTCGAAGGGCACGCCGTGGGCGCGCAGATCGTCCGCGACGTCGACCGCGTCCTTCCAGAGGAAGTGCGGCAAGAGCCAGCGGTCGTGAAGGTCGGTGCCCCACGGGATGAGCGGGCGCTCGTAGGGCTCGGCGAGGAGCCGCGCGGTGATCGCGCGCACGAGCAACATCTGCACGCACGCCATGTGCTCGTGCGGCGGCATCTCGAAGGCGCGGAACTCGACGAGGCCCTGGCGGCCCGAGACGGAGTGCGGATCGTAGAGTTTGTCGATCGAGATCTCGGTGCGGTGGGTGTTGCCGCTCACGTCGGCGAGCAGGTCGCGGAAGAGCCGGTCGGTCAGCCACGGCGGGATCCAGCCCTGCCCGAACGCGCCGCGCGGCGGCACCTGGCGCAGCGCGAGCTCGAGCTCGTAGAGGGCGTCGTGCCGCGCCTCGTCGATGCGCGGCGCCTGCGAGGTCGGCCCGATGAAGAGCCCGGTGAAGAGGTAGCTGAGCGCGGGGTGGTGCTGCACGTACCGGAGCAAGCCCGCAAAAAGCCATGGCTGATTCAGCCACGGCGACTCGAGCGTCGAGGGGCCCCCGAGCGTCAGGTGGTTGCCGCCGCCGCTGCCGACCTCGCGGCCGTCGAGCTGGTACTTCTCGAGCCGCAACCCCGCGTGGTTGGCGGCGTCGGCGACCAGCTCGATCAGCTCGCGGTACTCGCGGAAGCCGGAGGCCACCGGGAGGTTCACCTCGAGCACGCCGGGATCGGGCGTGACGGAGCAGACGCGCAGGCGCGGGTCGTGCGGGCGATAACCTTCGACGCGCACGGGTAGGTCGAGGCGCTCGGCGATGGCCTCGATCGCCGTCACGAGCTCGAGCCAGTCCTCGCTCGTCGGCACCGGCGGCAAGAAGACGTAGAGCACGCCCTCGCGGGGCTCGACGCAGAGCGCGGTGCGCACGCCCTGCGGCGCGTAGGCTTGGGCGTCGGGCTTGGCGTGTCGGCGCGTCGCGATCCACGCCGCGGGATCGAAGTGCATCGGATCCGCCTCGCTCACCTCCGTCAGGTCGGGCGTGAAGGGCATGAAGCTGCCGCTCGCGAGCTGGTTGAGGGGCAAGCGCAATCCCACCGGGCTGTCGCCCGGCACGAGGTAGAGGCGCTCGCGCCGGAAGGTCCAGCGGTCGCTCATCCACGCGCCGCTCACGGCGTGCGCGCCCTCGCCATGGATCGGCTTGCCGAGCGGAAGCACGATCCCCACCGGCACGTCGAGCCCTTGCCCGAGCACCTTCGCCAGCCGCCGACGCTCCTCGTCGTCGTGCAGCTCGTGGTCGTGCGGGTCGACGTCGTGGGGGAGCAGCGCCTCGGCTTTCACGAAGTGCCACGGATCCTCGTAGGCGGGGTGGAGCTCGCTCGGCACGCCGAGCAACCCCGCGAGCGCCTCGGTGAAGGCCTGCGCGTCGTCGAGCGAGGGCTCGCGCGCCGCCGCGCCGACGCTGCGGGTCGGCGCGAGGGCAAAGCGCGCGGGCTCACGCCAGATCGGCGTTCCGTCGGTGCGCCAGACGATGTCGATCGCCCATCGCGGCAGGCTCTCGCCCGGGTATTGCTTGCCCATGCGCTCGACCAGCAGCGCGCCCTGGCCGAAGCGCGCGTGGAGCGCGGCCGCGAGACGTCGCCCCTGCGCGAGCTTCGTCGCGCCGAGCGCCTCGGTGCCCCACTCGGGCTCGGTCGGGTGCTCGCGGGAGGTCCAGGTCGGCTCGCCACCGCACGTGAGGCGCACGCCGTGCTGCGCGAGAAGCGCGTCCACGCGATCGCCCGCGGCGCAGATGCCCTCCCACTGCGACTCCTCGAAGGGCTTGCGCGGCCGCGGCTCGTGGCCGAGGCGCGCGACGTCCATCGAGAAGGCGAAGTCGGACGCGGGCTGGTCCGATGTCCCGCTGATCGGCGCCGCGAGCTCGGGGTGGCTCGCCACCGCGAGCGGGATGTGCCCCTCGCCGCAGAGCAGCCCGCTCGTTCCGTCGAGTCCGATCCAACCCGCGCCCGGCAGGTAGACCTCGGCCCAGGCGTGCAGGTCGAGGACGTCGTTCGAGACCCCCTTGGCGAGGTCGGGGATGTTGCCCTCGTCGGCGAGCTGGACGAGGTAGCCGCTGACGAAGCGCGCAGCGAGCCCGCGCCTGCGGAGCGCGGCGACGAGGAGCTGCGCGCTGTCGCGGCAGGAGCCGCGGCCCTCCGAGAGCGTCTGCTCGGCGGACCAGACGCCCGGCTCGAGGCGGATCACGTAGTCGACGGCGCGCGCGACCGCGGCGTTCAGGGCGACGAGGTACGAGACGGTGAGGCCCTCGAAGGGGACGCTGGCCACGAACTCGTCGAGGCGCGGGGTCTCGCCCGCGGCCGGGGGCGCGAGGAAGGGCGCGAGCTCTTTCGCGAGCGCCCCTGGGTAGTGGAAGGGCAGCTCGCGCGCGTCGTCGTCGATGAAGAAGTCGAAGGGGTTGATGGAGTGGACGTCGAAGGTGCCGTCGACGAGCACCTCGAGCCCGACGAGGCGACGCTCCGCCGGGAAGGTCACGCGCGCCTCGCGGCTCCCCCAAGGGTTGTGCTGCCAGCGCAGCTCGGGGCCGCCCTTCTCGCCCGTGGCGAGGGATGCGCCATCGGCGAAGTCGGCGCGCACCTTCAGCGCGTACGAGAGCAGGGGCGTGCGCGTGTGCGGCGCGGGACGCAGGCGCACGACGTGAGGCCCGAGGAGCGCCGGCTCGTCGTAGCGATAAGAAGTGCGGTGCTGCACGCGGACCTTCATCGGGGCTCCATCCTCTGCGCGCGTTGGTCGCGCGCGAGCCCTCTCGTAACGCGGTCCGGGGCCCGCGCACAACGGTCGTTCGCGCGGAGTGGGTCGCTGTTTCCGGCAGGTTTCCGGAGACGCGCCTCCAGCGATCCGGTCGACGCTGCGCTCGCAGAGGATCGTTCAAGGGGCTCGTGCTTCGCCGAGCACATGCGGACCGCGCGAAGTCCCTCGGCAGTCGTACGCCCTGGCGAGCACGTGGTCTGAGCGAGGCCGAGGCGACGGACGGCAGTCACCACGGGTCCGAGAAGCGTGGATCGTTCACGAGCGCGTCGTCGGTGAGCGCGTGGAGGAAGGCGAGCAGGTCTTCGCGCGTCTCGTCGGTGAGCTCGAACCCGGGGACGAAGATGCTCTTGTTGGGGCTGAGCCGTCCGTCGCCCGCGTTGGGGCCTTCGGTCGTGACGGTGCCGCCTGCTGCGTAGTGCTCGACGACGGCCTCGAGGGTCGGCAGCGATCCGTCGTGCATGTAGGGGGCGGTCAGCGCGATGTTGCGCAAGGTGGGGGGCTTGAAGCGCCCCATGTCCCGGGGCTCGCCGGTGTGCTCGTAGAGGCCGGTGTTGTCCGGTGGGTAGGCGCCACGTCCGTCGAGGTCGTAGAGGCCGTTGTTCTGGAAGGTCGCTTGGTCGAAGACGTTGCCTTGGTGGTCGACCGAGCTCGAGAAGAGGAAGCCCCCGTGGCAGTGGAAGCACTCGCCCGTCTCGGAGAGGAAGAACTCGCTCCCGCGCCGCGCCGCGTCCGACACCGCGCCCTCGTCGCCGGCGACGTAGCGGTCCCACGGCGAGCGCGCCGAGACGAGCGCGCGCTGGAAGCTCGCGAGCGCCTTCGAGACGTGATCGATGGTGATCGGCTCGCGCTCGCCCGGGAACGCCGCCAGGAAGAGCTCGGGGTAGCGCGCGTCCGCGCGTAGCCGCGCGAGCAGCTCGTCCTCACGCCCGGCGAGCCCGAGCTCGACGGGATCCTCGCCGAAGAGCGGGACCAGCGCCTGCACCTCGAGGTGCCGCAAGACCGGGCTCGCCCAGGTCAAGGTCGGCGCGTAGGCCACGTTCACGAGCGACATCGCGCCGCGTGGGTGCACTTCGCCCGTCGAGCCCAGCGACCGCGGCAGGCCGTCGGTGAACGCGAGCTCCTGCAGGTGGCAGCTCGCGCAGCTCTGCGTCTCGTTCCCGCTGAGGCGGACGTCGTAGAAGAGATGGCGCCCGAGCTCGACCTTGGCTTCGCTCATGGGGTTGTCGGGCGGGACGCGCGGCTCGGGGAAGCCCGAGGGGAGATCCCAGACGTAGCCCCCCTCCGGGGTACAGCCGACGCCGAGGGCGAGGAGCGCGAGGAGCATCGCGTGCCTCCGTCCCGGTCGAGGGCGTGTCGAGCGTGCGCGGGGCGTAGGGGCGGGCACGGTCGACAGTCTTATCACGAGGCGATGGTCCGTCGCTCGTTGGCGCGGTCGAGCAGCGCGCGCACCTCGCGGAGCAGGGTGCCCGCGTCACAAGGCTTCGCGACGAAGGGTCCGAGCGTCGGGTCGAATGCGTCCGCGAAGCCGCTCACGAAGATCACGGGCAGCTCCAGCCACGCTGATCACGCCCCGCGACGGCCGCGTCCTCGCCGTGCACTCGGATCGACGGGCCGAGGTCATCGCGGTCCCGCCGGTGATCGCGACGTAATCTCGGTGCCCTCACTCGGACAGGAAGCGTTCGAGCGGGACGCCGTGCACGCTCGCCTCGGCGCGGCCGATGTCGAAGGTCTCGTCCACCGGCGCGTCTTGCCGGTAGTCCCAGCGCGAGATCGGCAGCGGCCGCGTCGGCGCCACGTAGTACCGATCGCCGCGCGCGCCGATCAGCTCCGGGCGATAGGGGCGCGTGAGCAGCACGAGGTGACGCCGCACCTCCGGCACGTCCTCCAGCAGATAGGCCGGCGCGTTGTCGACCATGCTCCCGTCGAGGAGCAGCTCGCGCCCATAGCGTCCGCGGCGTGTGAAGGGCGGCGTCGACGACGACGCGAGCACGAGCTCCGTGAGCTCTTCGGCCGTGCGGCAGTCGCGCGCGTCCCACCACCGCGGCGAGAAGCCGAGCCGACGCGGGAAGGTCGGGTGGAGCATCTTCGGCCGTACCGCCTTCTCGAGCTGGTAGACGCCGAGGCCGAGCGCGACGCCAGCCACGCTCGGCAGCGCGCGAGGGAACGCCGCGCAGAGGATGCGGATGGGGAAGGGCTGCGCGCGGATCCGCTCGAGGCCGCCGTCCGCCAGCGCGTCGAGCAAGGTCGCGCGGTAGATGTCGTGGTGCGGAAAGGGCCGCCGACCCTTCAGCACGCGCGACCACTGCAGGTGGCCTTGGACGCCTCGGCGCTGCGCCGCGAAGAACGTTCTCGCGCGCTCGATGTGGCCGGAGAAGAGCAACACCGCCATCGCGCCCCCGGCGCTGCAGCCGGCGACGCCCGCGACGCGCGGCAGGACGGCGTCGCCCCAGCGCTCCAAGAGGCCGAGCTGATAGAAGGCGCGGCTGCCGCCGCCGGCGAAGGTGAGCCCGAGGTCTCGCTGCATCGGCCGGACGTTGGCCCGAATCCCGCCGCTCGTCGATTCGATGCCGCACGAACCGTCGGCGAGCGCCCTCGGGGGCTGACCCGACCATTGAATGCTCTCCGAGGGTCTCAGCGGGCTGCGCTCGAAAGACCCTCGGCAGAGTCGATTGGAACCTCCGCGACGACACCCTGCCGCGTCACGGTGCGTTTCAACAAACCGCCCGCTCACTGAGACCGCTCGCGAGGCCTCGAGCCGAGCGTCGCGCCGTCACGCGATCGGCCCGATCGCGTCTCAGGTCCGCCCGACCGTGCCGTCCTTGCGGGGATCGCTCGCGCCGACGAGATCGTCGGGCTCGATCAAGATCGCCTGCGCGCCGCCGAAGCCGCCGTGGCGCTCGTCGCCGACGAGCGTGTGCCCGCGGGCCTGCAGCGCCGAGACGAGCGCGGGATCCATGCCCGGCTCGCACGCGATCGCGCTCCCCTCGATCCATCGGAAGCGCGGCGCCGCGAGCGCTTCGTCGAGCGGCGCGCCGAGGTCGATGAGGCGCGAGAGGATCTGCACCTGCGCCTGCGGCTGCTGGTAGCCACCGACGACGCCGAAGATGAGCCAGGGCGCGTCGTGGCGGAAGACCATCGCTGGCAGGATCGTGTGGTAGGGGCGGCGGTGGGGCGCGAGCCCGCGTGGGTGCGCGTCGTCGAGCACGAAGAGCGCGCCGCGGTTCTGGAGGACGACGCCGTCGACCGCGAGCCCCGCGCCGAAGTGCGCGTAGGTCGAGGCGATGAGCGAGCAGGCGTTTCCCTCGCGATCGACCGCCGCGACGTAGACGGTGTCGCCTCCTCGCGGGAGCCCCGTGGTCGGCGCGGGGTTGGCGCGCTCGATCCAGGCCTCGAGGTCTTCGGCGCGATCGGCGAGGTAGATCGGGTCGAGCAGCCGGAGCACGTCGCTCTCGTCCGGGTCGCCGACGTGCGCGAGGGCGTCGGCGAAGGCGAGCTTGAGCGCCTCGATCTGAAGGTGGACTCGCTCGTCCTCCGGGAGATCCGCGAGCGGGTGCTCCTCGAGCAGCGCGAGCGCCTCGAGCACGACGACGCCCTGGGTGTTCGGCGGGAGCTGGTAGACGGGGTGCCCGCGGTAGAACCCCTCGAGCGGCACGACCCACTCGCCCTCGTGCGCGGCGAAGTCCTCCGCGCGGATCCAGCCCCCGGCGGCGCGCGACGCCGCGTCGACCGCGGCGGCGAAGGGCCCACGGTAGAAGGCGTCGACGCCGCCGACGGCGATGGCGTCGAGCGTGGCGGCGAGCGCGGGGTGGCGAAAGCGGCTGCCCTCCGCGGGCGGCGGGAAGAACGCCCCGAGATCGCCGGTCGCGTCGCCGAGCGCGGCGGCTGCCTTCGCCCAATCGCGCGCGACGACGGGGGTGACCTCGAAGCCCTCGCGCGCGAGGCGGGCGGCGGGACCCACGGCGTCCCCGAGGCTCCGGCGACCGAAGCGGCGCAGGAGCGCGTCGAAGGCCTCGAGCGCGCCGGGGACGGTCACGCTCGCCCAGCCTCGCTCGGGCGTCGTCGCGTGCCCGCGCGCGCGCAGCGCCGCCGCCGACGCCGCGGCGGGTGCGCGTCCGCTGCCGTTGTAGGCGTGGAGTGTATGGTCTGAGGCGTCCCAGACGAGCGCGAAGGCGTCGCCGCCGAGGCTCGTGCTCATCGGGTCGACCACGCCGAGCACGCAAGCCGCCGCGACGGCGGCGTCCACGGCGCTGCCTCCCGCTTCCAGCGCGTCGAGGCCCGCGCGCACCGCCAGCGGGTGGCTCGTCACGACCATCCCGCCCCGCTCGCGGACCTCGGCGGCCTCCGCCCCGTCCACCATGTCGGTCACCCGACTCACCCGGGGGTGCTACTACCCCTGCCCAGAAGTTCAAGCCAGCTTCTCATCGAAGGGGTCGCAAGTCCTCCCCGCGACGCGAGCCCGCGGGCCTCCTCCCACGTGCCGTTGCTCACTTCGCTCGCTGCGGGCCGTTGCGGTAGGGCGGGCTTGCGAAAACGGCCGAGCTTCAGCTCCACGTGACGCGGCGCAAGCCGTGCCTGCCGTCCGAGCGGCCGTCCACGTTCGATCCACGACGAAGCGACACCACCAAAAGCGGAGATCGACTGCTACGCTGTCCGCCGTGCGCTCGAAGTGTCTGCTGCTCGTTGCCTCCCTCGCCTCGGTCCTCGCTTGCGGCTCTCGATCGTCGGACGTCCGGCCCGAGCGTCGGGCGGCCCCCGAGATCCGGTGGCCCGCCTCGCAGGTGGAGCTCGGGCGCGTCCTCGCGCGTCCCGTCGGCACCGTCACCACGATGGCCGCGCCGCCGCTCACCGAGGAGGCAGATCCGAGTCAACCCGGTGAGCCGCTGCCCGAGGGCGTGCCTGGGGTCCAGGCTCGGGAGCACCGCATCGCCGGGCTCTACGTGCTCGAGGTCGTGCTCGGCCACGTCGACATCGACGCGGCGCTGCCGCTCGTCGTGATGCTGCACGGGCGCGGCGATCGGCCGCGCGTCCCCGGCGGTCCCTTCGGCGGCACCTCGATGCCGATGCGCCTGCTGCTCCCGCGCGCGCCCAAGCCGCTCGGCAACGGCTTCACGTGGTTGCCCGTGAGCGTCACCGAAGGCCGCCACGACGTGCTCGCGGCGACGCTTCAGGAGCGCGCGGCGCAGCTGCGCCAGGTCATCCTCCGCTTCCGCGAGATGCGCCCGACGCTGGGCGAGCCGATCGTCACGGGGTTCTCGCAGGGCGCCATGCTGACCTTCGCGCTCACGATCCTCCACCCGGACGTCGTGAAGGTCTCGATGCCGATCGCCGGTTGGTTGCCGCCGCAGCTCCTGCCGCTGAGGCCCCCGCCGCCCCAGCGGCGCCCGCGGATCCGCTCCATCCACGGGAGCGCAGATCCCGTGGTGCGCATCCAGCCGACCCGACAGCTCATCCGCTCGCTCCGCGCGCTCGGCTACGAGATCGACTGGGTCGAAGAGCCGGGCGTCGCGCACGTGGTCTCGGAGGCGATGAACCGCCGCTTCGAGCGGTGGCTGCAGACCGCCCTCGAGCAGGAGGCACCAGAGCTCCGTGACGCGGGCGTCGGCCTCGTCGCGCCGGGTGAAGAAGTCGCGAAGTACGTGCCCTGGGAGGCGCTCGACGACGAGACGATCCGCGCCATCCAAGAGGAAGAGGCCGAGGCTGCGGCCGCCGCCGAGGCCGCGGAGCAGGCGGAGCGCGAACGCGCCGCGCGGGCGCGCGCCGCCGCGGCGGCCGACGCGGAGGAGAGCGCGACCGACGAGGCAGCGGATGGCGACGACGAGGCCTCCGAGGAGGCGCGAGAGCCCGAGGGACCCGCCGAAGGCGAAGAGCCGACGAGCGAGCTCACCCCGCTGATCGACGCCCCGCCGGCGGACCAACAGGTCGACGAGCCCGGCGAGGACTGAGCGGGGTTCTGCTCCGCGGTGGGGGCGGAGCTTGGCGCTGAGCTCGTCGTTCGCATGGTTGGTGGCGACGGCTTGCGTCTCGGGCGAGCGGGATCGCGTCGACGCGAGCGCTCCGGACGCGAGCGTGGGTCGGGATGGCGCGGCGGGGGATGACGGCGCGACCAACGCGCCGTTGAGGGCTCAGGCCGCGAGGGAGTCGGTGAGCGCCTGCGCGTGCGGGAGCACGATGCGGTCTCGGTGCGTCAGCAGCAGGCCCTCGCGGCGCCAGACGCTGAGCGCGCGGATGACGGTCTCGACGCGCGCGTTGATGTAGGTCGCCACCTGCTGACGGCTGAGGCCGAAGGGGATGACCGTCTCGCCGTCTTCGTGCTCGTCGCCAAAGCGATCGGCGAGGTTGAGGAAGAAGAGCGCGAGGCGCTGCGCCACCGTTCCAGCGCTCATCACGTCGACCTTGCCGTGGAGCAGGCGCATCTGCGCGAGGAGCGCGTGGTTCATCGCGATCGCGATGCGCGGGTCGGTCTTCATGCGCGCGAGGAGCGGCTCGGCGCGGATCGAGAGCGCGACGAGGTCGGCGCTCGCGACGACGGCGTCGGCGCCGTAGCGCTTGCGCTCGAGCACCGCGGAGACGGCTGGGCACTCAGTCGGGCCGAAGAACGCCATTAGCGTGAGCTCGGCGCCCTTCATTCGGCGAAGCTCGACGAGCCCACGCACGATGTGGTGGAAGGCGAAGGTGTCGTCTCCGACGCGCCAGAGCGGCTCGCCTTGGTTCAATCGCACGAGCGAGCACCAAGGCATCAGCTCGTGGAGCTCGCGCTCCTCGAACTCTCGGAAGAGTCGACAGCCGCGCATGCTTCGGAGCAGGGACTCTCCGTCGAGGCGATGGACCGAAGCGTGTTGGGGTTGCATGGTCGGGCATTGAAGCACCAAGCGTGCCGGAATGCCCTGATGGCCCGCACCGGCCGGCCGGCCGGTCCCAGACTGGGCGTCCGCGGCGAGGGAAGCCTCGATCCGTCGAGGTATTTGCTGCTGGGCGCTGAATTCCGCGGTCAGCGGAACGCTGCTCGCGTCTTCTCCTCGAGCGCAGCGGGCGCGCACCGGCGCGCAGCGGGTGCGTCGCGGAGGGTGCGCGCGCAAAGCTTGCGTCGCCCCGAGCCGACTTTCGGTGCAATTCGTACGTCGACCTGATCGAGGTCATTGCTGGCGCGCAACGCCACTACCAGGTTGGGGATGTGGTCGCCGCCGGAGCGAGCGAGATCGCCGGTTGACTCGAGGCCACGATCGTCACGATGAGGAGGGCCGATGTACCTCGATCCCGATCTGAGACTGGGTGAGCTGGCGTTGAGGGTGTCCGGGGTGCTCGAGACCGTGCGAGCCCATGACCTGCCGGTCGCCGAGCACGAGACGCTCCGACAGCTCTGCTCCCGCGAAGGCGTCGCCATCGACGGCGTCATGGCCGCGCTGCACCGCGCCGCGGAGGAGGAGAGCACGACCGGCTTGCAGGGCCTCGTGCGCTACATCTTGCGGGTGCATCACGACTTCGAGCGCCGCGAGCTGCCGCGCCTGCGGGGCTTGGCGGTCGGAGCGGCCCGCCGGCACGGGGACGGACACCCCGAGCTGCACCAGGTCGCCGACCTCGTCGGCAACCTCGAGGACGAGCTCGAGGCGCACCTCGCGCGGGAGGAGCGGGTGCTCTTCCCCTACCTCGTCGAGCTCGAGAAGGCCGCGCGAGGCGACGGGCCGCGCCCCGCCCCGAAGTTCCGCACCCTCCGCAACCCGCTGAAGATCATGAGCGCGGAGCACGCGGTGGAGGAGTCGCTGCTCGAGGCGCTTCGCGAAGCGACCGGATCCTATGGCGTCCCACCTGACGCGGACGAGGCGTGGCGCGAGCTCTACGACGGGCTTCGACTCCTCGACGCGGATCTCGGGCAGCACATGCTCCTCGAGGACGGCGTGCTCTTCCCCCTGGCCCTGGCGCTCGAGGTCGAGCTCGGCATCGTCTGATCCGCGCTGCCGTCCTCGGGTCACGTGGGGCGCGGCCACGCGGCGTCGAGCACCGCTTCGCGGAGCGGGAAGCCCTCCCACTCCGCGAAGCATGGTGAGGCCTACGGGACCGCCGCGCCCGAGGGCAGCGCGACGCCCGTCATCACGTAGGCCCAGTGCGTGGGACGGTTGCTGACGGGCGCCGTCGGGTCCGAGAGCGCGCGCACCGCCGGCCCGGGGAAGTACGCGGCGTAGCCCGCCCAGACCGAGACGCGCGGGATCGGGGTCCAGCGCACCTCGACGTCGACCTCGTAGCCGGCGATGCGCTCGTCGTTCGTCGGGACGAAGGCGATCGTATTGCCGCCGACGTCGGACCAGCGCGCGCCGGGGTTCGCGAGCGCGAGCACGTGCGCGTCGACCCACGCGCGGAAGGTCGCGCCTTCGGGCGCGAAGAGCATCCGGAGTCGGCCGTCGATCGTGTTCCGGAGGCCGTGGAAGTCCGCGTACCCGTAGAAGAGGTGGTTGGTTGGGAAGAAGTTGTCGAGCTCGGTCACGCGGCCGTTCGCCGAGGCACCCGAGCCGTACGCGCCGCCGAGCGTCAGGGTCAGCCCGGCGGGGGTGCCGATCGCCCAGCCGAGGTCCGCGATCGCCGCGAACGCGAGGTGTCGGGCGGGATCCGCGGGCGGCGCGCCGCCTCGATCGGTGCGGGTCCGTCCGGTCTGCACGGCGCCCTCGAGGTCGTAGACGAGCGCGCCGTGGCGGCCGTTGGCGCGGGTGCCGAAGTGCAGGATGTCGCGCTGGCGACCGGGCGCGAGCTCGGTCGGGCCGTCGTGGCGGAAGAGGATGTACGGCTCGAGCACGTGTGTCCCGAGCGTGGTCGTGAAGGCGGCGATCCCGAGGAAGTCGCCTTCGGAGCGTTCGCCGGGCGCGACCTCGCGCTGCGCGCGGTTCCACGAGACGAAGAGGTCGGGTTGGAACTTCCCGAAGTTGCCGTGCAGGCGCATGCCGTCGAAGGAGCGCGCGACGGCGAGCCAGGGCAGCGGGCCGATGAAGCGCTCGGCGCCGAGGGTGTACTCCTGTCGACCGACGCGGACGTAGCCGAGGTCGCCGCCGATCTCGAAGAAGCCTTCGTGGACGCCGGTGGTGCCGCCGCTCGGGACGCCGGGGCCGACCGCGCCGAAGACACGCGCGTCCTGCGCCAGCACCTTCACGCGCAGTTGGCGCCAGCTCGCGTCGAGGCCGAGGCGCGCGCGCGACTCGACGAAGGAGCCCGAGTTGCCTCGGCGGATGTAGTCGTTCGAGGGCACGAAGGGCCGCGAGCGGACCTCGAGGCGTGCGCGCGCCGCGACGTGCGGGGTGAGCTCGAGCTCGCCGATGCGGATGGTCCCAGGATCGGAGGGCGGAGGCGGCTCAGCGGTCTCCTCTTCGTCCGTGTCGTCGACGTCGGCCTCGGAGGGGGTGTCGACGAGCGGGGGTGGAGGCGGCGGTGGGGGCGGCGGTGGGGGCGGAGGCAGGGGGGCCTCGAGGGGCTCGAGGTCTTCGGCGTCGGTGTCGACGTCCACGTCGGAGGCGTCGTCGGAGGGTGCGGTGGGGGGGGCGGTGGGGGGAGGCTCGGGCGTGTCGATCGTCTGAGCGTCGATGGGCATGGCCCATCCCAACCAGGCGATCGCCACGATCGAGGCGAAGGAGACTCGCGTCGTCATGTCGGACTCCCTTGCGAGCGCGCGCTCGCGCTGATACTCGTGGCCCATCGTGCTCGGACGGGGACGGAGCCTTCGTGGGCCATCCGACGTCGGGGGAAGGGGAGCGGTCGTGGGTGCCACGACGACGACATACGAGCCGTCGCGCGCGGGTCGAGCGGCGGCGCGACGGAGATCAGAGCTCGCTTCGATCGAACATGACGATCGTCATGTACAACGAGCCCGTCGCTTGGTGGGGGCGTCAGACGCGCTACGTTCCCTACACGCCATGCCACGCAATCTCCCAGTGATGATGTTGGCAGCCGTCGTGCTCACCGCATGTGGAACGCGCGAAGATCACGGCGCGTGGCGGGAGCAGCTCTTCCAGGGCTCCACCGACGCGGCCGACGCGCCCTCCTTTCAGCTCGACGACGTCCGAGTCCCCGATCGGCTCCGCGGGATCGCGGCCGCAGGGCCCGACGGCGAAGAGATCCGCATCGCGTGCGACACGTGCCATGGGCTCCTCGACGTCGAGCTCTCGCGCCGCGGCCCCGAGCGCCTGCAGTCGCAGGTCGGCGGGCCTCACGTCGGGCTCGCGTTCGAGCACGGCCCGCTCGATTGCGCGCATTGCCACGACGCCGCCGCCCCGCACCAGCTGCGCACCGCGGACGCGCGCACCCTGCCGACCACCGAGGCCATCGAGCTCTGCTCCCAATGCCACGGCCTTCAGTGGCGCGACTTCCAGCATGGCGCGCACGGCGGCATGCGCGGGCATTGGGATCGCGCGGCGGGCCCGCGCGAGCGCAACCATTGCGTCGACTGTCACGACCCGCACGCGCCCGCCTTCCAGCGTTACCGCCCGCTGCCGCCGCCGGTCGATCGCTTCGCGCCCATCCCGCCGCATCGCAACGGACCGGTCGATCACGGCGCGCCAACGCGGCACGAGGCCGCGCCCGAGCCCTCGGAGGACGGATCATGAACGGCGTGACCCGACGACGCCTCTTGAAGGGCGCTGGCGCGACCCTCGGCGCCCTCGCGTTCGCGAAGGCGGTCGAGCCCGTGCTCGACTTCACGAGCGAGCTGAGCGGCGACGAGTTCCTACAGCGTCACTACCGAGAGCTCTCGCCCGAGGACATGCGCGAGGTCCTCGCGCGGCTCGAGGCCGAGACCAAGGAGAAGTACGGCGCGGAGGTCACGATCCGCGACATCCGGCCGCAGGAGGGCGTGCAGTTCGGCTACGCGCTGAACCTCTCGCTCTGCATCGGCTGCCGCCGCTGCGCCGAGGCTTGCCACGTCGAGAACAACCACGACCGCAAGACCCACCAGAGTTACATCCGCGTGCTCGAGATGCAGCAGGGCTCCATCGACATGGAGCACGGCGACGCGACCTACGACCACCCGGTGCCGCAGCCGGGCCGCTACTACATGCCGGTGCAATGTCAGCAATGCGACAACGCGCCCTGCGTGAAGGTCTGCCCGGTCGAGGCCACCTGGAAGGAGCAGGACGGCATCGTCGTCGTCGACTACAACTGGTGCATCGGCTGCCGCTACTGCGAGGCCGCGTGCCCTTACCACGCGCGCCGCTTCAACTGGGAGGCGCCCGAGATCTCCGCCGAGGAGATCAACCCGAACCAGTCGTACCTCTCGAACCGAATCCGCCCGCAGGGCGTGGTCGAGAAGTGCACGTTCTGCCTGCACCGCACCCGCACGGGCGCGCTGCCGGCGTGCCTCGAGGCGTGCCCGACCGGGGCGCGCGTCTTCGGCAACTTGCTCGATCCGAATTCGGAGATCCGCTGGGTCCTCGAGAACAAGCGGGTCTTCGTCCTCAAGGAGGAGCTCGGCGCACGCCCGAGGTTCTTCTACTTCTTCGACGTCTGAGGTGGCCGTGGCGACCCGAGCGAACAGCGCGAAGCAGGACCGACCCCGCCATTGGGTGAGCTACCCGCGTTTCTTGTGGCGCTCGCTCCGGCTGGCGACGGACGGGAGCTGGACGTTCTACGCGTGGATGACGCTGCTCACGGCCATCGCGCTGGTCGGCGCGAACGCGTGGGCGAACCAGGTCACGACCGGCATGGGCCTGACGGGGATGAGCGACCACGTCAGCTGGGGGCTCTACATCGCGAACTTCACGTTCGCGGTGGGCCTC
The DNA here is from genome assembly GCA_019637115.1 of Myxococcales bacterium. Taxonomy (GTDB): domain Bacteria; phylum Myxococcota_A; class Polyangia; order Polyangiales; family Houyiibacteriaceae; genus JACKEH01. The sequence continues at coordinate 4,706 of JAHBWH010000028.1, read as the reverse complement.
GCCGCCGGCGGCGTGATGATGGTCATCCCGGCGTACCTCTACCACGACGAGGAGATGCACGACGTCGTCATCGTCGGTGAGCTCCTCGCCGTCGCGGCGCTCGTGCTCGCGCTCGGCTTCGTCGTCGCGGACCTCGGCCGCCCCGATCGTTTCTGGCACCTGCTCCCAGGGATCGGCCGCTTCAACTGGCCGCTCTCGATGCTCACGTGGGACGTCGTGGTGCTCAACGGCTACCTGCTCTTGAACCTGCACATCTGCGGGTACCTGCTCTACATGCGGTTCCTCGGGCGCAAGCCCAACCCGCGCTGGTACATCCCCTTCGTCTTCCTCTCGGTCTTCTGGGCAATCAGCGTCCACACCGTGACCGCCTTCCTCTACAGCGGCCTCGGCGGTCGGCCCTTCTGGAACTCCGCCCTGCTCGCGCCGCGCTTCCTCGCCTCGGCGTTCGTCACGGGCCCCGCGTTCATCATCCTCACGCTGCAGATCCTCAAGCGCTTCACGACCTTCCGCGTGCCGGACGGTCCGATCCAGACGCTGCTCAAGATCATGCGCATCACGGTGCTCATCAACCTCTTCATGGCGGGCGCCGAGGTCTTCACCGAGTTCTACACGGGCAGCAGCCACGTCGCGGCGGCGAAGTACCTCTACTTCGGCCTGCACGGCGGTTCGGCGCTGGTGCCGTGGATCTGGTCCGCGCTCGCGCTCAACCTCTTCGTGGTCGTCGTCCTCTACACGCCGCGTTTCTACGAGAAGCGCGCGGTGCTGAACGCGGCGCTCGTCGCGGCCTTCGCGGGCGTCTGGATCGAGAAGGGCATGGGCCTCATCGTGCCGGGCTTCGTGCCGAGCACGCTGCACGAGCTGGTCGAGTACGTCCCGACGCTGACCGAGTGGAAGGTCACCGCGGGGCTCTGGGCCGTCGGGCTGATGGTCTTCACCATCGCCCTCAAGGTCGCCCTCCCAATCTTTTCGGGAGAGGTGGGGGTGGGCGCGTCGCTCACCGACGCAGACGACGTGGAGGCCGAGCCGGCCCCCGCCGAGTGAGCTGCAGAGTGAGCTCGGCGCGCCCCGGAGGCCGCCGAGACCGAGAACGAGAACGAGAGACCGAGGACACCGTGCCGATCACTGGAGCCGTCATCTTGCTACCGACCGAGGAGCCTGCCCGGCGCGCGCTCTTCGAGCGGCTCGAACGCGACCCGCGGGTCGAGCTCGGGATCGAGGCCGCGGGACGGCTCGCGCTCGTCGTCGAGACCGAGACGACGCGCGAGTGCACGAACCTCTTCGACGAGCTCTCGGCGCTCGAGGGCGTCGGCGCGGTGCTCCCGGTCTTCCACGACTTCTCCGATTTTCACGACGCTCGTGACGCCCAGGCGGGCCCGAGCGATGCAAGGAGCGAGCGATGAATCGACGCGATCTCCTCCGCGGCATGGCGATGTCCGCTGCGAGCGCCGCCGTCCTCGGCGCGGCCGAGGCCCAGCGCAACGTGGTGCAGCTCGGCACGAGCCCGCGCGACGGCGTGTCGTGGCAGAAGGCGCCGTGTCGTTTCTGCGGCACGGGCTGCCACGTCCAGGTCGGCGTGCGCGATCGGCGCATCGTCGCCATCCAGGGCGACCCGCTCGCCGCCGTCAACCGCGGCCACCTCTGCGTGAAGGGTTACCACGTCGGCCTCGCGCCCTACGGGCCCGATCGGCTCACGCGGCCGCTCTTGCGGCGCAACGGCGAGCTCGTGCCGATCACCTGGGACCAGGCGATCGACGTCATCGCCGACCGCATCCAGGCCAACCCGGCAGGCTTCGGCTTCTACGGCAGCGGCCAGTGGACCATCCCCGAGGGCTACGCGGCGACGAAGTTCGTCAAGGGCGGCCTCGGGACGAACAACATCGACGCGAACGCGCGCCTGTGCATGGCGTCGGCGGTCACGAGCTTCATCGCGACGTACGGCGTCGACGAGCCCGCGAGCTGCTTCGACGACTTCGAGCGCTGCGACGTGGTCATCTGCTGGGGCAACAACCCGGCGGAGATGCACCCCGTCCTCTTCTCGCGCTTCATCGATCGGCGCTCGCGGGGAGAGCAGGTCACGCTCATCGACATCGGCACGCGGCGCACGCGCACGACGGGCTACGCGCAGCACTACCTCGAGATGAAGCCGCACGGCGATCTGGCGATCGCGCTCGGCATCATGCACCTGCTCATCCGCGAGGGGACCTACGACCGCAACTTCGTCGAGCGGCACTGCGCCTTCCGCGCGCTCCAGGAGGCGAACCCGACCCTCCAGGGCGAGGCGATCGACTTCGAGACCTGGAAGCGCCGGGTCGAGGAGTACACGCCCGAGCGCGTGCAGGAGCTGAGCGGCGTCCCCGCGGCGGAGATCCGACGGCTCGCGGGCCTCTTCGGCAACCGCGACCTGCGCATCACCAGCCTCTGGTGCATGGGCATGAACCAGCACACGCGCGGCACGGCGGTGAACAACCTCGTGCACGGCGTGCACTTGCTCTCGGGCCATTGGGGCCGCGAGGGCGACGGGCCGACGAGCCTCACGGGGCAGCCCTCGGCCTGCGGCACGGTCCGCGAGGTCGGCACGCTCTGCCACGCTCTGCCGGGAGGAGGCGCGGTCGCCAACCCCGCGCACCGCGCGGCGGCCGAGCGGCTCTGGAGCCTGCCGGAGGGGCGCATCAGCGACCAGATCGGCCCGCACACGATGGAGATGTTCCGCCAGTTCGGGCTCCGCCCCGAGGAGGGCGGGAACATCGACACGATCTGGGTGCAGGTCACGAACCCCGGCCAGACGATCCCGAACGCGAGCGAGTACTTCGATCGCTCGCGCACGATCCCCGGCAAGTTCCTGATCGTCTCGGACGTCTACCCGACGCTGACGACACGCGCCGCCGACCTCGTCCTGCCCTCGGCGATGTGGGTCGAGAAGAACGGCATGTTCGGCAACAGCGAGCGGCGCACGCAGCAGTGGTTCAAGATGATCGACCCGCCCGGCGAGGCGCGCGACGACTGCTGGCAGACCATCGCGGTCGCGCGGCGACTCTTCGACCGCGGCCACCCGGGGATGCGCGACGCGGAGGGACGCTTCCTCTTCCACACGACCGACGAGCGCGGTCGCGAGGTGCCCATCTGGGACTTCCGCCGCTACTACGACGTGAACGTCGACGAGCGCCTCTTCGAGGAGTACCGCGGCTTCACCGCCACCAAGCACAAGAACCTCGCGCCCTACCGCGAGTACGTCGCGGCCCGGGGCCTGCGCTGGCCCGTCGTCGAGAAGCCCGACGGGACGTGGCAAGAGACGCGCTACCGGTTCGTCGAAGGAGAGGATCCCTTCGTGCCCGAGAGCGCGGGCTTCCAGTTCTATCACTCGACGAGCAACGACGACCGGGCGCAGATCTGGTTCCACCCCTACGAGCCGCCGCCCGAGGTGCCCGACACGGAGTATCCGTTCTGGCTCTGCACCGGCCGCGTGCTCGAGCATTGGCACTCGGGCACGATGACGATGCGCATCCCGCCGCTGCGGCGCGCGATGCCGCAGGCGTACCTCGAGCTGCACCGCGAGGACGCGCCGCAGCTCGGCGTCGCGAACGGGGATCGGGTGCGCGTGGAGTCGCGGCGCGGCGCGATCGAGCTGGTCGCGTGGATCGACGGCCGCGGGCAGCCGCCGCGCGGCAGCGTCTTCGTGCCCTTCTTCGACGAGCGCCTGCGCATCAACCTCGTGACCCTCCACGAGTACGATCCTTTCTCGAAGCAACCCGACTACAAGAAGTGCGCGGTGCGCTTGCGCCGCGTCGGAAGGGGAGCGGCGTCGTGAGCGCGGACACGCCCAAGCCCGAGCCGCCCGACGGCGCGCCGAAGCGGCCCCCCGCCTCGCGGGTCGTGCCGCTGGTCGGTGCCGCCGTGATCGGCGTGGCCTTCGCCGGCTTCTTCACTGGCATCGCCGGGTCGCCGGAGCCCGCCTTCGGCGCGCGCGAGAGCCGCCGGGTCGAGTCGGCGCTGGCGCTCGCGCCGAGCCACGGGGATCTCGCGCAAGGAGCGCTCGGAGTCGACGTGGCGGCGCGCCAGCGCGCGGCGTTCGCCGCGCTCGCGGCGGAGGGGCGCCGGGGCCTCGAGGACGAGGTCGCCGTGCCGACCGAGGCCGAGATCCGAGCAGCGCTCGAGGCGCGGAGCGCGCGACGCTCGTACGACGGCGCGCCCCCGCGCATCCCGCACCCCGTCACGCAGCGAGGCGACCTCGACTGCGTCGGCTGTCACACGAACGGCCTCGTGCTCGAGGGGCGCGTCGCGCCGATGATGAGCCACGATCACCTCACGAGCTGCACGCAATGCCACGTGGGAGAAGAGGGGCCGATGCCCGGCGCGGCGCAAGCGCTGGAGAGCGGGCCACCCTGGCAGAACACCTTCGCCGGGCTCGAGGCGCCGACCCAGGGGCCGCGCGTCTGGGACGGCGCGCCGCCGGTCATCCCCCACACGACGCACATGCGCGAGCGCTGCGAGAGCTGCCACGGCGTGCTCGCGGACGGCCTGCGCACGACGCACCCCTGGCGGCAGAGCTGCACGCAATGCCACGCGCCCTCGGCGGAGTTCGACGTCCGCCCGGACGAGGGCCTCACGCCCGTCGGAGCCACGCGTTGAGCACACACGGCGAGGACGAGGATCTGCCTTCGCGCATGCACGCCGCTGGCGACGGCTCCGCCACGGGCGAGAGGTCGGGC
>JAHBWH010000279.1 GCA_019637115.1 Myxococcales bacterium | reverse complement strand
CGTTCGCGGTCGTGGGACTCGCTGGGCGCCCGGTCCCACGAGGCTCGCGACGACGGCTCTTCGCCCCCGGATTGATGCGAGCGACCTCGGAGGGCTACGCACGCCCGGCGCCTTCGGACGTTCGATGGAGCTCACGCCTGAAGATTGAAAGCAGGGTCGGAGGCGAGCGCCGTCGTGCGCTGCGCGCACGACAGCGCTCGCAGGGTTCAACGTGCGCGAGGTGGCGACGTCCGGTGTCGACAGTGCGGCGGTCTTCCGGCACGGAGGATGGGCTTGCCCGCTCCGCGCTGAGGCGCTGCGCTCGGCAGGTGGGTCGCCAGGCTGTCAGTTCGGCCGCGCAGTCTTCGACGCAGCGCAGTCTTCGACACGACGCGAGGCTCGCACTCGGACGGACACGGATTCGGGCTCCGACGGCATCGGAGACCCGGACCACGGACCCGGACCCGGACCACGGACGCGGACCGGACGCGGACCACGGACCCGGACCACGGACCCGGACGCGGACCACGGACCCAGACGCGGACCGGACCCGGACCACGGACCCGGACCACGGACGCGGACCCGGAACCCAAACGACGGACGCAGTTCGGCTCCGTGTCCGACTCCGCGACTTCGCGGATACACGTGCCCGTCCACGTCCACGTGCCCGTCCACGTCCACGTCCACGTGCGCGTGCGCGTGCGCGTGCGCGATCCAAACGTACGGGCGCCGAGAACGCGCATGGAGACCGAGACCGAGACCATCTCCGAGACCGTGTCCACGACCGTGTCCGAAACCGTCTCCGAAACCGTCTCCGAAACCGCGTCCGAAACCGTCTCCGAAACCGTCTCCGAAACCGTCTCCGAAACCGTCTCCGAGACCGTCTCCGAAACCGCGTCCGAAACCGTCTCCGAGACCGTCTCCGAGACCGTGACCGTCTCCGAGACCGAGACCGTCTCCGAAACCGCGTCCGAAACCGTCTCCGAGACCGAGACCGTCTCCGAGACCGTGACCGGGGCCGTGACGGTGACCGTGACTCAGGCGGCGTGCGCGGCGGCGGGGGTCTCGTCGACGAACTTCTGGCGCTCCTTGCCCACGAGGGAGAGGAGCTCTTGGCGGCTCACCAGCCCCGCGTCGAGCATCGCGCGCATGTAGCCGTCGGCGTAGCCGTGTGCGCGCGCGAGCTTGGCGTAGGCCGCGCCTTCGAAGCGGGCCTTGAGGACATCGCGCAGCAGATCGCGCAACGTGTCGAGAAGCTGGTCCTGGTTCATCGCCCTTCCTCCGCGCGTCGCGACCGTTTCGCCCTGGTGCGCAGCGCAACCCCATTTCGCAGAGGTGAGGCTTCGGGGTCAAAATTCTCGCGGGAGCGTGCGGGGCGCAGGTGGCATCGGGCGATCGACACGCGGCCGTAGGCATCGCCGGCAGCGAGGTGTCATGGGAAAGCCCTCGAGCTCCTCTGCGCCCGCGCCGATCGTCTGCCATGAGCGAGGCTGAAGCCTCCGCCCACTTCGATGGCGTCGAGCCCGCGGTGATGCCGAGCGAGGACGAAGCTTCGCCCAGCGAACCGGTGCGGCGCCGCGAGAACGAGCGCGATCAGGCCTTCGGGCCGAAGCCCTGGATGACGTAGTTGCCGGACTTCTCGTCCTTCTCGAGGTCGAGGAGTTCGGCGGCGGCCATGTCCTCGAGGAGCTGGTTGAAGCTTCGGTAGCCGTAGTAGCTCTCGGCGAACTGCGGGCGCTTGCGCTTGAGGACCTGCTTGACCATCGAGCCCCAGAGGTTCCCGTCGCGGTCTTCGAAGAGCGACTCGACGACGTCGAGCACGATCTCGCGAGCCTCCACCGGGTCGCCGGCCTTCTCGGCCGCGGACTCCGGCACCGCCCCGTCGGGTCGTGCGATGGGGCGCTCGGGGGTCTTCTCGGGTTTGTCGGCGCGCTCCACGCGCTCCGCGCGCTCGCCCTTGTCGCCGATGGCGGCCGCCTTCTTGGCGGGCGGCCTGCGGTGGGGCTTGCGCACCGCCTTGCGGCGGCTGCGGACGAGGTCGTCGTAGAAGATGAACTCGTCGCAGTTCTCGATGAGCAGGTCGCTCGACGAGTTCTTCACGCCGAGGCCGATGACCGTCTTGTCGTTCTCGCGGAGCTTCGAGACGAGCGGCGAGAAGTCGCTGTCGCCGCTGACGATCACGAAGGTGTCGACGTGCTGCTTCGTGTAGCAGAGGTCCAGCGCGTCCACGACCATGCGGATGTCGGCGGAGTTCTTCCCGCTGTACGAGACGTGCGGGATCTCGATGAGCTCGAAGGCCGCCTCGTGCATGGGACGCTTGGCGCTCTTGTAGCGGTCCCAGTCGGCGTACGCCTTCTTCACGACGACCTTGCCTTTGTCCAAGATGCGCTCGAGCACGAGGTCGATGTCGAAGTTGTCGTAGCGGGCGTCGCGGACGCCGATCGCGACGTTCTCGTAGTCGCAGAAGACGGCCAGGTTGGGCGTGGACTCTTGGGTCATCGGGGCGCGACGGTAGCAGGTTCTCGGGGCGACGGGCGCGAGCGCGGTCCACGCGACAACCCCCGCCGCCTGGGCTACGTTGCCCGCGCCTGCCGGGGTGGCGGAATGGCAGACGCAGGCGACTTAAAATCGCCCGTGGCAACACGTGCGGGTTCGAGCCCCGCCCCCGGCACTACGTCCCCAGACGTCCCAGACCTCCTCAGCCCGGTCCCAACCCGGATCGGTCCACTCCCGATAGGCCCCCTCCCGGTCGTCCCGATGTCGCTTCGCTTCGCACTCCCGCTCCGCCTGCTCCCCGGAGCCCTCCTCCTCGCCTCGGGTTGCTACCTGAGCCACGAGATCCCCGAGGTCGGGCCCCCGCGGACGGACGCGGGCGTGGACGCTGGGCACGACGCCTCCTCGGACGGCGGCGCCGACGCAGGGCGCGACGCGGGCGACGCCGGCTGCATCGAAGAGCTCCCCGACGGCTCGGTGACGGGGCAGCTCGACGGGAGCATCGGCGCCACCTGCGGCGCCCTCTATCAGGAGTGCCCGCCGCACCCCGACCCGATGATCGACCGGGACGGCGACGGCTTCCCCAACGCCATCGACTGCAACGACTGCGAGCCGGGCATCAACCCGGGCGCCTTCGACATCCCGGGCAACGGCTACGACGAGGACTGCGACGGCCGAGACGGCCTCCCTACGTGCAACCCGCCCGCCGCGACCGAGGGGCCCTCGGTCGCCGACGCGCTGGCCGCCATCGGCCTGTGCGCGAGCGCCGACGGGCCGCGCTGGGGCGTGGTCGACGCGCGCATCACGCGCGCCGACGGCCTCGGCGACCCCGCGACCCTCGATCAGATCGCGATCGTGCCGCGCATGGGCGTCAACCAGCCGATCGCGCGGCCCCGCATGCTCTCGCTCGCCACGGGCGGCGCGCGCGAGCCGACCGTCCTCGGCGGCGAGCGCTGCGTGAGCTTCGACGCCCGGCACGAGTTCCCACCCGGTTTCCCGGTCGAGTCTCCCTTCTGCCCTGGCGTGGTCTCGGGTCCCCCGCACGACTCCGTCGCGCTCGAGGTCACCCTGCGCGTCCCGACGAACGCCGTCGGGCTGACCTTCGCGTCGTCGTTCTTCACCCAGGAGTACCCGACCTTCATCTGCTCGCCCTTCAACGACTTCTACGCCGTGCTCCTCGAGCGCGGCGGCGAGTGGACGAACATCGCCTTCGACTCGCTCGGCAACGCGATCAGCGTCAACAACGGCCTCTTGCAAGCCTGCATCCCCGGCCGACACGGCGGCCGAGACTTCTCCTGCGACCTCGGCCTCGGCCCGCTCATCGGCACCGGCTTCGACCTCGACGACTGCGCGCGGCTCACCGGTGGCCGAGACGGCTCGGGCGCGGGCACGGGGTGGCTGCGGACGTACACGCCCGTCGTGGGGGGCGAGACGATCACCCTCCGCTTCGCGATCTGGGATTCGGCCGACGGCTACTTCGACTCGATGGTCTTGCTCGACGCCTTCGAGTGGGTCGTCCGGCCGCCGGTCGCCCCCGACTGCCCGCGCTGCCCATGAGCAGCCCGTGAGCTGAGCGGCTCGTACCGCCGGTGCCCGTCCGCTGCCCATCGCGCCACCGCGCCGGCTCGGGGCGACGACCGGAGACCGCTCCCGCAGCCGCGAACACCGCCGCGTCGGACGCGGCCCACCTCGAGGTGATGAGCGGCCGTGAGCGGCCCGGGCGCGCAGCCGCATGATCCAGATCATGCGGCGGCTTCCGCGACGTCACGAGAGGGCGAGCGATCGCACGCCAAGGCTCCGCCGCCGCCCGAAACGGCCTATACCTGCGCCCATGCTGCGCTTCTACGTGCTCGTGGCCGCCACCCTCGCCGTCAACGCCGTCCTCATCGGCGTGCTCGCGTGGGCCTATCACTCGCCGCGCTTTCGGCATCGCCGCATCAGCCTGAGGCCGGGCATCAAGGTCGCGCGCGCCGAGCGGCTGCGCACGATGAGCGTCATCTCGACGCTCTCCCTCGCGGCCGTGGTCGGGCCCACCTACCTCTTCTTCGACGACCTCTTCCACGCGCGTGACACCGCGCTCTGGCTCGTCGCCCTCCAAGCCGTCGGCGTCCTCCTCGTCTACGACTTCGCCTACTACTGGCTCCACCGCGCGATGCACGACAAGCGGCTGATGCGGCTCGTCCACGGCGTCCACCACCGCGCCCGCAACCCGTCGACGCTCGAGAGCTTCTTCCAGCACCCCGTCGAGCTGCTCGCCGGCCTCGGCCTGCTCTACGCCTCGGTCGTCGTCCTCGGGCCCATCCACGTCGACGCGTTCATCATCGCGTTCTTCGTCTACTCGAACGCGAACATCCTCATCCACTCTGGCCTCGTCCTGCCGACCCCCTTCGCGGCGCCGATCAACGCGCTCACGAAGAAGCACCACGTCCACCACCAGGACGACTTCGCCAAGAACTACTCGTCGCTGACCCCCCTCCCCGACCGCCTCTTCGGCACCTGGGGCTGAACGCCTCGGTAACACCAGGAGGCGCGGCCCGCTGGTGAACCCCCTTTCCCAGCCCCCAGCGAGCTGTGTAAGCTTCGTACGGCGGTGGCATCCCGCCACGGATGGTGAGCGGCACACTTCGTGTTCTGTGGGGGCGCATCGGCGCGTTCGTGGAGACGGGTGTCCCCAAGCGGTGTCGATGGGAGCGTTGGGATGCGGTATTTCCTAGCTTTGAGTTGCCTGCTGATGTTCGCCTGCTCGCCGACCGGGGGCGGCGGACCCGATCGCGACGGTGGTCGCGTCGACGGGGACACCGACACCCCGCCGCTGAACGACGCCGACGGCGACGGAATCAGCGACGAGTGGGAGGGCCGCTCGCTCGGCACCGACACCGACGGTGACGGCATCCCCGACTACCTCGACCTCGACTCCGACAACGACGGCATCCCCGACTCGGTCGAGCGTGTCCGCGGCGGGAACGAGACGCCGCCGATCGACTCCGACGGCGACGGCATCTACGACTTCCGCGACCTCGACTCGGACAACAACGGGATGCCTGACGAGATCGAGGGCACGGCCGACGCGGACGGCGACGGCACGCCGGACTACCGCGATCTCGACGACGACAACGACACCCTCCCCGACTCGGTCGAGATCGGCGATCCAGCGGCGCCCTCCGACTACGACGGCGACGGGCTCTGGGACTTCCGCGACTTCGACTCCGACAACGACACGATCGGCGACCGCTTCGAGGCGATCCCGCCGCCCGACACGGACGGTGACGGAATCCTCGATCGCTTCGACCTCGACAGCGACAACGACGGCTGGCCCGACATCGTCGAGGCGGGGCCCCCCGGCCGAGACCCCACGTCCGCCCCGGTCGACACGGACGGTGATGGCATCCCGGACTTCCGCGACACCGACAGCGACGGCGACGGCCTGAGCGACGCGGACGAGCTCCGCTTCGGGACGAGCCGCACGAACCCCGACACCGACGGCGATGGCGTCCCGGATCTCATCGAGATCGGCTCGTGCGCAGAGGGCGACACCGAGTGTTATATGGACGCGCTCGATCCGACGCGCAGCCCGCGCACCCGCGGCGACTTCGTCTTCCTCGAGCCCTACATGCTGCCGCCGGATCCTCCGCGCGACACGCTGATCTTCTCGACGAACCTCCAGAGCGCCGACGTCTATTTCCTCATCGACACCACTGGCTCGATGGGCGGCGCGATCAACAACGTGCGCAGCAGCCTCTCGACCGCTGGCACGGGGATCATCGATCGCGTGCGTGCCGAGATCCCGGACACGGCGTTTGGCGTCGGCGGCTTCGACGACTACCAATGCTGTGGGTACGGCGACGCGGGCTCGGGTGACCGCGCGTACTACCATCTGGCGGGAATCACGCCGACCGCCAGCACGGTTCAGGCCGCCGTCAACGGCATGGTCACCCACTACGGCGCCGACACCCCGGAGAGCCTCGTCCCCGCCATCTGGGCGACGGTTACGGGCAATGGGCTCGCGGGGCCCAGCGGCTGGCCCTCGGCCCGAACGGATTGTCCGGCAGGGCACTTCGGCTGGCCATGCTTCCGTCCGGGCGCTGTGCCCATCCTCGTCGCGATCACCGACGCGCCGAGCCACAACGGCACGATCCCAGCGTACAACTACGGCGGCGCGGCGGCAGTGGCGCCGAGCTTTGCGGACACCGTCGCGCAGGCGGTCGCGCGCAACGTCCGGATCATCGGCGTCTCCGTCGGAGGCGGCGGCCTCCAAGATCTGCAAGCGCTCGCGACGATGACCGGTGCCGTGGATGGCGCAGGCGCACCGCTCGTGAGCACCGCCGCGTCCGGCGCGGTCAGTGCTGGGGTCGTCGACCAGATCCGAACGCTGGCGAACTCGACCCCGATCACGATCAGCGCGATCTACGAGGATGATCCGTCCGACGCGGTCGACACCACGACCGCGTTCGTCGCGCACTTGGTCGTCAACAACGGCGGCGGCGACGTGATGGGGCGGACCTGCACGGTCTTCCCGGCCGATCGCCTCCGCGACACCAACGGCAGCGGGCACGCGGACACGATCGACCGCGTGACGCCCGGTCAGCCGGTGTGCTTCGACATCGTCGTCCGGCAGAACGACACCGTCGAGCCGACCCGCTCGCCGCAGGTCTTCCGCGGGACGATTCGCGTGATGGGCGACGGCTTCACGGAGCTCGACCGCCGGGACGTCTACTTCCTCGTCCCCCCGGTGATCCCGCCTCCGGACGGCCCGATGTGAACGAA
>JAHBWH010000278.1 GCA_019637115.1 Myxococcales bacterium | reverse complement strand
GCGTCGAGGAGGCGCTCGCCGCCGAGCGCGCGCGCCAGGCGTCCGACGCGCCGAGCGACTCCGCGCCGAGCGAGGCCCCGTCGCTCGCTCCGGACGAGGCGGACGCGACGCGCACCGGCGCCCCCGACGCGGTCGTCGAGGAGCAGCGCCGCGCGAGCGCGATGACCACCTCGATGAGCGACGAGGGCGCGAGCGCGATGTCATCGATGGCCGCAGACGGCGCGGCGACGATGGCGCGCACGAGCGCGATGAGCCCCGAAGCGGCGACCCGCGTGATCCACTGCGGCTCGCGCCCGCAAGAGGTCCCCATCGTGCGGCCGGGTGACACGGTGCGCGTCACGTTTCGGCAGACCAACAACGTCGTGCCCATGGCGACCTTCAGCGCGGCGACCGCGAGCTGGACCCCACGCCTGACGAGCTGCTACGTCGGTCACCCCTTCGTCGGCGGCATGTTCACGCTCGAGCTCGACGCGAGCGGTCGCGTCACAAAACTCCGCCGCAACCCCTTCTGCGGCGCACCCGCGGCCCTCGAGCGTTGCCTCGAGCAGGCCCTCGAGGGCACGGCCATCGGCAACGACACCGGCGCCCCCGCCGAGATGCGCTTCGACGTCAGCCACCAAGGCAGCGGCTGAGCGCGCGGGCACCGTCCTGCGCGGCGAGTCGGAGTCGGAGCCGGGGCGCGGATCGGGCTCGCATCTCGCCCCCTCGCTTGGGGTATGCTCGCCGACCATGACACAGGTCGAGGGGATCCGGGCGGCGTTCGAAGAGCGGGGCATTCGCAAGGTCAAGCTGGGGGGCTTCGACATCGACGGCGTGCTCCGAGGCAAGCTCGTGAGCGTCGAGAAGTTTTGGTCGGCCGTCGAGAAGGGCTTCGGCTTCTGCGACGTGGTCTTCGGCTGGGACATCGGTGACCAGCTCTACGACAACGCCTCCGTGACCGGCTGGGCGACGGGCTACCCCGACGCGCTCGCCAAGATCGATCTCTCCACCTTCCGCGTCCTCCCCTACGAGCCGGACACCGCGTGCTTCCTCGTCGACTTCTTCGGCGAGGACGGCAAGCCGCACCCGGCCTGCCCGCGCGGCCTGCTGCGGCGGGTGGCGGCGCGCGCCGAGTCGAGCGGCTACCGCCCGATGTTCTCGTGCGAGCTCGAGTTCTGGGTCTTCCGCGAGACGCCCGAGTCGCTCGCGCAGAAGCGCTTCGCCGGCCTCGAGCCGCTCAGCCCCGGGATGTTCGGCTACTCGTGGGTCCGCGAGGGCCAACACGCCGCGTTCGTCCACGACGTGATGGACACGATGGGCGAATTCGGCATCGAGATCGAGGGCTTCCACACCGAGACGGGGCCCGGCGTGTGGGAAGCGGCGATCCGCTACTCCGACGTGCTGCGCGCGGCCGACGACGCCGCGCTCTTCAAGACGACGATGAAACAGATCGCCTTTCGGCACGGCCTCAGCGTGACCTTCATGGCGAAGTGGAACGCGAGCCTGCCGGGCTCGAGCGGGCACATGCACCAATCGCTCTGGGATGGCGAGGGCGAGGTGAACCTCTTCGCGGATCCGAAGGATCCGATCGGCCTGACGACGCTCGGCAAGCACTACCTCGCCGGGCTCGTCCGCACCGCGCCCGACGTCACCGCGCTCTACTCGCCCTTCGTCAACAGCTACCGCCGCTACGTCCCCGGGATGTGGGCGCCGCTCACGGCGTCGTGGGGCCTCGAGAACCGCACCGCCTCCGTCCGCGTGATCCGCGGGCCGGGCAAGACCGCCGCGCGCTGCGAGCTGCGCCAGACCGCCGCCGACCTCAACGCGCACACCTCGATGGCCACCGCGCTCGCGGCTGGCCTGTACGGGATCGAGAACGCGCTCGAGCTGCCGCCGATGACCCGGGGCGACGCGACCGCCGACCTCTCGCTCGCCTTCCCGCAGACCCTCGACGCCGCGGTCGAGAAGCTGCGCGCGAGCGAGGTGGCCCGTGAGCTGCTCGGGGAGCCCTTCGTCGACCACTACCTCCGCACCCGCGAGTGGGAGGTTCGCGAGCACCGCAAAGCCGTCTCGGACTGGGAGCTCCGCCGCTACTTCGAGGCCGTCTGATGAAGCTCAAGGCCCTCCGCGCGCTCTCCGAGCGCCCCATCCGGCTCCCTCGGCTGCGCCCCTACGTGCCGCAGCCCGACGACCCGCCGATCTTCTGGTTCGACGGTGAGCGTAAGGACATCGTCCGTGAGGTCGCCCGCCGCGTCACGGCGCGGCACACCGCCGACCGACGGCGCATGGAGCTCGTGCTCAACGAGACGGCGCTCGCCGAGATCCGTCGGCTCGAGTCGCAACGCGACGCGGAGGCCGCCGAGCGCCTGCCCTTCTGGCGTGGCCTCGCCCGCAGCATCGCGCGCCTCGACGACGCACAGAAACGCGACGCGGTCCGCGACATCGTCACCCGCTACGCGGAGGACGTCGCGGGCAATTTCGATCCCCGCGTGTACCGGCTCGCCAAGCACGCGGTGCCCAAGCTGCTGACGGGCGTGATGGCGCCCTCGCGCCTGCCCGAGGAGCTCGCGACCGCCGTCGACGGCCACACCCTCATCGGCGAGCTCCTCCAGGTCGAAGGCGACCTCCACCGCCTCCGCCACCTGGAGAAGGTCGGCACGCTCGTCTACGTGCCGACGCACTCGTCGAACCTCGACAGCGTCGTCATCGGCCGTGCGCTCGAGCAAGTCGGCCTGAGCCCCGTGATCTACGGCGCGGGCAAGAACCTCTTCACCAACCCGATGATCAGCTTCTTCATGCACAACCTCGGCGCGTACCGCGTCGACCGGCGCGTGCAGGCGCGGGTCTACAAAGAGGTGTTGAAGGTCTTCTCGCAGGTGATGATCGAGCGCGGCTACCACTCGCTCTTCTTCCCCGGCGGCACCCGGAGCCGCTCGAACCTCATCGAGTCGCACCTGAAGCTCGGCCTCGCCGGCAGCGCGCTCAGCGCCTTCGCGCACAATCGCGTACGCGGCGTCGACCGCCCCGTGTGGTTCGTGCCGACCACCATCAACTACGAGCTCGTGCTCGAGGGCGAGACGCTCGTCGAGGATTGGCTCAAGGACGAGGGCAAGGCGCGCTACATCATCGAGGACGACGAATTCTCGCGCCTCGATCGCTGGATCGCATTCTTCCGGAAGATCGTCGGCCTGAAGGCGGCGTGCATCATCCGCTTCGGCGACCCGATCGACTGCTTCGGCAACCCGACGGACGACGAGGGTCGGTCGCTCGGCCCGAGCGGGAGGTCGATCGACGCTGGCAGCTACGTCGAGCGCCGCGGCGTCCCCGTCGAGGACGCCGCCCGCGACGCGGCCTACACGCGCGAGCTCGCGGACGTGCTCGTGGCGCGCTTCCGGCAGGACACCGTGCTGATGGCGACCTCGCTCGTGGCGCACGTGCTCTTCCGCCGCCTCGTACGCGAGACGCCGGGCCTCGACCTCTTCGCGCGGCTGCGCGTGCGGGGCGAGGTCGCGCTGCCTCGGACGGAGCTCGCGGCCGAGGTCGGCGCGCTCCGCGACCGGCTCGTCGCGCTCCAATCCGAGGGCGTGGTGCGCGTGAGCGACACCGTCCGCGACGCGGAGCCCGCGGCGCTCGTCGATCGTGCGCTCGCGGTCTGGAACGGCTACCACCAACGCGTCGCCGCGCGCGCGCTCGACGCGACCATCACGGCCGAGGATCCGACGCTCTTGCTCTACTACCAGAACCGGCTGGTGCCCTTCGCGAACCTCCTCGTCACGGACGAGGCGGATCGCGCAGCGGCCCAAGAGATCGCCCGCATCGGCGGGGCCCGGCCGCTCCTCGGCACGGCGCTCGCCGCGAGGAGCGCGTGATGAGCACGGACCGTTTGCGCATCGGGGTCGTCGGAGGCGGCGCGTTCGGCCGCGGCGTCGCGAAGGCCGCGTCTCGGACGGGGCACGAGGTGACGCTCTGGAGCCGGCGCGCGGGGGCGGTCGACGACGCCCGGATCCGCGTCAGCGCGGAGCTCGCGGACCTGGCCGCCGCCGAGCTGATCTTCCTGGCCGTGCCGTCGCACGTCGCCGAGCAGGTGGCGACCGAGCTCGGCGAGCACCTCGACGGCGGGCACCTGCTCGCGCACGTGAGCCGCGGGCTCGTCGGTGACGCCCTCGAGCCGGTCTCGAGCGTCATCCGGCGCCTGACGCCCGTGCGCCGCGTGGGCGCGCTCGCGGGGCCGCTCGTCGCCGACGCGCTCGCGCTCGGCACCCCGAGCGGCGCCGTGGTCGGCTCCCACTTCCCCGAGGTCGCCGACGCGGTGCGCGAGGCCATCGCGGGGCCCTCGCTGCGCCTCTACGCGACCGACGACATCGTCGGCGTGGAGGTCGCGTCGGCGCTGGTCGGCCTGCTCGCGCTCGCGGTCGGCCACGCGCAGGCGCGCGGGGTCGGACCGGCGGCGCTCGCGACCTTCTTGACGCGCGGCATGGCGGAGGCCTCGCGGCTCGCGGAGCGCCTCGGGGGCGACCCGAAGACGCTCGCGGGCCTCGCGGGGTACGGGGACTTGCTCGCGGTGATGGCGGGCGACGAGCGGCCCGAGCAGGCGGTCGGGCGCGCGCTCGCCGAGGGGCGCCCGCTCTTGGAGGCGACACGCGACGCGGGCGGCTACATCGAGGGCGTGACCATCGCGGAGCGCGTCGTGACCTTCGCGGCGCGGGAGGGCATCGAGGTGCCGATCTGCGACGCCATCGCGAGGGTGCTCGCGGGCCGCCCCGCGGCCGAGGTCCTGCAGTCGCTCATGGTTCGGAGCGCCGGCGGCGAGTGAGATTGGTGCTCCCGAGCCGAAGGCCGTTCCGGGCTTGCAGCGTGCCACGAGAAGCCCGTGCGTGGTGTCCGTGGCGGCCTCTGCGGTCGGGCGGCCACGCAACCGCGCTCGAACTGTCCAGCGGGGACGCAAGGCAAAACCCATTCGCACGGGTCCTCCCGACGAATGTCTCTTGCAGCGAGGCCCGCTGCGGCGTTCTCATGTGGGCCCGCGCAGGGAGCCGCTCCCTCGACGCCCGTTCGTTTTGCAGCCGGAGCAGCAACCGTCCCCACCGCGAGCCCTCGAGGCGCGAACGCGGGGGGCGCCGTGCGCCCTCGGGGCGCGCACAGGAGAGAGTGATGTCCTCCATCGTCACCTGGAGCTTTCCCACCCGTATCCTCTTCGGCGTCGGCGCCGCTGGTCAGCTCGTCGCGGAGCTGAAGGCCCTCGGCGGGCGAAGGCCGCTCATCGTCACCGATCCCGGCGTGCGCAGCGCGGGACTCCTCGAGGCGTTGCTCGAGCAGCTCGCCGACGCGGAGCTCGAGGGCGTCGTCTTCGACGGCATCTCGTCGAACCCGCTCGAGAGCGAGGTGCTCGCGGCGACCGACACCTACCGCAACGCCAAGGCGGACTGCGTCGTCGCGGTCGGCGGCGGCAGCCCCCTCGACGTCGGCAAGCTCGTCCGCCTCGCGGCGACCCACCCGCTGCCGCTCGCGCAATACGACGACGCGATCGATGGATGGAAGAAGGTCACGCGTCCAGTGCCGCCGATGATCGCGATCCCGACGACCGCGGGGACCGGCAGCGAGGTCGGCCGCAGCGGCGTCGCGACGCTCCAGGCGACGAACCGCAAGTGTGTCATCTTCGCCCCGAGCCTCTTGCCGAACGTGGCGATCCTCGACCCCGAGCTCACGGTGACGATGCCGCCGCGCATCACGGCCGCGACCGGCATGGACGCGCTGACCCACTGCATCGAGGCGTATTGCGCGCTCGGCGATCACCCGATGGCCGACGCGATCGCGCTGCAGGGCATCGAGCTCTGCGGCAAATACCTCGAGACGGCGGTGCACGACGGCAAGGACCTCGACGCGCGCGGCGCGATGCTGAAGGCGTCGATGATGGGCGCGGTCGCCTTCCAAAAGGGCCTCGGCGCCTGCCACAGCCTGGCGCACCCGCTGAGCGCCGAGCACCACCTGCACCACGGCCTCGCCAACGCGATCTGTCTGCCCGCGGTCCTCGACTTCAACCGCAGCGTGGTGCCCGAGAAGATCGCGCGCGTCGCGAAATTGCTCGGGGCGCGGGGTGAGAACACCGAGACGCTCGCCTTCGAGTGCAGCGGCGCGGTCCGCGCGCTCCGCAAGAAGATCGGCGTCGGCGAGGGCCTCGGCGCCGCGGGGGTCCCCGAGGACGCGCTCGCGAAGCTCGCGAAGCTGGCGCTCGAGGATGCCTGCCACCGCGCGAACCCGCGCACGTGCTCCGAGGAGGACATGCTCAGCCTCTACAAGGCGAGCTTCTGAGCGTTCGCGCTTCGGCGCGTTCGCGACGCGCGGTCAGAACGCGCCGCAGATCGGGTCGTCGCCGCAGCCGTCTCCGAGGCCGAGCCCGTCCATGTTCACCTTCGTGGGGCGGCGCTCGCGCCGCGGTCGGGTCGTCGGCGGCGGTGTCGGCTCGGCGGCGGGCTCAGCCTCGGCGCCGACGGGCACCTCCGCTGCGGCGACGACGGCGGGCGCCGTGGTCGCTGGGCGCTCGATCTCGACGCGGACCTCCCGAACGATGACCTCGGGAGCAGGTCGCGGGATCAGGAGCGCGACGAGGAGCCCCGCTGCCAGAGCGAGCGCGCTCGCGCCGAGCGCGAGCGGCAGCCGGCGGGGCGTGGGGGCCTCGTGCAGCGCGGGCGTGCCCGCGAGCACGCGCCGGTGGAGCTCTTCGCGCTCGGCGCGGATCTGATCGAGCTCGCGCCGGAGCGCGTCGACGCCGCGCTCGGCGTCCTGCGTCCGCGCCTGCACCTGGCGCTCGACGTCGAGCCTCGCCACTTCGCGCGCGCGCTCGCGCTCCGCCTCCCGCTCCGCCTCGAGGCGCACGCGCTCCGCCTCGGCCAGCGCCGCGAGGCGCGCCGCCTCTTCGGCCTCCCGCCGCGCGAGGGCCTCCGCGGCCGCCGCTTCCTCCGCGATCCGCGCGGCCTCGAGGTCCTGGAGCTCACGGAGGTTGAAGAGCACGCTGTTCTCGGTCGTCATCGAAGCCTCGCTTTCGACCGAACCAGCTGCACGCCTCGTGCCCGGTCAGACCAGACTGAAATCATTGCGCTTCTTCTCGCTCGCGGGCCGCATTTGGAGCTATTGATAGACTCATATCTATTCTAGATAGATTCTTGGCGGGGACGACAGTGGGGGTGCGCGTGGCCGTGGACGGCGTGGACGGCGCGGATGGACGTTGGTCACGTCTCCGCGCGGCTCACGGCGGGGGGGGGGCCGCCCCCC
>JAHBWH010000277.1 GCA_019637115.1 Myxococcales bacterium | reverse complement strand
TCCGCACGCGCAGCGGTGCCGACGCCGTCTCCACGATCCTGCGCTATCTTGCAGCAGCGCTCCGCGACGAAGACCGCCCTCTCCTCGACGACACCCTCGCCCAGCTCAGCCCGCCCTCCAAGGAGCACTCCATGAGAACCATCGCCGACACCTACCGAGACGAAGGCCGCGCCGAGGGCCGCGCCGAGGGCCGCGTCGAAGGCCGCGTCGAAGGCCGCGCCGAGGGCCGCGTCGAAGGCCGCGCGGACACCCTGCTCAAGTTGCTCGCGCTCAAGTTCGGCCCCCTCGACGAGTCGACGAGAGCGCGCGTGTCCTCGGCCACGCTCGACGAGCTCGACCGCTTCACCGAGCGGGTCCTCTTCGCGTCGACCCTCGACGACGTCCTAAGCTGAGCGCGGACCAGCCCGGCGGGCACGGTCTGTAGTCGGTACCGGGTACCAGGTAGAAGGGGTGAGCGACGCGCCGCCCGTGAGTGGGCGGTCGCTGGCGCGGACGTTCGACTACGACTCGCTCGGCCGACCACGGACCCGGGCACGGACGGCCGGTCGGGTGCCACGAGCGCGCGCAGTGGCGCGACCTCTTCAGCCGGACGGGGGATCTGGTCGCGGTGCGGGATCCACGGGGGTGCAGCCGGAACTTCTACTACGACTAGGCCGGTCGGCTCGTGGCGGAGGACTACGTGCGGTGCGGCGAGGCGCAGGCGCCGAGCGAGAGTGCGGACGAGACGCTGCCGGGTATGCAATGGCGCTCGAGCTGCTGACGTCGCCGACGACGCAGGCGGTGGACGTGTATGTCTTCGAGCCGAGCCGGGGTGGGTGTCGTCGAGCGCGGCGAGCTCGCTGAGTCGGGCACGCTTGCTGGGGCGGCTGACGGCCACGAGCGACCGGGGCCAGCGCTCGGCGGTGGACCACGACGCGCGAGGTCGGCTGACGTCGAGCTATCGCGTGTACCGAGCTATCGCGTGTACCGCGCCTCCACGACGCCACCGCCGCTCAGCTCCCGCCCTCGCAACGCGGCGTCGAGGCAGGTCTGCGCGCCGGGGCGCCCGAGGACCGACGGGGGCGACGACGAGACGACCCGCGCGACGCGGCCGTCATCAATCGCCAACCGCAGCGTCACGGCGCGCGCGTCGCCGACGAGGCAGGCGACCACGGCGTTGCGCGTGCGACGGATGAAGAGCGGGGGCGCGCTCGCGCCCTGCGCTGCGAGGTTCGCGCCTTGGCCCCCTCCACCGCTGACGTCCGCCGTCGCGGAGGGATCCGCCGTCGTCATCGTCGCCATCGCTGGTCGCGCCGAGGCACGGGGGAGGGCCGCCGCGACCGCGCCCCCGGTCGCGGGGCTGTTCATGCCAGGCGGGGGGGCCGCCGAAGCGGTGCGCTCGGGCGCGGCCGGGATCGCGAACGCTTCGTCGTCGCTGCCTCGCCCGTAGGGGTTGTCGCTGGCTCGCCCGTAGGGCTCGGCGCTGGCTCGTCGCTCGCCGCCTCGCGTGGGTCGTTCGAGCCCACCCTGGAGCCGGAGCGACTCGGTCCGGCCGTCGCGCTCCCACGCGAGCTCGGCCTCTTCGGCGGCGGCCTCGGGGGGGGCGGCCACCGTAGGCTCCGCGAGCCGCGTCCGCGCCTCGCTCGGGGCGGCTTCGGCGGGCGCGACGCTCTCATCCCACGCGACCGGTGAGGCCGCGGTGTCGACGCGCGCGGCCATCGACTCGGGCGCCGCCGCCCGCCACGTGAGCGCACCCACGCCGATCACCCCGGCCAACCCGAGCATCGCTGCAGCGGCGAGCCACGCGCCTGGCGCGCGGCGCGTGCGCGCGGCGACCTGGGCTTCGGAGACCCGAGCTCCAGTCGCCGAGCCCCCGGAGACCTGCGCGCCGCCCGTACGCGCGCCACCTCCGCTGACCTGCGGACCACTGGACGCCGGCCGTGCAGGCGCGGGCGCCGCAGCGCTGGTGACGGCGGAGCTGGCGCCGGCGCTCGCGCCGCTCTCGAGGTGCGCCCGCTGGACCCCCGCGGCGAGCGCTTCCAGCGCGTACTCACCGGAGTGCGCGTCCGGCGCGGCGACGACTCGCGCCTCGCCGTCGCCCTCGTCGCCGAAGCCTTCGAAGCTCGGAGGGGCCAGCGGGTCGAACGAGGTGGGCGCGAGCGGCTCGTCGAGTCGCTGCTCGATGCGCGTCGCGAGCGCCTGCGCGGCGTCCTCGGAGAGCGCGTCGCCAGTGGAGCCCGCGAGATCGGCGAGCCAGGCGTCGACGCGCGCGAGCGCGCGCGCCTCGCCGAGGACCTCGGGCGAGAGCCCCAACGACTCGACGTCGCGGCCTTCATCGAGCGCGCGGTGGACGTGGTCGAGCTTCGGGTCGGTCACGAGCTGGCCCTCCCAGCGCCGGCTGCGCTCGCGTGGGGTACCTCGTCGGCCAGGTCACGAAGTGAGTCCCGCAGGCGCCGCCGCGCCTCGTGAATTCGCCAGGCGACCGTCCCTTCGGGGCAGCCGAGCACCTCGGCGGCCTCTTTGTGTGGCAGTCCTTGCAACAACACGAGCACGACCGCGCTCCGGAGCGTCGGCGAGAGCTGGTCGAGCGCCTTGCCGAGCCGGCGCTCGATCTCGTCGCGCTCGAGCGCGGCGACGGGGTCGCTGCGGCCCTGGGTGGGGTCGGCCGCCGGCTCGGGGATGCGGGGATCGTCGACATCGGCGGTCGGGGCTCGGCGTCGGCGGCGGATGATGTTGAGCGAGACGTTCACGCAGATTCGGTAGAGCCAGGTCGAGAGCTTCGCGCGCCCGTCGAAGCGGTCGAGCGCGCGCCAGGCGCGCAAGAAGGTCTCTTGGGTGGCGTCCTCGGCCTCCCCACGGTCACCTAGGAGCTGCATCGCGGTGGCGTGGACGCGTCGCTGGTGGGCGCGGACGAGTCGTCCGTAAGCCCCGGCGTCCCCCCGCTGGGCTTGCTCGAGCCACCTCGCCTCGTCGTCCGGCGTCACCGTGTGTTCGTCCCTCGCGCCCGCCAGGAGCGGGCCCCCGATCCGCGCGCTCCAGTCGGGGGAGCGCACCTCGCGCGCCGAGGCGAGGCCTCGGCCCCCGGTGAAGCGAGCGCCCCCGGAGGATCGCGCGAGAGCAGCACGGTAGGCCATCACGCCTCGTGGAACAACGGCGACCCATCGTCCTTTTGACGAAAAGCGCCTCGCCGTGAGAAACCTGACGTCCACGGATGTCGGACGAACGACGCATGAGCCTCAGGGCACCCATCGAGCTGAAGGTCGAGTACAAGCGGTTGAACTCGTTCTTCGCGGATTACACGCGGAACATCAGCAAGGGAGGGACGTTCATTCGGACCGACAAGCCGCTGCCGATCGGGACCGAGTTTCGCTTCGTGCTCGCCGTGCCGAAGCTGCAGGCCCCCCTCGAGCTGCGCGGCAAGGTCCAGTGGATCGTGCGACCGACCGACGCGGGTGGGGACGCCGAACCTGGCATGGGCATCGGCTTCATCTACGAGTCGGAGGCCGACCGCGCCCGCGTCGAGGCCATCGTCGAAGACCTGATGATCGAGAGCCTCGGCCCCGTCTTGCACGAGAAGCTCCTCCGCCGCTGAGTACGGCGCACCGGAGGTTCGCGACCAGGCGCAAAGAGGCGCCCCTCCAGCAAGGCGCGACGAGGGAGCGGGCTGTTGGCCGGTGACCGAGGAGCAACGCCGCTGGACGGGACGGATCTGCCGCACGTACGAGCCGAGCCCCCTCACCGCGGTCCTCCGGTCACGGTGACGGCTGGGAGGCTCGACCGTGGCGATGACCGAGGCCGGTCACGGAGGTCGGTGACTGCAGGCCAGTGACCGCGACCCCGGTCGTTCGGGCGGAACACGGTTCAGAGGATTGGCGGCGCGCGCGAACGAAAAGATAGTACCGTCCCGCGAGCGTGGCGCGGCGAATCCTCTTCGGCTCCTACGAGCTCCTCGAGCGCATCGGCGAAGGTGGGATGGCCGAGGTCTGGCGCGCGCGCTCACGCGGGGTCGCCGGGTTCGAGAAGACCGTCGTGATCAAGCGCGTGCTGCCCTCGTTGATGGCGCGATCGGACTTCGCCTCGCTCCTCGTCCGAGAGGCGCGCATCGCGGCGCTGCTCAACCACCCGAACGTCGTGCAGATCTTCGAGCTCGGAGAGCAAGACGGCGCCTACTTCATCGCGATGGAGTACGTCCACGGCTGCGACCTCGCGACCGCCGTGGCCTTCCAGCCCGACTGCCGCCGCGTCCTGCAGACGGGCGGCCTCGACCTCTCCCTCCGCCTGTGGATCGCCCTCGAGGCCGCCGTCGCCCTCGACTACGCGCACCGACGCCGAGACGACGAGGGCCGGCCGCTCGCGATCGTTCACCGCGACGTCTCCCCCCAGAACGTGCTCCTCGGCTACGAGGGGCAGGTGAAGGTCGCCGACTTCGGCATCGCGCTCGCCGACCAGCGCGGGCTCGGCAGGGAAGAGAACCCTCGGCTGCTCCGCGGCAAGTTCGCATACATGTCCCCCGAGCAGGCGCGCGGCGAAGCGCTCGACCGGCGCTCCGACGTCTTCTCGCTCGGGATCGTGCTCTGGGAGATGATCGCGGGGCGGCGGCTCTTTCGCGCCAGCGACCGCGACGAGACGCTCCGTCGTGTCCAAGAGGCGAAGGTGCCGCCGCTCGACGTCGCGGCCCTCGGCGCGCCGCCGGTGCTCGACGAGGTCGTGCGGCACGCGCTCGCGAAGGAACGAGACGAGCGCTTCCCCACGGCCGCCGCGCTCGCCGAAGAGCTCTCGCAAGTGCTCGTCGCGATGGGGGCGCGGGTCGGCGGCCCCGAGCTCCGCGACGCGCTCCTCCGCATCCAGCCCCCCGACGATGCGAGCCGCGTCAACAAGCTGCGCGTGGACCTCGGCCTACGGCAGGGCGAGGACGCGCTCGGCGAGCTCGGCGAGATCGGCGGCGTCGCCTCGCTCCGCGAGGCTCCCGAGCACACGCGCGTGCTGGCGACCTCCCGCCGCCTCGAGTCCGAGCTGGTGCCCGTGCTCTTCGTCGCCGCGCGGACGGACGCCGAGGTCTTCGACGCGGTCGCGCGTCGACACCACGCGAGCTTCGTGCCGAGCGTCCCGGACGAGCCCTGCGAGGCGACGTTCGGCCATCTCCGAGGTCGTGAGCTCGGGCTCGCGGCCGCGCTCGCCTGCGCCGACGAGATCCGCCGCTTCGATCCCGACGCCGCGGTCGTGATCGCGGCCGGCGAGGCGCGGGTCTTCAAGACCGATCCGCCCGTCACGGACGCCGTGCCGACGAGCCGCGAGCGCTGTCTCGAGGCCCTGCGCGGGGCCGGGTCGGGCGAGCTGTGGGTCGACCCCGAGCTCGCGGCCGAGGTCGAGCACCGCTACGAGGTGGAGCGGTCTTCCGCCGGGTGGCCGCGGCTCGTGGGCGCCCGTCATCAGGCGCGGCGAGCGCTCGATCGGCTGCGTCAGGGGCCGCTGGTCGGTCGGCGCGACATCATGCAGCGGCTGTCGGGCGCGCTCGAGGCGGTCGCCGCGGGGCGCGGGCACGGCCTCGTGCTCGTCGGAGGGGAGGGCGCGGGCAAGTCGCGCGTGGTGGCGGAGCTCTGCGCCGCGGTCGAGGGGGAAGGCGCCCTCGTGCTCGTCGCGGCGCCGCTCCCCGAGGACCAAGAGGTGGCCTTCGCCGCCTTGCGGCGCCTCTTCTCCGCCCTCTGCGGCCTCGACGAGGGCGACACCTCCGAGCACACGTCCGACCGCATCACGCGCCTCCGGCACCTCGGCCTGTCGCCGAGAGAGCTCGACCGCGTCGGCGAGCTCTTCGGAGGGCCGGCGCCCCTCGACCGCGCGGGTCGGCCGCGCGGCGTCGAGCTGGCGGTGGCTTTCCGCAAGGCGCTCCGCGCGCTCGCGGCCGACCGCCCCGTGCTCGTCGTCCTCGACGACCTTGGCCACGTGGACGACGCGAGCCGCCAGCTCCTCGACTTCCTCGTCGCGGGGGTCGGCGGCGCGCGGGTGCTCGTGCTGATGGCCGCGCGCCCCGGCACGCCTCTGCCCCACCTCAACGTCGAGCGCGTCTGGCTGCCACACCTGGACGTGGAAGGTGGCGCCCGGGTCTTCTCCGCGAAGGCGGGGGCCCGCGCGGTCGAGGAGGAGGTGGCGCGGGCGCTCCACGACGCGACCGACGGCAACCCCGGAACGATCGGCATGTTGGCGGAGGCGCTCGAGGGCCAGCTCGAGCTCTCGGGAGGCATCGTCCACGGTCTCGGCGAGCTCCTGCCCGTGCCCGCCCGGCTGCGCACCCGCGTCGGCGCATCGGTCGCCGCGCTGCCCGCGCGGGCGCGCTCGCTCGTCCGCGTCGTGGCGGCGTCGCCCGAGCCCATCGACTTCCCGCTCCTCGCCGCCGCGCTCGGCGTGCCGCGCGACGTCGCCGAGCCCGTCGTGCAGCGGCTCCTGTCGCGCCGGGTGCTCCGCGGCTTCGGCGTCGTGCGTCGCGAGCGCCTCTCCGAGGCGCCCGTCCCTGGCCGCGAGGAGCCTCTGCCGGCGCGGCTCGCGATCGCGGGCGGCGAGCTGGTCCGCCGCGCCGTCCTCGAGTCTCTCCCCGAAGCGGATCGCGAGCGAATCCACGCGCGCCTCGCCGACGTGCTCCGTCGCAGCGGCGCCGCCGGGGACGAGCGCGTCGAGAGCCTCGCCGAGCACGCGGCGCTCGCGGGGGACACCGCGAACGCGCCGCTCGAGCTCGAGCTCGCAGCCGAGGTCGCCCTCGCGCGCAGTGATCGCGTGAGCGCGGCGGACCGCCTCGTTCGTGCCGCGCGGCTCGGCAGGCAAGGGGGCGCCGCGCCGGAGCGTGGCGGAGCGCTCGTCGCGCGGGCCGCCGAGCTCTTGATCGAGGCCGGTCGCACCGAGCGCGCGGCGATGGTCCTCGAGGACGCGCCCGAGGTCGACGAGCCGGGGTTGGCGCTCCGCTTGTCGTTCGCGCGCGCGAGCGTGCACGCGCGCCGAGAGCATTGGCGCGAGGCCGCGCAAGAGGTGGAGTCGCTCGCGGCGAGCCCTCGCTGGGCCGACGCCGAGCCACGTCTGCGTGGGCGCGCGCTCATCGTGCTCGGGCGCGCGCGGCTCGAATCGGGCGAGGTCGGGGGCGCCGTGGAGGCGTACGACGCCGCGGTCGACGTGCTCCGCGCCGCAGGCGCGCAGCCCGAGGCGGGGCTCGCGCTCTGCGGTCTCGCGACGAGCCTCGCGCGGATCGGCGCCGACGAACGCGCGCGAGAGGTCGAGCTGGACGCCCTCGTCATGGCCGTGCGTCACGGGACCGACGCGCTGCGCTGCGCGTCGCTCGCCACGGCGGCCGAGCTCGCGGAGGCGATGGGCGAGCCTGCGCTGG
>JAHBWH010000276.1 GCA_019637115.1 Myxococcales bacterium | reverse complement strand
GCTGCTAGGCTCAGGACGCGCTGCTGCGTTGCCATGGCGGCCAGACCCTCAGGAACGCGACGAGCACGTTCACGTTGCCGACGAAGAGCGCCCAGTAGCGATACGTGGGCCACGCGCTCGCGACGAAGAAGCACGCGAGGTAGACGACGACCACGGACGCGAAGCGACGATCGACCAGCAGCGTCACGGCGAGCCCTGCGCCCGCGAAGAGCGCGAAGTCCATGGACTGCGCCTGCGCGACCGAGAGCCCAGCGATCAGCGCGCCCGCGTGGAAGACGAAGAGCGCCGCCATGACGCCGATGAGGGTCCACATCAGCCGTCGGTTGAGCGCCGTCCGCATCAGCGCCGAGCGGAACGCGAGCGCCGGGATGGCGCACGCGAGGACCATCGTCAGCGGCCAGACGAGCAGCTCGTAGGGTCGTTGTGGCCGGTCGAGGTGCTGCCGCGCGACCGCGACGAGCGGCGCGATCCCCCAAGCGAGCCCGATGACGAGCGCGAACGCGAGGCGCTGCGGCCGACCGACGCGCGGATCCATCTGGCGCCGCTCGTCCTCGATCGCGTCGAGGATCGCGCGCTCCTCGCGGTGCCGCGCGAGCGCGGCGTCGAGGCGCGCCCGCAGCTCGCTGGGCACGCCCCGCGCGTCGGCGAGCAGCTCCTCCGCGAGCGCTGGCTGCCCGCGCTCGAGCGCGTCCTGCGCCATCGTCACGAGCGCGGCGTCGAGCCCGCGGCGCGCCTCCTCGTTCTCGGACCAGATCCGGAGCGCGTGCTGGAAGGCGAAGCGACACTCGCCGAAGAGGCGCTGACGCTCCTCCCCCTCGGCGCGCGCCAGGCGGGCGAGGTGCGCTTCGGCCTCACGGGTGAGCTCCACGCTGGCGCGGTGCTCGAGGTAGTCCTCGAGCGCGCGGCGAAAGGGCTCGACTCCCTCGAAGCGCTCGCCCGGCTCCCGCGCGAGCGCTCGCTCGACGATTCGACGCAAGCCGCTCGGGACTTCGACGTCCTCGGGCAAGCGGACGTCGGAGCGGAGCACCTGGTAGAGCACCTGCGCGAAGCGCTCGCCCCGGTGTGGCGGGTGGCCGACGATCAGCTCGAAGAGCACCGCACCGAGCAAGAAGACGTCGGTCCGCTCGCTCACGTCCTCCGGGCGTCCGCGCGCCATCTCGGGGGCCATATAAGCCGGCGTCCCGACGATGGCGGCGTCCACGCGGGGCAGCCGCGGGTCTGCGTCGGTCCGGAGCGTCGCGGCCACGCCCCAATCGACGACGTAGACCTCGTCGTGCTCGCCGACCATCACGTTGGCCGGCTTGAGATCGCGGTGGACGATGCCGAGCCGGTGGGCGAGCTCGACCGCGCGGCAGACCCGCAGCAGGACCCGGAGGTGCCACGCGAGCGGATCACGCGCGAAGAAGCGGTCCCGGATCTGCGACGGGTCGGCGATGAGCTCGCTCCACGCGACGCCGCGGATGCGCTTGAGGACGACGAGCGGTAGGCCCGCCTCGTCGAAGCGGAGGTCGTGCACGGGCACGATGTTCGGGTGCTCGAGCAGGCCCGTGACGAGCGCCTCGCGGACGAGCTGGGCCGCGGCGCGTTCGTCGGCCCGCTCGCCCCGCAGCGTCTTGACGGCGACGTCCCGAGCGAGGCTGAGCTGCTCGGCCTCCCGCACGAGCCCCATGCCCCCCTCGCCCAACGTCGCCCCGATCCGCAGTCCGGGCGCTCCGCCCGAGCGGGGCAGCGCCGACGCGGGGGCGGTGATGGTCTCGTGGGGCGCGCTCGCGAAGCTCCGCGCGAGGGTGCGGAGCACGGCGAGCGCTTCTTGCGTGGGGAGCGCCGCCCGCGGCAGCTCGGCGAGCTCCTGCAGGTCCGCGTCGAGGTTCCCCTCTCCCGCCGCGCCAACCACGTCCACGCCGACACGTTCGCCCGAAGCGGTGACGCGATCAATGGGCGTCGCGCGTGCCCACCGGGCCGCGTCCTCGAGCCGCGGGTGAGCGCTCGAGCCTGGCGCGCGCGGAGGTCGAGGAGGCCGGGCGCCGTGGGGAGCGCGGGGCTCGTCGGAAGCCGCACGAAGAGAAGCACGAAGCCCCAAACGATTGGCTGGGTTGGGCTGGGCGTCAATCGAGCCGGAAGATCCGGCGCCGCTCCGCGTCGGAGAAGTGGCGATCGAGCCGGACGTCGTGGAAGGTCGTGATCGTCTCGTCGCCGCTGACCTCGACCATGCGCATGGTCTTCACCTCGCGCCCCTCGCCGGCGAGCACCATCTGCGTGAGGAAGCGGTCGAGCGGCGCGCCGCGCGGGCGGAGCGTGAGCTCCCACCCCTCTCCCCGCGCCCGGAGCGCGATGTGGTAGGTCCGCTCGAGCGCGACGCGGTCGCCCGCGAGCACGTCCGCGAAGCTCGAGACGAAGCCGCCGACGACCGCGTTGCTGGCGAGGTCGATCTCCTGCCGGCGTCCGTTCGCGAGCATCGTCAGTCGGCCCCCGTCGATGAGGGCGGACGACGGGGTCGGCGCGGTCACGCGGCGCATCAAGGTCCCGGGCGCCACGAAGTGGATCTCCCCCTCGCTGCGCAGCGGGACGGCGAGGAGCGCCACCCGCTTCTCCTCGGTGAACCGAGCGGACAGCCCGCTCATGCCGCGGAAGCTGGCGAGCAGGGCGTCGAGGTCGCCCCCTTGCGCGTGGGCCGTCGGAGGGACCGCGGGCAGGATGATCGCGAGCGTGGCGAGCACGAGCGCCGCGATGGACGCGAGGATCGTCTGTCGGTGGGGCGACGCCGCCCCTTCGACGAGCGGTCTGCGCGAGGCGCGGTTCGATTCAGACGAGCTGGCGGAGCATCGCATCGGGAGTCTCCAGGAGCATCTCGTCGCCGCGCATCGCGACGAGCGTGGTCCACGCGCGCGCGGCGCGCCGACCGTGGGTGAGGTTGCGGACCTCGTAGGCGATGTGCAGGCGCTGCTCGACGTCCTTCCACCAGGCCTGCACCTCGATCTCGTCCCCGAAGCGGCAGGGGAACGCATGGCGGCAGCGGGACTCGATCACCACGAGGTGCAGCCCTTCGCCACGGAAGAAGGCCTCGTCGAAGCCGAAGCGTTCGAAGAGCACCGTGCGCGCGATCTCGAGGTATTTGTAGTAGTGGCCATGCCAAGCGATCGCGAGCGGGTCGCAGTCGTGGAAGGGGATGCGCTGGCGATGGACGGCGCGGAAGGTGGGTACATTCATGGGGGTCGCGCTCATGAGCTCTCGGAGGCTCCTTGGGCCACCGGGTCGGGCTGGCGAGTCTCGCCATCGTCCGTGGCCCCGCCGGCGGAATCGGTCGCGGAATCGGTCGCGGAATCGGTCGCGGAATCGGTCGCGGAATCGGTCGCGGAATCGGTCGCGGAATCGGTCGCGGAATCCGCCGACGCCCAGAAGTCGTAGAAGTTGAACCAGTTGTCGGGGGCGTCGCGGCAGAACTTCGCGAGCAGGTCCGCGTACTGCTGCGCGTAGGCCTGAATTCCCTCCTCGCGCTTTCCGCGCGGGAGGACGACGCGGTCGGCGAAGGGGATGCAGTAGAGCTCGTAATGCCCGCCGCCACGGTAGATGCCCGCCGTGAAGTAGACCGGACAGCGCAGCAGCGACGCGAGGAGGTACGGGCCCGCGGGCAGCTCGGCCTTGCCGCCGAGGAAGTCGATCTCGACGTTCTTCCGGCCGGCCTGGACGCGGTCGCCGAGGATCGCGACGAGCGCGCCATCCTCGAGCTTTTCGCGGATGGCGAGCATGAACTCGATCTCGCCGCCGTCCCCCATCTCGATGAGGCTCACCTTCGACGCGGGGTCGAGCTCTTCGAGCACCTGGTTGAAGCGCCGCGCGTGCTTCGTGTAGACGACCGGGTGAAGGCGGAGGTCCTCGCGGGCGCTCTGCATGCGCATCGCCGCGAAGCTTCCGAGGTGCGCGCCGAGGAGGATCGCGCTCTGCCGCTCGTCACGTAGCTTCGCGAGGAGCTCATAGCCGTTGCGGCTGACGGTGAAGTACTTCGTCTTGCCGCGCAGGAAGAAGAGCGTGTCCAACGCGCACTGGGCGAAGCGCAGGATCTGCCGGTAGGCGGGCAAGAAGCCGGTCGGCAGACCGAGCCGGCGGCGGAAGGTGTGCACGGCGCGCCGCGCCCGGCCGCTGAAGAGCGCGAAGTAGAACGCGACGAAGGCGACGATGATTCGTGCCGGCGCCCGGCCGAACATCGTCGCGAAGAGGACCATCACCTTGATGCCGAGCACCGAGCCGCGCTCGCGGGTCGAACGCCACTCGGGCGCCGCGGGCGAGGCGGGCGACGCGGACGACGCGGACGACGCGGGCGACGCGCCCGACGCGGCCGACGCGGACGACGCGGCCGACGCGGACGACGCGGCCGACGCGGACGACTCGGACGGCGACTCGGGCGACGCGGGCGACGCGGGCGACGCGGCCGACTCGGACGGCGACGCGGCCGACGCGGGCGACGCGGACGACGCGGGCGACGCGGACGACGCGGACGAGTCGCTCACCGCGTCTCCCGAGGAGGAAAGAGCTTGGCCAGGAGGCGGTCGTGGGGACCGCGCCCGTAGTCACGGAACCGCGCCTTTCGCACCACGTACTCACCGGCGAACATCAGGCCCATCAGGCCGTACGCGATACCGCCGTTGTACGCCGCCCACCAGGCGACCGGCGCCGCGAGCGCGAGCGCCCCCGCGACGGTCGCGTTGAGCCCGAAGAAGGCGACCCAGGCCCAGGTCGCCTGCCGACAGTGGGCGCGCTGGGCGTCGCTGAGCGTCGGCTCCTGCATTCGCGCGAAGCGCTCGATGATCGGCATCGGCCCACGCAGCGAGCCCGCGAAGGTCAGCAAGAGCGCGCCGTTGATGAGCACGGGCATCGCGAGCACGAAGCGCACATCGTCGGTCGCGACCCCGAGCAAGAGCACCGTCATGACGACGAGCGGGACCCGCAAGAGCGCGACGAGGTGCGCGCGCTCCGCGCGCCGGAAGCGCAGGGCGAGCAGCGGCACCACGACGGCGAGCGCGAGCAGCCCCACGAGCCGCGGGCTGAAATGCGTGAGGCTCCACCAGATCGCGAGCGGGTAGACGACCGCGAGGACGACGTTGAGGATGGCGAGGGCGACGCGCACGTCTAGCTCCTCAGACTACCCCTCGGTTGAGCGACGCCAACTCCCCCTCGCCGCGCGGCCTCATCCGAGCCCGCCGCTCATCACGATCGCCTGGCCCGTGACGTAGCCGGCGTCCTCGCCGGCCAGCCACCCGACGAGGGACGCGACCTCGGCGACGGTGCCCATCCGACGCATCGGGATCGCCTTGAGGATGAGGTCGACGGGCGCGCCCTCGATCATATCCGTCTCGACGAGCCCTGGTGCGACGGCGTTCACGGTCACCCCGCGCTTGGCGACCTCTTGGGCCAGCGCCTTCGTCGCCCCGATGAGCCCCGCCTTGGCCGCGGAGTAGTTGACCTGACCGCGGTTGCCGATGACCCCGCTGACGCTCGCGACGTTGATGATCCGCCCCCAGCGCTTGCGGACCATCGGCATCACGAGCGGCTGGGTCACGTTGAAGAAGCCGTCCAGGGTCAGGCGCGTGACGCTCGTCCAGGCCTCGTAGCTCATCGCCGGGAAGCTCTCGTCCTTCGCGATCCCCGCGTTGTTGACGAGCACGCCGACGTGCACGCCCTCCGCCTCGAGCTGCGCGAGCGCCTCGAGCGTCGCGGGGCGATCGACGACGTCGAACTTGAGTAGCCGGCACTGCCCGCCGGCCGCCTCGATCTCGGCGCGCACGGCCTCGGCGGCCTCGTCGCGGCTGCGATAGTTGAGCAAGATCGGGTGGCCCGCGGCGGCGAGCGTCTTGCAGATGGCGGCGCCGATCCCTCGGCTTCCGCCCGTCACGAGGGCGTGGGGCTTGTGCGTCATGTGGTCTCTCGAGGCCGCAGCGGTCGAGCCCGCGGCTTCTAGGCGCGTTCCTAGTACAACCGCTCGGAAGTTCGAGCCGGGTCGCGACAGGGTGGAGCGCCGCACGGCTTGGCCGCGCGGATCAGAGGACGCCGACCGAGCTCTCGAGCGGCGGCCCGGACACGCCCTCTCGCTCCGGCGGAAGCGGCGGCAGCGCGGTCCGCCCGTGTGCGCGGGCGTGGCACGTGGGTCCGAGCCGGGTGATGGCCCGGAGCGGCCGCGCGTGGTGGAGCTCCCGCTCGTCCTCCATCGGGCTCGATGCGCTCATCCCCGCCCCCGATCGGTCGCGGCCCAGGACGTCGGCGGCGCGCCCTCGTGGTGGATCGCGTGCGTCCGCTCGCCGGGCGCCAGCCGCTCGCGCGCGATCTGGAAGCGCATCGCGCGCTCGATGACGGGCGCCCAGTCGACCCAGCCATGGATGCCAACGTACTCCTCGGCGTGGTGCGGGACCGCGCGCTCGCGCAGGTGTTGACTGAAGCGCGCGTTGAGGTCGCGGATGCCCGCGCGGTCCTCGGTGCCCCACGCGAGGAAGACATTGGCGCCGACGTCCGCGGGAGACGCCCAGCGCAGGAAGAGGTCTTCGCGGGCGACGCGCTCCGGCTCGGGCGGCCCGAAGATGCGGTGCGTGGGGATGAAGGTGGCGTACAAGCGGTTGTCGGTGAACTCGAGCATCTGCGCCGAGTCGAAGATCGGGCCGCTCAACGCCGAGACGCTCGCGAAGACGCCGGGCCGGTCGAGGGCGAGGCGCAGCGCGCCGTGCGCGCCCATGGACACGCCCATCACGTGGCAGTCCGTCGGGCAGGGGAGCGTGTGGTAGCGCCTGGCGACACGCGGGAGGAGCTCGTCGACGATCCAGTCCTGGTAGCGGCGCGATCCGTCGTGCCAGTTCATCCAGAAGCCGTTGTCGCCCTGCGGGAAGAAGATCACCGCCCGCGGCAGGCGCCCCTCGGCGTGAGCGGCGTCGAAGCGAGCGGAGAGGCCGTGCCGGTCGAACGAGGCGGGGTCGTCGCCGCCGCCGTGCAGGAAGAGCACGAGCGGGAGCCGCTCCGCCGAGTTGAAGCCAGGCGGGGTGTAGACGGCGTAGCTCAGCTCGGCGTTCATCAGCTCGCTCCGCACGGGCACGTACTCGAGCCGTCGCTCGAAGCCGCAGCCGACCCCGACCAGGACTACCGCAGCGAGAGCCGAGATTCGTGAGCGTCGCATCGCCTGCCTCCTTGTCTATGCTAATCTAGACACTGTCTAGACGCAAGGCACACGGACTCGGACTCGACGACTCGACTCTCGGACTCGTTGATCGAATCTCCGCATAGCTCACGGCGGGGGAGGACACGCCCACGTCGTCCACGTCCACGTCGTCCACGTCCACGTCGTCCACGTCCACGTCGTCCACGTCCACGTCGTCCACGTCCACGTCCACGTCCACGTGCGCGTGCGCGTGCGCGACTCCGGCGCGGACGGGCTTCGGACTCCGAAACGAACTCGCAACCGGACTGGACTCGGAAACGGACTCGAAAACGGACTCGAAAACGGACTCGAAAACGGACTCGAAAACGGACTCGAAAACGGACTCGAAAACGGA
>JAHBWH010000275.1 GCA_019637115.1 Myxococcales bacterium | reverse complement strand
TCAGCGGAACGGGGCCGTTGAAGTCAGTCGGTACCCAATACCGAGCTTCTGCACGTCGACCTCAGTGGCGCCCCCAACCGTGATCCAGTACCGCATTTCTCCGGTACCATCTCCCCAGCAATCGACGACTCGTCCAAGACCCCCAACGGACTTGGCTGCGCAAGTACCACCATAGCGGCGGTTCGTTGCGGGACGCGATGCTATGTGGTCACGGTTCTGGCTCAATCGTAGCCTTTATCCATGATGACCGCGTCCGAATGAGCAGCATCGACGAGGTCAGCAGCCTTGACCGAATCTGTACTGTTCTTGCTTCATCAAGACACTCGGCCAACGGGGAAATCGGGTGGGTTGCAGCGGCCGGGGAGATGAAGCGCTCCGCCACCGCGTTGGCAGGGGGGCGACGGGGGGCGACCGATGGGAGCGAACGTATGCTCGACGCTCCACGCTTTGCAGAGGTCACGCGCGTCTCCACCCGTGAACTGCGGGCCGTGGTCGGTTCGCCACTCGAGGCCGTCAGGGACGTTCGCGGCCTCCCGAACTCGGCCTCGAGCGCGCCCTTCATCGACTCGAGCGGGGTCGCCGCGTCCTGGTGTGCCGAGACCCGACCCCGAGCAGACTTCGGCAACCACAGTCCACCGTCGGCGTGACCCCCACCCAGCCATCCACGCGCGTGTGGACCGTCGTCAGTCATGCGTCTGCTGTTCTACCCGCTTCCCAGGGGGATTTCAGGAGCCCGAGAGTCCACGGGACGTTTGCGCGGACGCTCTTCACGCTTCGGCGAGGAGCGCTCGTTGCGATCACGCGGCACAAGCTGCGACGGAAGTTCGCGAAGAGCCTGCGTGGGGTGGTGTGAGCCGTCACCGCGGCGTCGCTGATGCGCCACCTAGCGACCCCGAGCGTGTATGGAGCCTCGGGCCTTCTGAGCGCGCTCGCTACCCGGACTTCGGCCGCCGCTTCTTTCCGAGCCTCGTCGTGTGCGCGTTGAGGAACTGGTCCTGCGCGAGCTGGTGCTTCGCCAAGAGCGATCGCACCCGCTCTGCCTGGCTCTCGTCCTGCGGGTCCATGGTCACCAGGTCGTGGACGAACGACAAGAGGCGATCGAGCACGCCCTCCAGTCGAGTCGCGTCGAGGACGCGCGTGTCATCGGGGAACGAGGCGTCCCACTCGCACTCGGTCACGCGCGCGACGACGACCGGCACACCCTCGCGCTCCGGGAGTTCTCACGGTGCCACTGCATCGCTGCGAGCATCTGCTCGCCGTCAACCTTGGGAAGTAGCCCGCGCTCGTTCTTCACCTCGAACACCCACGCGACCGGCGCCCAGTCGTACACGTTGTCGGGCCCGCGCCCGTACTCGTCCTCGGGGCGACTGGAGCCAGCGCCCAGGATGATCCCGAGGTCGCGGAACGCGGCCTCGAACGGCTTCGCGTCGCTCGTGAACGCGAGCCGCGGCCGCAACGCCACGATCTCCGCGACCGCGGCGCCAGGCTTGGTGAAGCCGCGATACCAGCGGACCACGTTCGTCGCTTGGGGATGCGCGGCAGACGGACTGCGCCGCGGCGCCGAGCCCGGCGGAAGCGCGACGTTGACGTTCAGCTCGCGCGCGCGCGCCTGGCTGCGCATCGACATGTCGCGGTCGTGCTCCCACTGGATCGAAGCGAGCCGCTCAAGCATCCGGCCGCGCTCGACGTCGCTCGGCGCGTTGGCGATCGCGGGCTGGAGCGCGTCGGCCGCCTTTCGCGTGTCGCCGCGGAGCGCGACATCGAGCGCGCCTTGCTCGGCGGCGGCGCCTTCGATGGCCTTGGCGTCGATTGTACGCTGCGACGCGCGCGCGAGCTGTCGGACCTGCTGGTCGTAGAACTGCTTCCACCCGGCATCGCGACGCAAACAGGTGAGCGCCAGCTCATGCACGCGCTCGGCAGAGGTCGCCGCCGCCACGCCTTCACGAGCCATCCTCGCGAGGTCGTGCGCGAGGTCGATCTGCTGCCGCGTCGCCGCTCCCATGTAGGCCTCGATGTCGCGGTGCGACACGAAGGTCGCGAGTTCCTCGCCCGCGAGAACGACGACCGCGTAGTCGACGTGGGAGCGGACCGCTCGGCCCATGCCCTGCTCGATGCGGTGCACCGTCGGACGCATCGCGATTCCGCTCCGCAGCGATCCGGCCGAATCGGTGCGCTCCGCCAAGCCGCTCGCCTGCGGGATCCCGTCGAGGACCAGGAACCGACACGCATCATCCGGGAGGTCGACGCCATCGTATCGCTGGGCGAACGCTACGAAGCGGACGGTTCGAGCGCGAAGCCGCTCAACCGCATTGTCCACGGCGTCGCCGAGCACTACTTCCGCGCCGACGCCCGCCCACTCCTGGGCGCGCTTCTCGCTGGGGCAGAGGACCACGACGTTGTAAGCGGTCGCCATCGACTTGGCCCACTGCATGACCCACTCGCGGTTCAGCGCGGGATCGATCAACGTCGGCGCGATCACCATCCGCTCACCGACTCCAGCGTCCGACGGTGGGATGATCGGCGCTGCCGCAGCAGCTGCATCGCACCCAAGTGCTCGGACGACCGCCGAGTCATCGGCCAGCGTCGCGGACGTGAACAGGCGATGCTCCGCCTGCGCGTACGGCTCGAAGTCGCTGACGAAGGGAAGCGTCGCTCCGATCTCGATTGAGCTGCCGCTCACAAAGCACCGGCACCAGCGAAGACGCTCGCGGAGGTGCGGCCAGATGAACTTCACCGCGTGGTCGTCGCTGTGCGTCTCGAGTGCCCGCGTGACCGGCCCGATGAGCGTCGTCCAGATCCAGTACGGCACCTCGAGCAGCTCCGCAGGATCCCCGCGGTCGACGAAGATCCACTTCGCTTCCTGGTAGCTGCGAGCGGGCGCGAATGCCTCGAGCACCGCCGCGTGCGCCGCGCTTCCGGCGGTGAGCCGGAGCGTGAAACACTCGAGGATCTCCTCGAGCCCGGCGTGAGCGTCGTCGAGAACGATCGCGTGAGGCACGAGGCGCACATCGTCGCGTCGGAACGTGCTCTTCGCGTTGAACATCTTGTCGTAGGTGCACACGAGGATCGCCTCGCCGCGCAGGCACTCGGCCGCCGGGTGGGGCTGCTGCGGCGGATACTCGATGGCGGCAAGGCCGAGGGCCCGTGCCTCGTTGAGCACCTGCTGCACGAGCTGCCGGCGCGGACAGAGGTACGCGACCGGCAGCTTGCTCGCGAGCATGTACGCGTGGAGATGCACGAGCGCGACTGTCGTCTTGCCTCCGCCGGTGCTGAGCTTGAGCACGACGTCGCGCTGGTTGTGGCGTGCACCGAGCGCCTCAAGCGCGTCGCGCTGCGTGTCGCGCAGCGTCGTGTGCGAGGTGCGTCGGTCGAGGGACGCGAACACCGCGAGCCGATCCCGCGGGTCCGCCGGGGACGCCCCAGACTTGAGCCGGTTCTTGAAGTCGAACATCGACGCAAATGGTAGCGGCATTGGGGCCGCTATCGAACCCGGCGCGACTTGGTTGCCTCGCTCGCCGCGGTCGGTCCTACGCCAAGCTGATCCCTCCCCGCCGGACTGCACGGTAGCGCATGAGCTGCGCGAGGAGCTGCTCGCCCTGCACGGGGAGCAACACGAACTCGTTGCCGATCGCGCGCTGCACGATGTCGGCGAGGCGGGCCTCGTACTCCGGTCGCGGCGCGAGCACCGTCTCGAAGCAGAGATCCGCGATCGTCGCCATCCCGACCGCGAGCACCGGCTCGAGAGCGACCAAGCGCAGTAGTCGGACGAGGAACCTCGCGACCATCACGCCGTCGTTGTGCGGCGCTCGGAGCTGACTGAGCACGCGATGGAAGACTCGAAGTCGAGTCGGGTCTCGACGGATCGCGAGCAGCAGGTGCTCGACCTGCATCGGCAGCGCCGCGTGCCCGAGACCGAGGATCTGCACCACACGCTCGGCGAACACGTCCTCTGGGATCGAACCCGCACGCTGCATCGCGGTGAGGAGCGCGAACGTGGATGCGCCCTGCACGTTCATCGTGAAGTGAGCGAGACGCCGTAGGCCGAGGTCGTCCGTCAGCAGGACCGCCTTCTGCTGCGCGGCAACGAGGACGGCCTGCTCGGCTTCGGGGACGAGGTGCTCCCAGACCTCGGCGTCGCTCGGCGGTGCGTCAGGCAGGACCGTGACGCAGCGATCCCGAACCCACGCCTCGAGTCGTTCGTGTGCGTCCAGGAGCGCCCGACCGACCTCCGGGCCCGTCTCGTACAGCGTCGGATGGCCGCCAGGCGAGAGGCCGATCGCCTTCCGGCCCGAGCGCGCGACATCGGCGTGCTCGTCGCGCTCGCGTCGCAGTTGCTCGAGGAGCGCGGGCGTCGTGAACAGCTCGCACGCGGGCGTCTCGAGGGCGTCGAGCGCACGGATCGTCTCGAGCGTGAGCAACGCGGTGCGGGTGACAACGAATCGGCGGGAGGTCGCGGCGACGATCGCGGGCTCGGGATCGGTCTCCTCGACGGGGAGCATTCGTGCGTCGTCGTTCGCGAACCGCGCGTAAGCCTCGACGACCGACCGCCCGAGCATGTTTGCGACGAATCCAAGCGGTAGTGGCTTGTGCTGCGCTTCGTCGAGCACTCGCGCATCGCGCGCCGCGTTCGCGCGCTGCATCTCGAGCAGCGGCTCGATGTTCAGCTTCCCGTCGTCGTCGACAACACGGAACGAGCGCATCACGCCTGAGGAGGGATCGCGGCGCTCGACCTCGGCAGCGGCCCACCGGAAGGCGTGTGCGCGCTGATCCGCGAGCTCCACGAGCTCGGCGTCCTCCCGCGGCGGGGCCGAACGGAAGACCACGGTGTCACCACTGCGCTTTCCGACCAGGCGCTCCGCCAAGGGATCGGTCGCGGCCAACTCGCCGATCGCGGTGACCGGGCAGGCGTCGGCCGTGATCAGGTAGACGTACTGCTGGCCCGTCGCCGTGCGAAGCGTGACGGACACCCCGACCGCCGCAACGTCTGGCGGCGTGTACTCGAGGCGCGGCCCTGCTTGCACGGCGATCTGGAAGAAGCCGCGGAGCACGTCGTCGTCGTCGTGCCCCGCTCGGAGCGCCTCGAACG
The DNA here is from genome assembly GCA_019637115.1 of Myxococcales bacterium. Classification (GTDB taxonomy): domain Bacteria; phylum Myxococcota_A; class Polyangia; order Polyangiales; family Houyiibacteriaceae; genus JACKEH01. Next base: position 2,462 of record JAHBWH010000275.1, on the reverse strand, counting down.
CAATGTCGAGCGCACGACGCACTTCGTCGGCCCGGAACCACAGATACGCCAGTCGGATCCGGTCGGCGGGTGTGAGCTTCGCGGCGTCGACCTCGGCAAGCGCCTCCTTCGCACGCGCGGGATCGCCGCGCTGGAGTCGCAGTTCCGCAAGCCAGAGCGCCGGTTCGACGTCCGCCGGCTTGAGCGCGCGCCATCGAGCGAAGTGCTCCTCCGCGCGAGCAAGGTCCTGACGCATCATCGCGATGAACGCGAGCGTGCGCGACGCCCACCAAGCTCCATCGCCCGCGCGAGCTGCGAACGACTCGGCCTTGCTGAACTCACGCGCCGCGTAGTGAACCTCGACCAGCGTGCGCAGCACGCGCTCGTCGTCCGCGTCGCCGACCGGCGTCAGGACCGCGGCGGCTTGCGGGAATCGCTTCTCCGCTCGGAGAAAGGCTGCGTACTCAAGACGGAGGGCGCGTTCGTCCTCAGCGTCCACAGCCTCGATGGCCGCCGCGTACTCGCGATCGGCGTCTTCGCGCCCCTCGGCGAGGATCGCGGCGCGCGCGCGCAGCACATGCACGCGGGCGTCACGAACGTCCCGCGAGAGCCGCTCGAGCGCGCCCGCGGCAGTCGCGGCGTCGTCCAGATCGATCGCGGCACTCGCGATCGCGACGCATTCTTCGACGTCCGCTTCTCCGACGAGTTCCCGCCCAGCAAGCTCATGCAGTTCGGCACGCGCGCGCGTCGTCTCGCCGAGTCGGTGCAGAAGCCGCGCGCGCAGGGACCCGAGAATCGCTTCCGGCGCCTCTGCGGCGACGACACTCTCGATCACGTCGAGCGCGTCCGAGAGATCGCGGTTGGACGTGAGGGCCCGCTGCGCGTAGCGGGCGGCCAGCTCCGGCGTCACCGCGCCCGCTGCGACCAGATCGCGATACGCACGGAGCGCGCGCTCGGGCTGACCGAGTGCCTCGAGAACGATCGCGCGATTCCAGACCGCCATCTTGCGGACGCCCGCGCCGAGCTCGTCGACCTTGACGAGGATCTCGTCGAGGAGACCGAGCGCGCGCCGACGGTGCTCACCCGCGGCCGGTTCCGCCGTCCGCTGTGCGAGAAGCTCGAGCGCCGCAGCGAGGAGGTGGGCGCATTGCGGATCGAACTCGGAGGAAGCACCTATCGCCGCTTCCAGCGGGCCACGCGCGTCCGCCGGTTCGCCGCGTCGAAGCGCCGCCGCGCCGATGGCGATCAGAACCACGCGATCCTCGCGGACGCCCGGCGGTAGCGCGTCGCGACCGACGTCGCCCACGAGGTGAAGCCGGGCCGCCCATGCGCGCGCGTTCTCGGGGGCGACCTCCGTCGCACGGCGGATCAGCTCGTGCGCCCGAGCTTCGTTCCCGAGCGCCCCCTCGGCGATCGCGAGGTTGAGAATCGCGGGAACGTACTGGGGTGCGCGCGCTACCGCTTCCTCGAGAAGCGGTCGAGCTGTCGCCGCTTCCTCGAGTTGGAGAAGAGCGGCGCCGCGCAGCGTCAGGCGCTGCGCACGCTCTCGGTCCGTCGAGGTGTCGCTCGCGGCCACCGCGTCGAGCGCGTCGAGCGCGGCCTTCGGCCGGATTCGATCGATCAGCTTCGCGATGGGGCGCAGCTCGGCGGGGACATCGTCCCCGACCGACGCGAGCGGAGTCTCGGAACGCGGTGGCGAGACGGCGACGGCGGCCTGCTCGTCGGCTCGCACGTCGCAGTGCTCTTCGGCCAGCAGTTCCGCGATTCGCGCGCGGTCGTGCGTGTGTCCGCCGGCTGCCGCACGCGACGCGAGCTTGAACAGGGCGGACCATGCGTGGCCCGCACGCGACGGGTCGACTAGATGGCGCTCCAAGAGGTCGATCGATCGCTGCACGTCGCTCCCATCGTCGCCATCGACGTCGAGGACCGCGACCGCGAGCCGAGAGCGTAGGGCGGCCGCGTCCGTTCGTTGCAGGACCGCAAGCCGCTTGCGCAGCGCGTCCGACAGCTCTGCGTCCTGGCCGTTCCTCCACCGTTCGAGCGCCTCGCGAAAGTCGCGGGTGATCGTGCCGGACGATCCGCGGTCCACCGCGAGGATTCCGAAACGCCCCGGCGCCAGACGAGCCGCGAACCGCTCGATCGTTTCCTGGAGACGCTCGTCGGCGTTGAGCCCGTGCTTGGCCTGGACCTCGTAGACGAGCCCGTTCGCGGCTTCGAGCCGGATGTCGTCGCCCGCGTCATCGGGCTGTTCGTACCAGATGCGCACGAGGCGTCCGCGCCGGACGCCATACGGGGGTAGCTCTTTACGCGCGAGAACGAGTGCCGCGAAGAACGCCCCCACGCGAGCTTGGAAGTCCGTTCCGGCGTTGGTCGCACGACCGCCCATGGTGAGATGGTATCCGCGCGGAAGAACCTGATCAGAGCTCGAGGAAGAGGCGGTCCGGGTTCTCGAGGTAGCCGATGATGTCGTAAGCGAACGCCGC
>JAHBWH010000274.1 GCA_019637115.1 Myxococcales bacterium | reverse complement strand
TGCTGGCACTTGAACGGAGGCTGGCCGCTCGGATCAGCCGAGTCACACGTGGCGTAGGGATAGGGGCACGTCGTCCCGATGCAACGAAGAGCATCGATCGCAGCGTCCACGTCACGGCCGCCGTCCGGCGCCACGAACGGAGGCGCGGCCGCCGCGTCGCCGTCGGGAGTGCCGAGCACGACGGGATCGTCGAAGCCCGCGCAGGACGCGGAGAGGATCGCCGCAGTCGCGGACACGGCGAGCGCAACGAGCACTCGCACGCTGCGGTCGGGCCAAGGCAGCTTGATTCGTTCGCTTGTCATGGGAGACCACGGTTGGAGCGCGGCGGCGCTACTTCATCTTCTCGAGGATGGTGCGAAGGCGGCCCACGTACGGACTCTTGGGATGCCGAGCGATGAATTGCTCACCAGCGATTCGCGCAATGACAGCGTCGCCCGAGAGCGCGAGTGCCTCGACGTGCATGACCTCGACCTCATCCCCGAGCACACCGCGCTCGAATCGTTCGCCGTACTGCTCGATCGAACGGAGACAGCTGCTCGATTCGCCGCGCGAGAGCTCCCTGCGAATGCGCTCGACGAGCAAGAGCTCCTCGCGGAAGTCGTCGACGGCGATGTCGTCGCGAACGGCCGGCCGTGCTGCGTTCGGTTGGGGGAGCTTCACTGCCGAGACCTTCGGCGGTGCGGGCGAGAGGGCGGGCGGTAGATCGCCCACGCTGACGGTCGACGTCGGAATGTCTGGCGTGCTCGGGGACTCTGCTGGCGGCAGCGGCGGCGGCGCGCTCGCCTGGCTCGGCGCAGCGGCCCTCCGGGGCTCGCGCTCAAGCATCCAACGGCTTCCGCCGACGGTGAGCGCCACGATGGCCGCGCCGATGCCAGCCCACGACGCGATCGTCAGCGATCGCGAACGCGGCGGCGGCGCGGGCGACGCGCTCGCTGACGCGACAGCACCGAGGGTCTTCGCCAGCGCGTCCTTCGATGGACCGTTGGCGCGCAGCGCCGCGACCAGACGCGCGAACTCGGGGTCGATGTCCTTCAAGCGATCGGAGCGCAAGGTCATTTCGCACCTCGCACACTGTTGCGGTGGCGCTCGAACCGCGCCTGGAAGGCCTCGCGGGCCCGGCGCAACCGCGAGGCGACCGTCCCGACGGGAAGCTCGGTCAGCTCGGCGATCCGTTGCATCGTCAGTTCTTCGATTTCGTAGAGCACGAACACCTGCCTCAATCCTTCGTCGAGCTCGTCGAGGAGACGCAGCGCAAGCGCGCAGGCTTGCTTGTCGTCGAGGTGCTCCTCGGGCGTTGGCGAGGTATCGACCTTGGCCTCCACGACCGCGGCTTCGCACGACACGACGCGCCCGACCTTCCGACGAGCGGTCTGCGCGACGTTGTGGGCGGTGCCGAAGAGAAACGAGCGCTCGCGCCCTGGAAGGATCTCGTCGATGCGTCTTGCAGCGACGAGGAAGACATCCTGAGCCGCGTCATCGAGCGAGTGCGCCGGTACACCGAGGTGCCGCAGGAACCGCCAGACATGCGGAAAGTGCTCCTCCACGAGCTCTCGGAGCCGCGCCTGCTTCGGCGCGGCGGCCACACCGCCGTCCTCGGAGAGGGAGCTCTCCAAGCCCGGAATGACCTGTGGGCACGCGGACATTTCACATGAATGTCGCGTCACCCCGCCGTGATCACAAAAACGCGTTCGAAGCCGGCGATCTCAGAATCGGAGGCCTCCGGAGACGCCAAAATTCGCAGCAAGACCAGGTGCTTGGGAGATGAGCGCTCCAGTCCCGAGCTCGAAGCGATTCCGGCTCACCGGCACGACCACTCCCGCCGTCGTGCCGACGAACCACCTCCCCGAGACGTTCCAGTCGGCGTGCGCGGAGAGGCCGGCATCGAGCCAGAGCTTCGAGCTCCGCCGTGCGTCGCTGCTGCCCGAGGCCTCGGCGCGAAGGACGCCAAGATCGCCCTCGAAGCACGGCGTGAGCTCGAGCCGATCCTCCGCGAGCGCGAGCCGGACCGGACATGCCCGGAGCGTGCCTGCAGTCCAGATGAACGTGGTCGTCAGGGTCGACCGGTCGATGTCGGCCGGCAAGCTCTGGCGGATCCCCAGCGCCAAGGAGGGGCGAAGCCACCGAGGAAACCTCCACGAAGGTGCCCGCGTTCGCTCGGCGAACGGATCGATCTCGAGCACAACGCCGAAGACCGGCAGCCAGCGGGACACGACGGCCGACGTCAGCTCGAGCTCCAGGGCGACGGCAACGCGTACGGAAGGAGGCGCGGGGGCCGGCTCTCCACGCGTACGTGCCGCCGGCGCTCGAAGGGATGACGGCGGCGCGGGAGCGCGCTCGGGCGGCGGCGCCTCTTCGCTCGTTGCGTCTGCGCGAGTGAACGCCTCGGAGTCGACCGCGACTGCGACCGCGATCGCCATCCCACGCGCGACGGTCTCGCAGTCGGGCCCGACGATCGCGCGTGGCGTGCTCGCATCTTCGGGGCCTCCACCGCGCGCAACGATTTCGAGGGTCCCCACGATCTTGCCATCTCGCGGACGGAGCTTCAGCGTCAGACGCCGAGCCGCTTCACCTTCGTCGCCTGCGAGCGTCAAGCGCGTGGTGTACGCGCGCACGCTCTCGACGAAGGCATCGATGCGCGGGCAGCTCTCGTCCGCGTCGTAGTCGATCCAGATCCGCTCGGCGGCAGCCTCCGAGCGCGGAGACTGCGCCTTCGCGTCGGTTCGAAGGCCGAAGACGGTCAGGCCAAACGCGAAGGCGCCGGCCGCCGAGACGATTGTCGTCTGCGCGACTCTTGCCGTCACGGACCGACGGAGCAAGATGACGCGTCGCTCAGCGATGAACCCGAGTCGAGACGCTCGATGTCGCCGAGTGGCAAGCGCTGCGCTCGGGCCATCACGGCGGCTGATCTCATCCTCCGATGGTATCAGCCTCCACACGAGTAGCCGTGATCACTCTCCGTGCAGGTCCCTCTCCTCTTCATCCTCCTCGTCCGGCGCATCGGCGGCCGAGGGGAGCGTGACGCCGTCGATGACGGCATCGAGACGTCGCGAAGCCTTGGCGCCGACGGGCTCGCGTCACTGCACGACGGGCGGCGGCGCGTCGTTGATCGGGCGCGCGCCCATCCCGCCCGCATACCCGTAGCTCGCGTCCTTGCCGATACCCCAGACGTATACGGCGAACGGGCCGTCGCTCGAGGCCTCATGTCGGCCGTATCCGCATGGCCCGCCGTCGAAGCGCTGCGGGATCCCGCCGGAGGTGAGGCGTACCCAGGTGAACTCGAACTCCCCGCTCGCGTCGAGCGGCTTCCAACCCCCGACCTCGCCGGCACACTCCAGCCTCACCGGCGCGAAGCCGGCCGCCGTCTTGCGGCGCACGAGCGTCAGGGACGTCTCCGGGAACGTGAAATCGGTGAAGAACACGTAACGGTCGAGGAACTGCTCCGACGGGACGACGTTCACGAACTCCGGATCCCCGAGCGTCCTGCCGCCGAACGGCGAGCCGCCACCGTTCTCCGCGCCGGTCATGTAGACGGCGGCATGGAACGGATGCTTCGCGTCCTGACTCTTCACCGTGACGATCGCGTCCGTCTGGAAGGTCGCGACCTCGCCGGCGGAGAGCGTCTCCGGCGCTCCCGGCGGCTTCACGGGGTCGTACGTCAAGACCGTACCGTCCACCGCGCCGACGAAGCTCCATGGGACGGTCTCGCGCGGCGCTCCGGTCACCGCAGAGATGCGCGGCAGGAACGGGACGAGCGCGTACGACGTGCCCCACTGCGCGAACGGCGCGATCTGCTGGTGGGTGAGATCACACCAATTCACCGCGACCGGCAGGAACGCGCATGGAGAGCCACCGAAGACGCCGACCGGCTTCGAGGCCGCGATCGGGCTGCCGGACGTCGAGCGGTTCTGCGTGATCTGCAGGACCTCGCCCTTCGACAGCGTCCACTCGACCACCTCGCCGGCGACGGCCGGTGCCACGCCGTCTCCCTGCGAGATGTCGACGGTCGGCCGCATCGAGACCTTGGTGTCGTCCTCGTTCGAGACGATCTGAAGCGTGCGCCGATCCAGTTTGGAGGTGGTGCTCTCGCCGAACTTCGCGGTCGATACGGCGAAGTAGCCCGTGTCCCACGACGAGACCGGCAAGAGGAGGGTCGAAGCGGGCAGCTCGCTTGCTGCGCCGCCGTAGGGGAAGATCGAGTACGCAGAGATGGGCGCATCGGCCTTCAGGTGGAACGCCTTCGTCCTCGTCGTGCCATGGCGGATCGGATCCGTCTTCAGCGCGGGGACCGTGCCCTTCGGACAGAGCGGTGTAGCGGTCCCCGCTCGAACCTCCGCATGCGCGAGGAAGACGACGGCGACGTCACCAGGCGGGAGAGGTCCGGAGAGGCGCGCGTACACGGGACCCGCGTGCGGGTTCGGCGTTGCGACCGTGTAGATCGATTGCGAGATGTCGATCGGGTCGGGCCCGTACTCGGCCGTGAGGTTCACCGGCACGTCCCACGTATTCGCGATCAGCGCCGCGAAGCAGCCCCCAGCGCCGAAATCGACGTCGTCCGGCGGCAACGTCCAGAAGGAACACCCGACGGATCCTTTCGAGAGCGCCGCGCTCGTGCAGGCATCGACGCACGTGTCGACCCCGCAACCTTTTCCGACTGGACACTCCGCGACGACTCGCTCCTCCTCCAAGCCACATCCCTCGAGGACCTTCTTGAGATCGCGTGAGCACCTGAACCCGCACTGCGGAGAAGCGGCGGCATCGCCTGCGTCCGGCGTCTCGAACGGCGGCGGCTCCGATCCGGTGAAGCCGTCCCGGTCGGTGCTGCAGGCGGCGAAGGCGATGGAGGCGAAGGCCGCGGTCGCCGCGAGGATGGAGCTGAAAAGGCGAGACATGGAATCGACCTCTCTAGAAGGCAACCTTCACGGGCGAAGGATGATCGGTGTCGTCGGGCGTCCGTCCGAGCTCACCCTTCTCGTTGCTTCCCCAACATTCGACCGTGCCGTCGCGCATGAGGGCGCAGACCGCCCGGTTCGACGTCGCGACCTGCACCGCATATCCCGTGAACGCCTGCGCCCGGGTGAACCAGGGCGAGAGCACGATGAGCTTGCCCGTTCCGAGCCGACCACGGACGTCACTTCCGCAGCAGTGGACGGTCCCGTCGGTCATCCGCGCGCACGTGATCTCGTCACCGACGGCGAGCTGCTGCGGCCACGCCTTCGCGGCCAGAGGGATCGGGGCGTGTGCAGGCAGCGGCTCGGGGTCGGGCCGGCCGGTGCAGAGGGCGCCGACGTCGCTCACGCCCCAGCAGTAGATCTCGCCGCCGGCAAGAGCGCACGCGTGAGCGCGCGGCGGCGGGAACACGAACAGCGGGGGCTCCGGCATTCCCTGGATCCAGGCGCTCACGACGAGCTTCGTCACGTTCGTCAAGGCCGCGACGCGCTTCGGCTTCACCGTCGGCGAGACCGAGCCGACGCGACCGGACAACAGGTGGATCGAGCCCCAGCTCCACACCTCACCTTGATCGCTGAGTCCCAGCATCGTGGACTCGCCGATCGCCAGGCCGGTCGCCGTGAGCGGCTCGAGCGACGCGAGGCCGGGTCCGCGCACCGGCGGCCAGCCGAACACCGGCTCGGCGGAGGCACGCACGAGCTGTTGCTCGTCGTCCTTGCCCCAGCACCAGGTTTGCCCCGAGGCGAGCAGCGCACACGCCGCGCCATGACCGGCCTCGACGCGCTTCGCAGGCGAGTCGAGCGCGACGAGCGACGGCGTCGGGTGTGGATCCCAGTCGACGGCGGGCGGATCCAGGGCGAGCCCGAGCTGCCCGGTGCTGTTGTCACCCCAGCATTTGACGCTGCCGTCCTGGAGCAACGCGCACGTCGTCGCGCCCGCTGCGCTGAGCTGCGTGACGCCGGAGAGATCGCCGATGACGTGCACGGCCGGCCCCGCGTCTGCGGCGTCGGGCGCGGGCGCGGGCGCGGGCGCGGGCACGGGCACGGGCTCTGGAAACCCAAAGTCCGGCTCCGGCATCGTGCCGAGGACTCCGAACGCGTTGTCTCCCCAGCAGCGGACGGTGCCGTCGCTCATGCGCGCGCAGAAGTGATCGTTGCCGGCGACGATCTGCGTGGCGCAGGGCGAGGCGTCGCACGCGACGGGCACGTCCTCCGGCTCGAAGCGCCCTCGCGCGTCCGGATCCGTCCCCGCGTCCACCGTCGAGGGCGAGTCCGCCTCCGCGACCGGTGCATCGAGGGCCGGCGCCGCGTCGGTGCCCGGATCGGGAGATGCCGTGTCGTCGCCGCAAGCCGCGGTGAGCAGGCCGGCGGCGATCCCGAGCGCGCCGGCGCCGGCGAGCGCGGATCGCAGGCCCCGTCCTCGACGAAGGTTCATTCGCACCGAGCTCACGGCAGGCCTCCATCTCTCGCTTGCGTTGGGTCATAGCGGAGCGCGATGTCCTCGCCGACGAGCCAGGCCTCGGACGATCCGCGGCTCCATACGCCGTAGAACCGATCGACCACGGGCCGCGTCGTCGTCGTGACCGCGACGGGCAACCAGCTCGAGCCATTCCAGCGGCGAACGCGGCCGTACTCGCCGGCGGCCAAGACGTTGGTCGGGTCGGTGCCGGACACGGACGTGAGCCGCGGTGCTCCGGGAACACCCGGATGCACCGTGAACGTGAACGTCGCGCCGTTGTCGGAGCTCGTCCCGTGCCATACGGTCGGCCACTCGGTGAATGTCGCGCCGAACAGCCAGACCGCCGCGTCACCGATCGCCACGGCGCCGTCGAGCACGGTCGGCAGCGCGTCGATCGGGTCCACGTCGGTGGTCCGGGGCAAGTCGTACTCGACGAAGTCACCGTCGCCGAGCCTCCGCACGATGACCAACGCGTCGAGATACGTCTCTGGATCGGGCCGAGTCCCAGCGAGCCAGACCCCGCTGCCGGCGCTCCCCCATACACGGGAATACGTGATGTCCGGCGGCACGCTCGGCTCGAGCGTCCACTCCGCTCCATCGAAGCGAAGGACCGAGGCGACCACCAGCCCGGTAAAGGGATCGTCCTCCCTCGCGATCGCCCAGACGTCGCTCGCGGAAGCGCCCCAGATCGAAGAGATCGCCGGCGCCGAGACGGGAAGCTCGCTCGGCGCGAAGGTCAGGTCTGCGGAGCTCGTGCCGGTACCATGCTGGATTCCGGTATCGCCGCCGATCCAGACGTCGGTCGGGCCCGTGCCCCAGATCGCCGTGAGCCGTCCGAGCCCAGAAGTGTGCACTTTCCACGTATTGCCGTCCCAGCGCAGGACGTCGCCCTTCGAGGCGATCGCCCATGCGACGCCGGCCCCGTCTCCCCAGACGGCCTGGAGCGTCTGTTTGCCCGGGAGGGACGTCGGACAGAATCCGTGAACCGAGCATGCCCTCGGGCCGGCCTCGACCGGAGCATCCGGAGCCGCGTCCGAGGCGGCCGCGCCATCGCCCTCCGGCAGGCCGCTGTCGCTCGCCTCGGCGGGCGTCGGCCCGAAGGGCTCGGGCTCCGAGCCCGCGCACGCCGGCGTCCCCGCTGCGAGGAGCGATCCGAACGCGAGCGCGGCGAGACTCACGCGACCCAGCGAAAGCTTCATTTGCCACCTCCCGTGTGGTGGAGCGCGATCCCGTCGCCGACGATCCAGACGTCGGAGGGTCCGCTGCCCCATACGCCGTAAAGGTGGGGCCGCTTCTTGTTGACCGGGAACGCCGCCGTCGACG
>JAHBWH010000273.1 GCA_019637115.1 Myxococcales bacterium | reverse complement strand
GGTCTCGGTAACCGTCGACGGGCGCTCGCGTCGATTCGACTTCGTCGACGTGGACGTCGCCGCGCGGGAGAGCCACGAGGTCAAGCTGGGGCGACAACTCAGGCCTCACGACCGGGAGCAGTTTATCGACATGGCAACCGCCGTTCGTGACGGCCAGCCCGTGCGCGTGGGCGATCAGACAATCGTTCTCACCCGACACAAGGTGGCGTTGCTCCACCCGGATGCGGCGCGCGCGGAGTGGTCTTGGATTCTAGAGAATGCCGAAGAGTACACAGCAGTCGACTTTGTGTTGTTCGCAGAAGGTGGCCGACGGCATACTCTATCCATTCTGACACTTGACGCGTGGAACATTAATGGCCTAGAATTCGCATCTTTTGACGACTGGATTGCGGCAGGAGCACCCGGTGCATTGTGATATGAAACTGAGAAAGTGGATGATGGGAATCACCGCGAAAGACCCTCTGCGCTGCCTGCAGCGAGCGGGTGGGTTGGGGCTCACGCCGCCATGGCCGGCGACGTCCGCGTCGCTGGACTACGACGCGGTGAAGGGCTTCCGTCCGGGTCACGATGAGAGCCTGCTGCTTGAGAAGGCCAAGGAGAAGCTCGTCTTCAAAGCGCCGCGGGGCGCGCGCTGGTCTATCTCAGTGAAGGCACAGGCGGTGCAAGTGAGCTGGCTCGTCGAGTCATTCCCCGTCGTTGACGCCCATCTTCTCTCACAGCTAGACTTCCTGTACGCCTCGTTTGGCACGCGCTACCCCGAGTGGGATGAGCACAAGGGCCCTCTCTGGTACGAGCGCGGCGGAACGGGCGCGGGGCACTGGGGGCTTGGCTGGGGCTTCGCGCTCCAGGGCGAGGGCCACGAGCATCTCGTGTCTCGGCGCTGGCTGGATCACGGCCCGTGGCGTGTGACCTACGGACCGAACGACACCACGCTCGTGCAGTTCCACGACCTCGATGTGGATGCCGCCACCGCAGCGAGGCAAGCGACCGAGGGTCACAAGCTATGGTCGCACTACCTCAGCGGAGGGTTCATCTCGGATCGCGACACCTTCGTACGACTCGCCGGTCCCCATCGCCCGAAGCCGGAGAATGCCCTCTACGTCGCCGACGACCGTTCGATCCGCATCATCATCCACGGCCGCCCCATTCCGGAAGGAGAGATGCGCGAGACGGGATCCTGGCGAATCTACCCCCCGACCCCTGACCAACCGGTCGACAGCGTCCGCTACGTCTTCATGGATATGGCGCAAGCGCTCAGCTACCTGCACGCACTTTGGCTGCGGGGCATCGAGGTCTACGCCATGACGCCGCAGGGGGAGGTACGCCTCGACGACACCTTCACGCCACCTCCGGTCGAGAAGCCCGACTGGGTTCGCGCGCTCGACGCGCGCGGGAACGCTCAAGACCGCTGACGCACACCGAGCGTGCCATGGCGCGGTGGAAGCGACGGATGAGCGGGCGTGCGACGCGCGACGATGAGGCGCAGGGGCTGGTGGGCCTCGTGCTCAGAGGCTTCACATCCAGGGGCCTTCGCGCGATGGGGACATGGCGCCGCTTGCGCGCGTGTTCTCGGTCGAGGTCGTACTTCGTCGTGCGTCGCCGGTTGGCTCCCGGCTCCAACGAACGTTGCGGCTCGCCCAAGGTGCGTGACGCTAACCCAGCCGTTCGGCGGACCACGTCGCACTGGTTTGGTGGCTAGTCACTGACGAGCACGGTGCCCTCGGGGAGGGCGTGGGCGCCTGTGGGCTCGCCGCGAACCCAGCGAAATGCCCCGTCCTTCAGAACGCAGACGCGTCCGTGCGGGACCAGTCGGGCGAGATCGGAAACATCGCACGCGGGTTCGCGAACACCGTGCAGCCGTACTTGGTAGCGTCGATACCGCGAACGAGATCGAGCAGCACGACGCCGGAGACGTGCGCCCACGCCCCGCGCGCTCCAGCGTGACCACCGATCCATACTGCGTCGTGTGACCGATGATGTGCCCGACGATGCACTCAGGCTCGTCCGTCAGCGGCCACGCCCGATTTGCGCACAACGCGATGAGGGCTGGCTGGTGTGCGGGGATGCGCAGCTGCTCCGCCGCGTTGTCGAGCGCTCTCATGACGCGGGCGTCGTACTCCCCATCTAGGCGTCGACCGCGCACGACGCGCCCCGGCTGATCGGGAGCCTTCACCTGAAACTCGACCTCGTCACCGTCCGGCGAGGTGAGCACGACGTCGATGTCGACCGCTCCACCCGTCTCAGTCTCGTAACCTGCGAAGCCCCAGCCCGTTGCGGTGAGGTAGTGCACGACACGTGCAGCTGCGAGGTGCTGGTGCAGCTTGAGGTGCCGCGTGTCGTTGGCATCGGTTCCCGCGCGCCGTGAGGGCCTGCGCGCTTGCGACACGACGTCGGAATGACGCGATCGATGAAGCCGCATTCCTCCGCCGCCCGTAGCCACTGCCCGACTTCGGCTTTCCAGTCCTCTTGGAAGTCAGACCCGAGTCGATATGCGATGAGCGGCGACGGCCATTCCGGAGAGAGCCCCAGCTTCGCGTCGACGAAAGCCAACGCGTCAGCGACCGGGACGCGGTGCAGCAGGCGCGCATCGATGGAGGCGGACGACGACACCCGCGCAGCCTACACGAGAGCGGACGCGCCAGTGTTGGGCCAGTCCGCTGCGACGATGATTGCGACGGGGTGTGGAGGACCTCCCCCGGTGACTTCATGGCGCCTCGGCACGCGAGCAGTGCGGCGTGCGGCCCGCGGAGTTCGAGGTGCTCGTGAACGCCTGGGACGTGTGCAGCAGCGAGACGAAGGGCCTGCTGATCGAGCTCGTCGAACGCGAGAAGCCCGCGCACACCCGCTGGCGGCTGACCGAGCTCGCGCCCGCCGGCTTCGTGGTGGGCCGCGCGTCGGTGGTCGGCCAGTCGGTTGCGCCCGGCTACGCGCCCGAGGACGAGACCACGTTCGGTCTCGCGCTCGGCAACGGTCCGCCGCGCCCGAGGCCCATCGGCCTCGGCTTCGCGCTCGGCCACGACTCGCGCCTCCCCGGCGCCCCGCCTCACCCGCTGGCCCGCCACGCCCCCGACGCGCGCGTCGGCCGCACGCGGATCACCTGACGACCTCACGAGCGAGCGAGACCCCAGAGGAGAACGACCATGCCGATTGGAAACGGATCGACCACGCTGGCAGTGCCCAGTCAGGTAGCGCGGCTCAACTACTTCTACGGGCAGCTCTTGTCCCAGGCCGACCTGAAGGCCGAGCAGAGCTACCACGTGCTCCTCCGGCGGCTGATGCAGCGGGAGACGTTCGGCGTCGGCACCGTGGCCGGGCTGCGGGTGAAGCGCGGCACGGAGGAGGGCACGGTGCTCATCGAGCCTGGGCTCGCGCTCGACGCGTTTGGGCGCGAGCTCCTGCTCGACCGGGAGCAATGCCTCGAGCTCGTCGCCCCGCCGCTCGACGACGCCGAAGGGGACCTCCCGGATGCGTCCTACGACGAGCTGGCGAGCGAGCTCTCGACGCGCTTCGGGGCGCCGATCACGGAGGCGGATCTGGAGACGCTGCAGGCCCGTCTGGCCGCGGTGGGCATGGCCGAGGCGGCAGAGAGCCTCGCGGACTTCGCGCAGATCCTCGGTCGGGTGGCGGTGCCCGAGCCGCTGTCGCTCCCGGCGGGCGAGACGCTCGCGACGTGGCTCTTCGGCGCGCTCGTGGCCGCGACGTACGTCTCGGTGAGCTACCTCGAGCGCGGCGCGGACCTCGCACCCGCGGTGCTCGACTCGGCGTGCTGCGGCGACTCGCCCTGCCAGCCCACGCGCCTGCGCATGGGCGTGACGCTCGGCACCTCGGCCACGCTGCCGACGCCGCCCGTCGACCCCTACGCCGCGGCCTACCAGGCGCTCTCCCAATGCTTCCTCGACGCGGACAACCCCGCACCCGAGCCGCCGCTCGAGCCCATCGAGCCACCTGAACCGATCGAACCTCCTGAGCCGACCGAACCGCCGAGGACGCACGACTGCCCGCGTTGTTTGGCCGACGTCGTGCTCGACGCATGGACCGGGCTAAGCCCCGCCGACCTGCCCTGCGCGCCCGCGGCGACCGCGCCGATCACCCTCGCCGCGGCGTATTGGTCTCGCTACCCGCGAAACCCGCCCGCGCCTGGCAATCCGTCGCGCCTGCTCTCGATCGACAACCACTCGTTTCGGCTTCTCGCGCCGAGCCCGGTGGTGACGCGAGCGCTCGCCGCGGCGGTGACGCAGTGCACGACGCCGGTCGAGATCGCGCCGACGGTCGTGGAGATCACGCCGGCCCACGGCGCGCGGCTGATGAGGCCGACGAGCGGCGACACGTTCATCCGCGCGCGCACGACCTCGCGCCTGGCGCCGCCCGACGCCGCGACGTGGGAGGTGGTGTTCTACCCGCTCACGGGCGGCGCCGAGGTCTGGGTCGACGGCTCGAACCCCATGGGCATCACCGTGGAGCTCGACGAGAGCGACGCACGCACGCTCGTGCTCCGCGTGCCCGCCGCGTCGACCCTCGAGCCCGGCACCTACGTGTGGCGCATCAACCGCGGCGACGACGTCGTCACGAGCGTCACCGGCGTGACGCTCGACGGCGCGCCGCACCCGGTGACCGCCGTGCCCAGCGGTGACGGCCGGCCAGGTGGGGCCTTCGAAGCCCGCTTCTACATCGCGAGCTGAGGAATCGAGACGATGACCTGCAACTGCAACTGCTCTCCGTGCGACTGCCCCAGCCCCTCCGGCGAAGGCTGCCTGACCGACCTCTGCGTGCCGCGCGCGTGCTTCTTCAACGGCCAGCTCATCGGCGCCGACGACCTCAACGCCGCGGCCCAATACTCGCGCACCAAGGACCTGCTCTTCGGGCGCTACGTCGCGGGGTGGGGCGTGTATGGCGGACTCGTCGTACGCGCCGCGCCCGGGCTCACCTTCACGCCGCTCGGCGTGACGCCGCCGCCGCAGATTACCCCAAATCCGCAGGTGATCGCGGGCACGACGGTGGAGATCTCGGCCGGCGTCGCGATCGACGCCCGCGGGCGCACGCTCACGCTCTGCGCGCCGGTGACGCTCGACCTGCTCGCGCTGGCGAACGAGTCTCCGGTCGCTGCGACGACCCAGAGCTGTGACCAGTGGTTTCGCCAGACCTCGGTCAGGGGCTGCAACCCGAACACGCTCCTCACGGCGCGCGAGTACTACCTCGTCGCGGAGTACACCGAGACGCCCGCGCGGCCCGCGCCGCAGTTCTCGGGCGGCGGCGCGTGCGACCCCGCGCCGACGTGCGAGTTCAGCCGGAAGATCGAGGGCGTGAAGTTCTCGCTGGTGCCGGCGCCGATCGCCGAGGCCTATGTGGCGCTCGGATGCCTCGACAGCCCCGATATCCCGTTCCCCGAGATCCGTGAATACTTCGCCGAGCCGGAGCGCACGATGCCGCCGCTCGTCGACATGCTGAACGAGCTGATCGCCTCGTCGTGCTGTGACCGGCCGGCGGTGGTGCTCGCGCGCGTGCTGCTCACGTCGAGCACCGGCGGACTCGGCGGCGAGCTCCCCACGGTGCCCGTGTATGCGTTCATCGACTCGCAGGGCCGACGGGTGGTGCCGTCGTCGGCGGCGAACTGGTTGCTCACGCTCGCGCTCGCCCATCACGGCCGCGGGCCGGCCGATGGCCCGAGCGACGGCCCGACCGATGGCCCGACTGACGGCCCGCACGCGACCGCGAACGTCAGCGGCGGCACGGGACCGACGTTCGCGTCGACGAACGGATTCACGCACGTCGCGTCTTTGGGGGTGGGCCGGTACCGCCTGACGCTGGACCAGCCGCTCGCCCACTCGCGGCGTGTGATCCACGTGACGGCGAGGGGGACCGCCATCCTCGCCAACGAGAGCGACTCGAGCTCGGATCCGCACCACGTCGATGTGGAGTTCCACCAGCTCCAGCAGGGCAGCCCGACGCTGACGGACCCCTCGACGTTCTACGTCACCGTCTTCGGGAGCGAGTGATGCAACTGCCGCACGTTCGGACCCTCTTCCGCGACGGCGAGCGACTCACCGCCGCGCGCCTCAACGCGGCGTTCCAGCACGCCCGCGACGCGCTGCGTCGGACCCTCGTCGGCCCGCTCTCCCCCGGCGTCGCCCTCGGCCTCTCCCTGCGCAGCGAGAACGACGGCCGAAGCGTCGTCGTCACCCCCGGCATCGCGATCGACAGGCGCGGCCGCCTCGCGGTGCTCGCCGCGCCACACCGCTTCACGCGGAGCGACCTCGAGCGCGAAGTGGGTCCACTGGGTGATGGCGACGTGGTCCGCGTCGGCATTCGCGTCGCGACCGTGACGCCGACGGATCCATGCGAGCCCGACCAGTCCACCGAACGCGCCGAGATCGTCTTTCGCCGCATCACACCGCCGCCAGGTGGGCCCCTCGCATCGGCGGTCCACGTCGAGGGCGCGACGCTCGATGTCGCGGTCTCGTGCGTGCCGGCCTGGGGCGACCTCGACCTGCGCACGCACGACCCCGACGGCTGCTCGGTGCAGCTAGGGACCCTCTCGGCCGGTTCGGGGACGCAGGTCCTCCCGAGCATGGAGGACCGCCAAGGCATCGCACCGCGCTTCGACGCGCTGCGAAACTCGTTCGAGCAGGTCGTGATCGAGCTGCGCACGCGCGCGGGCCAGCCTCGAGTCCACTTCGTCGCGCCAGCCGGCGGAGCCGACGTGCAAGCCACGCGGCTGGCGCGGGCGCACTCACGCACCGCCGCCGCACGCGTCTCCCCCTCGGACGGCGGCGTTGCCGAGCTCGCGGGCGGCGTCGCGCCGCGCGCGGCCTTGCCGGGCGGCCTGCCCGCGGGCCTCGGCGGGCTGCTCACGATGCCGCTCGCGCTGCAGCCGGATACGGGCGAGGTCTCCGTCGGCACCGTGCTCGAACTCCACCAAGCCAGCTCGGGCGAAGCGGAACCCATCGCGCCAGGTGCAGTGCGACCGATGACCGACCCTGCTCGCGCGATCGGTCTCGTCGGCGCACCCAGCTACCAGCAGCGCTTCGCGAGTGACGGCCCGCCCGTCACGGTCGCGCCGCTCGCGCTCGCGGGGCTGCTGCGCGTCCAAGTGGAGGCAGTGTTCGAGTTTGGGTTCGACGCTGGCCAGGCGCTGACTCCGCTGGACGCGACGACCCTTCGAGCGGCGGACGCGCCCGGCGACCTCATCGTCGCCATCGCCGCGCAGGCGGTGAGAGAGTCGTCCGCCGCCTACATCTTCCCCGTCCACCCACCGCGCCCGTATGGCGGCTGACCATGCCCGGCCCCCCGCAAGCCACGCCGCTCATCATCCGCCACGTCACGAGCGCGCTCATCGAAGTCCTCCGAGCCGCCCTCCCCGGCGTCACCAACATCGAGGCCGCGCCACCCGAGGTCGTCTCCCAATCCAGCGCGCAGATCCTCGGCCTCTACCTCTACCGCGTCGTCGAGAGCGCCGAGCTCAAGAACCAAGGCCCCACCTTCGAGCCTGTAGCCGCACTGCCGCCCGGCGCGCCGGCCACCCTCGTCCGCACCGACCCGCTCTGCCTCAACCTCCACTACCTCCTCATGCCTTTCAGCCCCGATGAGTCGTACCTCGACACCTACGACCTCCTCGGCCGCGCCATGCTCGCGCTCCACGAAAACGCGATCCTCATCCCCGGCGCCCTCGGCGTCGCCGTCGACCCCAGTGAGGTCGAGCTCGAGTTTCGCGTCACGATGGAGCCACTCACCACCACCGAGCTCGCCGCCATCTGGGAAGCCGTCCACGAGCCCTACCGCCTCAGCGTCTCCTACGTCGTCCGCACGGTGCAGATCCGCGCCGGAGACACCACCGACGCACGCCGCGTGACCAC
>JAHBWH010000272.1 GCA_019637115.1 Myxococcales bacterium | reverse complement strand
TTCCGAGTCCGGTTCCTGCGTCCGCTTCGAGTCCGCTTCGAGTCCGCTTCGAGTCCGCTTCGAGTCCGCTTCCGAGTCCGGTTCCGAGTCTGGTTCCCAGTCCGCGTCCCAGTCCGCGTCCGCGTCCGAGTCCGAGTCCAGTTCCGTGCCCGCCTCTGTCCGGTCGCCGCCGGTCGCCGCGACTCGGACGGGCACATCCCACGGAAAAATGAGCGCGCGTCATTCCGCATACGCCGCTCACACCAAACGACGAACACCGATCGCCTGCGCGGCCACCGCCCGGCCCACGGAGGCGGCGGCGCACATTTCACGACGTTTCACACCAGGCCCGCCCGCGCCGCGAAATTTGTTCATTTGTTTCGTTCGGATGACCACGTGCAGACACGAGCGCCGCGTGCTCTCCTTGCAGGGTGCCGAGAACGCTCGAGAGACTCTCCTGGATCATGCTCTGGACCTGCGTCGCGTGCGCGAGCGGCGGCGAGCACACGCGCCGCGACGGCGGTGGTCCCACGGGACGCGACGCGGGCTCGGTGGAGCCCATCGACGAGTGCAGCCCGCCCTGCTTCGAGACCGAGGAGTGTGTCCTCGGGGCGTGCGTCCCGCGCGACTCCGACCGCGACGGGGTGCCCGACGACATCGACTGCGACCCCGACGACCCCGACGTCGGTCGCACGGCTGAGCTCCTCTGTCGGGGATGTGGCGGGACCGAGGGGCTCGTGCGCTGCAGCGACGGCGTCTGGACCCCCTGCGACGCCCCGACCGATTGCGCGTGCGAAGGCGACGAGGAGCCCCAGCGCGTGTCGTGCGAGCGCTGCGGGACCCGAGAGCGCCGCTGCGAGAGCGGCGAGTGGGTCGACGACGAGCTCTGCGAGGGCGCCGGGGAGTGCGTCGCCGGCACGACCGACACAGAGCGGGAGCCCTGCGGGCGCTGCGGTCAGCGCGTGCGCACCCGGCTCTGCTCGGACACGTGCGGCTGGGGCGAGTGGAGCGCGTGGGGAGAGTGCATGGGCCAGGGAGAGTGCGCGCCCGGCTCGGTCGATCGGCGGCTCACGAGCTGTCAGACGGCAGGGCCGCACACGACCGCCCGCGAGCGGACCCGCGCGTGCAACCCGGAGACCTGCGCGTGGGGCGCGTGGATGGAGGCCGCGGACTGCGACGTCGCGATCACGGCGACGCAGTGCGTGCATACGAGCCTACACACGGTCTTCGATCCGGGCGGCTGCACGCGCTCCAACCAATGCTGCTCGGGCTCGTGGACCCCCCGCGCGGGCGACGGAACCCCGCCCTGCGGCGCTTGCGCCTGCACGGACGAGTTCGCGTCGACCGGCTGCCTCGTCCCCTGACGAGCCCGAGCGCGGCTGTCCGGGTCCGAATCCGCTGACCGGGTCCGGGTCCGAATCCGCTGACCGGGTCCGAATCCGCTGACCGGGTCCGAATCCGCTGACCGGTCCGAATCCGCTGACCGGTCCGAATCCGCTGACCGGTCCGAATCCGCTGACCGGTCCGAATCCGCTGACCGGTCCGAATCCGCTGACCGGTCCGAATCCGCTGACCGGATCCGAGTCCGCGACGGAGTCCGCGACCAACCCCCCCCTGGCGCCGAGCCCGCGACCGACCGTGTGGGCACCGCACCGGGAAGAGCGAGCACCCGGCCTGGCTCGGGGTCGGACGCGAGCCAGAGGAAAATCGCGCCCCGGCTGCTCGGTGCGAGCGGCGCCCCACGACAACTTTGCTAGCCTCGCGCGCATGACGACGTCCGGACAGTCCATCCGCCAGAGCCCCGTGATCGCGCAGGCCATCGACGCCATCGTGGCCGAGATCGACGCGAAGACCGCCTCGATCACCGACGTGCGGCCGCCCACGGAGGCGCTCCGCGCGGACTACGACGCGCTCGTGAAGGCGGCGGGCGACACCCGCGGCTGGCCGCTCCTCTACCCGATGCTCGGCAGCGGGGCCGGTCGTGGCGCGCTGGTCGAGCTCGCGGACGGCTCGGTGAAGTGGGACCTGGTCGCCGGGATCGGCGTGCACTTCCTCGGGCACTCGCACCCCGAGATGCTCCGCGCGCAGCTCCGCTCGTCGCTCGAGGACACGACCAAGCACGGCAACCTCCAGAGCGGGACGCTGCCCTATGCGTTCGCGAAGCGCTTCGTCGAGCTCGCGGGCCGCTCGAGCCGCCTGAAGTACGCGTACCTGACGACCAGCGGCGCGATGGCGAACGAGTGCGCGATGCGCGTCTGCATGCAGAAGCGCAACGCCGACCGGGTGCTCGCCTTCGAGCATTGCTTCATGGGGCGGAGCCTCACGATGACGTCGATCGGTGACAACGCCGCGGCGCGCGACGGCTTGCCGGTGAACACCGCGGTCGACTACATCCCCTTCTGGAACGCGGCGCTCGCCGAGCGCATGGGCGGGCAGACCAAGTTCATCGACTGGACCCTGCAGCAGCTCGCCACGGCGGTGGGGCGATACCCGGGCCGGCACGCCTGCTTCGTCATGGAGCTCATCCAGGGCGAGGGCGGCTTCAACGTCCCCCCGAAGGCCTTCCTCGAAGAGCTCATGAAGGCCTGCAAGGGCTACGGCATCCCGGTCTGGGACGACGAGATCCAGACCTTCGGGCGCACCGAGCAGATGTTCGCGTTCGAGCACTTCGGGCTCGGCGAGTACGTCGACGTCTTCTGCGTCGGCAAGATGACGCACGCCTGCGCGGCCCTCTGGACCGAGGAGATGAAGCCGCGCCCGGGCCTCCTGAGCGGCACCTTCATCGGCTCGACCGTCGACTTCGAGGTCGGGATGACCGTCCTCGACGTCCTCGAGAAGGGCAATTGCTACGGGCCCGAGGGCATCTTCGCGCAGCACCACGCCGCCTTCCGCGCGCAGGCCGAGGCGCTCGTCGCCAAGCACCCCGAGTGGTTCCCGAAGGTCGAGCTCGCGCCCGAGCTCATCGGCGGCGTCGGCGGCATGATGCGGCTGACGCCCTTCGGTGGGGCGAAGGACAAGATCGCGGCCGCTGGCAAGGCGCTCTTCGACGAGGGCGCGATCATGTTCTGGTGCGGGCACGGCCCCTACCACCTGCGCCTCCTTCCGCCGATGCCCGCGATGCGCGTCGACGAGTGGCCGCGGATCTTCGAGGTGATCGAGCGCGGCCTCGCGCGCGTGGCCTGACGACCCCCGCGCGCCTCCTGACGACCCCAGCACCTCCGCGCGGGAGAGGCGGGGGGCCGCTGCTCGCAGCCCTGCGACACACCATCTCGTCGCGAACCGAGCTATTCGCGAAGCGAGCTATTCGCGGGGGACCGCCGCCCACTCGCCCGGGCGCCGGTTCCGCGACGAGAGGTGCGGCGCGCTCTCGGGCGGCGGGGGTGGCTCGATGCGCGCGATCGGGTGCGACAACCCCTCGGGGAGCGGATCCCCCGGCAGCACCGGGAGCTCGTCGGCGATCGTCACGTGGAAGTGGAAGTCGTGCAGCGAGTTGTGCGCCTGCATCGGCGCGTCGAAGGGGCTCGGCGGGAAGCCCTGCGCGCCGTACCAAGCGAGGAAGCGTTCGAGCACGGGAGGGTCGTTGTAATAGATTCGGATCGCCCCGTTCGAGCAGCGGGCGAGCACCTTCGCGAGATCGAGCACGCGCCCGCGGAGCGCCTCGACCTCCGCCTCGTCCTTGCCCTCGTAGTTCGACGGGTAGCGACCGCCCCCGGCGTTCTCGGTCATGAGCGCGCCGAGCAGGTAGAGGTCGACGTCGACGCCACGATCGTGCGTCCGGTGCCGGGGCCCGGGCGCGTCGAGGTCGCCGATCGCGAGGACCTGATCGGGGTGGAGGCGACGGTATTCGTCTGCGCTCGCGAGCAAGAAAGAGACGAGCGAGGGGCGCGCCCACCAATGCTCGACGATGGTGTTGCGCCAGCGACGGTAGCGGCCCTCCGCGAGGGGCGCGGCCGGCATCTGCCATTTGCAGGTGGGGTAGTCCTCGCCCCGCTCGCACTCGCGCGGGCGGGGGATGGGGAGCGCGGGGACGCGGCACTGCGGCGTCCCGGGTGCCTCGGTCGTCGGCACGTCGGTCGGGCCCTCCGCCGGGGCGTGCGCGAACGCAGGGGGTCGCTCGACGTCGTCCTCGAGCGAGCCCTCCGAAGGAGGCCGCGCCCCAGCGCCCGACGCCACCTCCGGCGCCGAACGCACCTCTTCCCGCGCGCTTTCCTGCGCGTCTTCCCGCGCGTTCTCCCGCTCACAGGCGACCGCCAACACGACGACGAGGCACATCCATCGCACGACCCAACGTTGACGCGAATCACGCCGTCGCGCATTCCCTTCTCATGTCCGAAGGCCTGCCCCAGACGCCGCCCTCCCCCGCCGCGCCACGCGACGCCGCCACGGTCCTCCTGCTCCGCGACGAGCCAGAGGCCTTCTCGGTCTTCCTCGTGCGCCGCCACGGCGGTAGCGGCTTCATGGCCGGCGCCCACGTCTTTCCGGGCGGCGTCCTCGACGACGCCGACGTGCCGCTCGGCGAGACGCTCGTCGGGCGGACCGCCGACGAGTGCGCGGCCCTCCTGGGCGAGGACGACCCCGCCCGCTCCGCCGCGCTCTTCGTCACCGCCATCCGAGAGACCTTCGAAGAGGCCGGTGTGCTCCTCGCCGAGGGCGCGCCCGAGGACCTCGCCCCGCTCCGCGCGCGCCACGCCGCCGACGACGACTTCGGCGCGCTCCTCCGCGCGGCGGGGCTCCACCTCTCGGGCGCCGCGCTCGTCCCTCAAGCGCGGTGGATCACCCCCACCGTCGAGAAGCGCCGCTACGACACCCGCTTCTTCGTCGCGCGCGCCCCCGCCGGCCAGCGCGCCACGCACGACGCGAAGGAGACGACCGAGAGCTGCTGGATGCGGCCGGCGGAGGCGCTCGACGCTGAGGGGCGCGGCGAGCTGCGGCTGCCGCCCCCGACGGCGCGAACGCTCGAGCACCTCGCCCGCTTCGCGAGCGTCGACGAGGTCTTCGCGGACGCCGCAGCGCGACGGCCGCCGCTGCTCCAGCCGGTCTTCCACGATCGGGGCGGCGCTTGGATCCTCGCGCTGCCCGGCGACCCGCTGCACCCGGTCGACGAGCCCGCCTTCCCCGGCTCGACCCGCTACGTGCTCGAGGGCGGCCGCTGGTGGGCCCGCACGGGCTGACCCGCGGCTCTACTCAAAGGGTCCGCGCGCAGACTCACGCGCGTCGCGGCGGGCCGGAACTCAAATCGCGGGCGGGTCGGCCGCGCCGCCGCTCACGTCGCCGATTCGGCGGGCTCTTCGTCGAGCCGCGCGAGCGCCGCGAGGCGACCGTCGATGCGCCCGATCGCATCCGCGACGACCTCGGCCGCGCGTCGCTTCAGCCCCTCGTGTTGGGCCTTCGCCTCCTCGAGCTCCTCCGCGAGCCCGAGCGCGACCACGGCGAGGAGCTGCGCGGGGGTGCCGCTGCGCACCGCCTTGGCGCCGAGCGACTCGATGCGCGCGTTCACCTGCTCGGCGAGCTCGCGCAGGTGACCTTCGTCGCTGTCGGTGGTCAGGCGGTATTTGGAGCCAGCGATCTCGAGGACGACGGTTCGCATCGACCGCGACCGTAGCCGAACGCGCGGCTCGATCCAACGCCCCCCGTGCGGGCGCGCGGATCCGCGCGCGATCACCCCGCGCGCCCGCGGATCCGCGCGCGATCACCGCTCGCGCCCGCGGATCCGCGCGCAGTCCGTGAGATCGCGTCGGCCGATCGCCACGGGCTCACCTCGGCGCGGCGCCCTCGCGCTCGCGAGACGGTCGCCTCTCGCGCCCGCTGCGACCTACGAATCATGACGACAGGCACGTGCATGCCGAGGTCGCGTCTCGCACCCCGGACGTGCGTGCCGGGTCGCGTCTCGCGCCCGCGGAAACGTCGCTCCACCTCCGCCGCGGCTGCGATATGGTCCGCGCCGTGACCCAGGCCGCCTCGCTACGTGAGCGCCTCTCCGAGCTCCACCCGCGCCGCTTCTTCGGCGACGTCTTCGCCGCCTCCGACGCGCGCGCGGCGGAGGCGAGGGCCACGCGGCAGGGGCCCGACTACAAGCCCGCGATCGTCGCCGTCTTCGGCGCAACGATGCTCGTCGTCTTGCACTACTTCGGGCAGTCGCGGTACTTCGAGGCGCTCCTCGAGGGCTGGGCGCGCACCGATCCCGAGTGGGCGCTGGTGAACGACTCGCCGCGCTTGCGCGCGCTCTACGGCAAGGCGTGGTGGTCGGGCTTCCGCGTGCTCGGTTACCTCGTCTTGCCCGCGCTCCTCGTGAAGTTCGTGCTGCGCGAGCGCCTCGCGGAGCACGGGCTCGGCAAGGGGCAGGTCCGCGACCACCTCTGGATCTACGGGGTCGCGCTGCTCATCGTCCTGCCGATGGTCGGCGTCGCGAGCTTCGAAGAGAGCTTCCAGCGCAAATACCCCATGTACGCCTTCGCGGGGGAGAGCTGGACGGACTTCCTGCTCTGGGAGGCG
Source organism: Myxococcales bacterium (assembly GCA_019637115.1). Lineage (GTDB taxonomy): Bacteria > Myxococcota_A > Polyangia > Polyangiales > Houyiibacteriaceae > JACKEH01. Next base: position 1,414 of record JAHBWH010000272.1, on the reverse strand, counting down.
ATGTACGCCGCGCAGTTCTTCGCCCTCGAATTCTTCTTCCGCGGCCACTGGCTGCGCAGCTTCGAGCCCGTCATGGGGGGCCACGCGATCACCGCGATGGTGATCCCCTACTGCATGATCCACTTCGGCAAGCCCTGGCCCGAGGCACTGGGCGCGATCGCGGCGGGCTACGCCCTCGGCGCCCTCGCGCTCCGCAGCCGCTCGATCCTGCCCGGCTTCTTCATCCACGTGAGCGTCGGCGTGGCGATGGACCTCGCGGCGCTCGCGCAGACGACGGGCCTCCCCGGCGACTGAGCGACGGATCGCCGAGCCATCCGCTGGATGGTCAGCTCAGCGAGTGGCTCGGCGGACGACGGATCGAGCACGTCGACAGGTGTGACCCTCGACGTGCGCGAGGGGCGGAGTCGGACGACGCCCGAGCGCGTCGAGAGGCGCGCCTCGCGACGCTCGGGCCATGAGGACCCGAAGCGTCGTCCCCGAAGCCGAAGGGCCCCACACGCGCGTCGCGAGGCGCACGACCGTCGGGTGCTACGCCAGCTGCTCGCGCAGGAACGCGATCGCGCGGCCCCACGCGAGCTTCGCCTGGTCGGCGACGTAGACGCTCGGGTCGCCCTCGCGCATGAAGGCGTGGCCCGCGTCGTAGACGTGGAGCTCCATCGCGCCGCCCTTCGCGTTGACCGCGTCGGCGAGCTCCTGCGCCTTGTCGGCGCGCGCCCAGTCGTCGACCTTCGCGAAATGCGCTTGGATCGGGCAGCGCATCTTCGCGGCGTCGAAGTACTCGGGGCCCGGGATCCCGTAGAAGGGCACGGCGCAGGCGAGCCCGTCGACGGTGGCCGCGGCCGCGAAGGCCATCGCGCCGCCCATGCAGAAGCCGGTGATGCCGACCTTGCGACCCGTGCGACGCGCGAGCTCCGCCACACAGGCCTGCACGATCTCCATCGAGCGCGCCGTCTTCATCGACATCATCAACGACGACGCTTCGTCTGGATCGCTCGTGACCGCGCCGCCGTAAAGGTCCGGCACGAGCACCTCGAAGCCCTCGGCCGCGAAGCGGTCGCCCATGGCGGCGATGCCGTCGTTGAGGCCCCACCACTCGTGGATGACGACGAGGCCAGGGCCCCCCGATGGGGCGGGGCTGTGGTGGGCGACGAAGGAGGTTCCGTTCGCGTCGAGCGTGATCTTCTGAGTCATCGCGGCCGAGCATCACCGCGGCCCACGCGCTGAGTCAACCGCGAGGGCGGCGGGGCAGGGGATCAGCAGCACAGCACAGCACGGCACAGCACACGGACTCGGACGCGGACTCGGGGGGACGCGGACTCGGGGGACGCGGACTCGGACTCGGACGCGGACTCGGACGCGGACTCGGACGCGGACTCGGACGCGGACTCGGACGCGGACTCGGACGCGGACTCGG
>JAHBWH010000271.1 GCA_019637115.1 Myxococcales bacterium | reverse complement strand
GGGGGGGGCGGGGGCGGGGGCAGGGGCAGGGGCAGGGGACTGCACCAGACTGCTCGTCTGCTGCGCTACCTCGCGCCCAAGTCCAACAACCGATCCTGCACGTCTTGCCGATCGATCGCGCCCGCCGGAGCGAGCTCCAGGTACCGCCGATAGTGCGTCACCGCCGCGGCGCGCTCGCCGCCGAGCCGGTGGGCCTCGGCCTTGAGCCGATGGGCCTCGGGGAGCCACGTCGGGGTGCGCGTCCCCGCCGCGTCGATGGCGCGCGCGAAGGCCTGCGCGGCCTCGCCGCGGCGCCCTGCGTCGAGGCGCACCCGCCCGAGGCGGTACCACCAATCCCCGCGCGTCGGATCGCCCGCCACCGCGGCCTCGTACGCGCGCACGGCGCCCGAACGGTCGCCGAGCTGGTCGAGCGCGTCGCCGAGCCCCGCGCGGGCCGCGTGCAGCGTGCTCCGCAGGCCGAGCGCCCGCTCGAAGTCCGCGCGGGCGTCGCGCACGGCGCCGGTGCGATTGCCGATGAGGCCGCGCACCAGGTAGGCCTCCGGCATCTGTGGGTCGAGCGCGATCGCCGACGCGATCTCCTCCGCGGCCCGCCCCAGGGCGTTCGCGTCGAGGTTCGCCCACGCGAGGTACATCCGGTATTCGGCGACCTGCGGGTCGAGGTCGACCGCGCGCCCGAGGTGGCGCAGCGCGCGCTGCACCTCGCCCTTGGCGAGCTCGAGCCGCCCGACGAAGTGCTCCGGCTCGGCCGTGTCCGGCCGCTCCGTCAGCACCCGACGCAGCGTCGGCTCCGCCTCGTCGAGCATCCCCGCCGCGAGCTGCGCGGCGCCGAGGCGCTGCACGAGATCGAGGTCGTCGGGCGCCTGCTCGAGCGCGCGCGCGTACGCCTGCGCGGCGCGATCCGCGCGTCCCATCGCCTCGAAGATCCGACCACGCTCGAGCGAGAGGCCCGGGTAGCCCGCGTCCAGATCCGCGAGCCGGCCGAAGACCTGCTCGGCCTCCGCGAGCCGCCCGAGCCGCCGCAGGGTCGAGCCCAGCAGAAAGAGCGCGCCCGCATCCCGCGCGTCGAGGGAGAGCGCGCCGCGGAGCTCGCGCTCGGCCTCCGCGAGGTTGCCACGCCGCAGCTCGGACTCTCCGAGGAGGCGCCGCACCTGGGCCGTGACCTCGACGTGGTCGCGGGAGCGGCGGAGAGTCGCCGCGGCCGCGCCAGGGTCGTCGTTCGCGAAGTGGAGCTGCGCGAGCGCGAGGTAGGCGTCGAAGGTCTGCGGCGCGAGCTCGATCGCGCGCTCGAGCTCCGCCTTCGCGGCGTCGTCGTCGTCGGTCGCGTCGAGAGCGCGCCCATGCCAGAGCGCGGCCTCCGCGTCGTCGGGCCGCCGCTGGACCAGCTGCTGCGCCTTCTCCAGCGCGCGCGGGGCCTGATCGATCTGTAGGTTCGCGCGGATCTGGCCGATCAGCGCCTCGGCCAGCTCATCGTGCGCGTCGCTCGGGGCCGCCTGCTCGGCGGCTTCGAAGCGGACGAGCGCGTCACGGAAGCGGCGCTCGTCCGTGAGCACCCGCCCCGCCCCGAGGAGGGCGCCGACGTGATAGGCGTCCGCGGCGATCGCGGACTCGTAGGCGCCGCGCGCCGCGCCCCGCCGCCCACGCGCCTCGTGAACGCGGCCGAGCATCGCCCACGCCGCCGCGCGCTCGGGGCCGCTGCCCCGGGCTGCGCCCTCGGGCTCCCCCGTCGCGAGGTTCGCGGCGCCGATGGCCGACTCGTCGTCCCCCGCAGCGAAGGCCCGCTCGGCGCGGAGCACGAGCGCGGCGGTGTGGTTGGGGCTCTGCTGGAGCACGGCGTCGAGGGCCGCGTCGATCGCCGCCTCGTCCCGCTCGGGCGCCGCCAGGAGCGCCCGCACCACGCCCCACCCCGCGCGAGCGCCCGTCTCGCTCGCGGCGCGGAAGGCCTCGAGCGCGCCTTCGACCTGCCCGCTGGCCAGCGCGTGCTCTCCCGCGATCAGGCTCACGTAGGGGTCGCCCGGCGCTTCGGAGCGCGCGGTCGCGAGGTGGCCGGGGATCTCCCCGAGGCGGCCGCTCTTCAACGCACGCGCCGCGAACATCAAGGCGATACCGGGCGCGTCGTTCCCGCGCTCCTCGAGGCGCTGCGCGATCGCGACCTCGCGCGCCGCGCTGCGCGCGTCCTGCCCGAAGCGGTGCTGGTAGAGCGCCTCGTGCATGGCGCTGCGCGCGAGCAGGTGCCGGTTGAGGAAGAGCTCTCGCCGCGCGACGCCGAGCTGCTGGAGCGCCGCGCGGACGTCCGCGTAGGTGTCCAACGCGGCCCGAGCCTCGACGTCGGCGAGGGTGCGCGTGATGGTCGCCTCGTCGCCCGCTTCGCTCCGGAACTGCTCGAAGTAGTAGGTGCCGAAGATGCCGAGCGAGGTCCACTTCAGCCCCACGCCGACGCCCGCGAGCGCGAGCACGACGCCCATGAAGACGAGCAGACCCTTGCCGCGCTTCTTCGGGGTGGCGTCGGCCGTCGGCTTCGCCTTCTTCTTCTTGGCGTCGGGCCGCGCGACGGCGTCGCTCGGCAGGTCCATGCCGCCGGGCAGATCCGACGGCGCTTCCTCGGGGATGCCCGCGAACTCGAGCCCATCATTGGCCTCACCGCCGAGATCGAGCTCGCCGAAAGCAGCGCTCCCGGCGCCCGACCGGCCGTCGGGGCTGGCGCCGCGCGCCCGCGGCGGAGGGAGCGCGAGGTCGTCGTCGAAGGCGAGATCGTCCGCGCCGGGAGGTGGCGCGCTCTTTGACGTCGGCAGGTCGAGCGAGAGCCCCTTGCCGATCGGGAGGTCCGTGCTCCCTGCCGAGCCCGCGCCGGGCGCGGGAAGGTCGATGTTGCCCTTCGGGCCAGGGAGATCGAGGTCGAGCTCGAAGCCGGCGGTCTGCGGCGTCGGCAGGTCGAGCCCATCCTTCGGCGCCGGCAGGTCGAGCTCGTTCTTCGGCATGGGCAGATCCAGGCCGTCGAACCCCGCCGACTTCGGCGTGGGCAGGTCGATCTCGCCAAAACCCCCGGCCGACTTCGGCGTGGGTAGGTCGATCTCGCCGAACCCCCCCGCCGACTTCGGCGTCGGGAGGTCGATCTCGCCGAAGCCCCCCGCCGCCGACTTCGGCGCCGCCGACTTCGGCGTCGGGAGGTCGATCTCGCCGAAGCCCCCCGCCGCGGACTTCGGCGCCGGCAGATCGAGGTCGCCGAAGCCGCTCGCCGACTTCGGCGCTGGCAGGTCGAGCTCGTCGAGCGCCGCTTTGGGCGCGGGCAGGTCGAGCTCGTCACCGCCCATCATGTCGTCGAAGGGCGTGCTGCCCTGCGCGCGCTTGGGCGCGGGGAGATCGACCTCGGGCGCCCGCGGACGCCCGGGGGTGGCCCCCTTGGGCATCGGGAGGTCCGCGTCGAGATCGGGCAACGCCCGCGACGCGCCCTTCGGCGCCGGGAGATCCGCGAAATCCGGCGCGAGGGGACGCCTCGTCGCAGCGGGCTCCGCGGGCGCTGCTGCCGCGCCCTTCGGCGCCGGAAGGTCCGCCCCAAAGTCCGGCGCCAGCGGACGCCTCGGCGCAGCGGGCGCCGCAGGCGCAGGGGCCGCGCCCTTCGGTGCCGGCAGGTCCGCCCCGAAGTCGGGCGCCAGCGGACGCCTCGGCGCAGTGGGCGCCGCGGGAGCAGGGGCCGCCCCCTTCGGCGCCGGCAGGTCCGCCTCGAAATCCGGCGCCAACGGGCGCCTCGGCGCGGCAGGATTGGCAGGGGCTGGGGCCGCCCCCTTCAACGCCGGCAGGTCCGCCTCGAAGTCCGGCGCCAGCGGACGCCTCGGCGCAGCAGGCGCCGCGGGGGCAGGGGCCGCCCCCTTCGGCGCCGGAAGATCCACGTCGAGCGTGTCGAGCGCGCGGGGAGGCGCCTTGCGCGCGGCCTCCTTCAGCGCCGGCAAGTCCGCATCGAGGTCGAGGCTGTCCAGGTCGTCCGGGTCGTCCGATCCCGGCAGGTCGAGGCCTCCGAGCAGATCCAGCTCGAGGTCGTCGGCCGCGCTCGGAGGTGCGACCCGCGAAGGCGGAGGTGGGACGAACGCGGGCTTGGCCTCGCCGACGCCGGCCATCGTCGGCTTGCGCGCGGGCGGCGGCCTCGAGGGCGGCGGCGGCTTCGCGCCTTCGGTGCCGACCCCGACGGCGGTCGGGTGGGCGGACCGCACGGACGCGGCGCCAGGCGCGGCGCCGGGCGCTCCGACGCTGCCGTCCTTGCCGACGTGGAACGACTCACCGCATTTCGGGCACCGCATCCGCACGCCGCTCGCCGGAAGGCGTCGCTCGTCGAGGTCATAGGGTGCGGCGCAGGAGGGGCACTGGACCTGGATCATGATGGCTCGGCCACGCGCCCAGCGCGCGGAGGTCGTAACGGTACCATAGGCGGAGGATTGTCTCGGATTTCCGAGCGTCCCATCACTCGGCGTCGTCGCCCTCGACCAGCCACGCCTCTCCGACGCGGTGGCGCGGACGCGCGACGGCCGCTCGCGCCGCGCCGGGCGCGCGACGATCCGCGCCGCTGCCGCCGAAAGGCTCGGGGAAACGGCCCGCCTCGGCGATGTGACCGACGTGCGCGATGCGCGCGCCGACGGGACCTGCGGGGTTGACGCTCTTGCCGATGATGACGCCATCCTCGGTGGCGCGGTACTCGCGGACGACCTCGCCGAAGACGTCCGTCAGCCTCCCGAGCAGATCACCCCGCTGCACGCTCTGGCAGAGCTCGGGGTAGACCTCGAGCAGTCCGCCTCGATCGGTGTAGAGCCACTTCGATTTGTCACAGACGACCGGCGGGTCGGCGATGACCACCTTCCGGCGCGGGATCATGTCCATGTCCGCGAGCAAGCGGCGCACGCCGCGGCTCGAGGTCTTCACCAGCTCGGGCTGAAAGCGCTGCGGATCACCGATCTCGATCGTCACGGCGGGGATGCCGAAGGCCATCGCGGCGCCCCGCAGCGTCTTGTCCGATGGCTGGTTGTGCAAGATGATCTGCGGCCTCAGCAGATACGCCATGTGGCGCGCCACCGGGTGGTCCATGTCGGCGCGCACGTAGAGCGAGTTGATCCGGCCGAAGCTCGCGGTGTGCAGGTCGAGGAAACGGTCGAACTTGCGCACGAGGCGCTGCACGACGCGGTGCGCGTACACTTGCGGCGTCGAGCCCTTCGCGCGCCCCGGCATGATGGTGTTCAGATCGGTGCCCTCGTCGAGGTCCCGCTGCGCGAGGCGAAAGCCCGGCACGTTGACGACCACCAGCGCGACCACCGTGCCTCGAAGCGAGTCGAGGTCGAGCCGCCTGAAGACGTCGTGGATGACGGGGATGCCGTTGAGCTCGTTCCCGTGGACGGCCGCGGTCATCCCGAAGACGGGCCCCGGCCGGCGGCCACGCGCGACGAGGACGGGCAGGTGGATCGGCTGCCCGAGGGCGTCGTCCATCAGATCGAAGAGCAGGCGATGGACCTGCCCGATCGCGAGCCCGTCGAGGTCGAGGTCAGAGACCACGCTCGCCTCGGTACGACGAGGGCGACTCATCGAAGGCGCTCCTCGAGATGCCGCGAACGGGTCACGCTGGGAGGCTCGGTCCATTCGCGCTTTCCGTCCAGTTCCCGGCCGATCCGTACGTCACCGTGCGGCCGCGCTCGCCCCTCGGCCGACGCCCCCGACGATCCTTCAGGGCCGGACGGCCTCGAGGATCACCAGCTCGCTCTGCTCGCAGCGTTCGCAGATCGCGTACGGCTCGGAGCGCAACCGCAGGACCTCGCGCAGGTCGGGGCGCGCGAGCAGGCCGGGGAACCAGCTCGGGAAGACGACGTAAAAGCGCGGGCGCGTCTCCCGTAGGCGAGCGGCCCGATCTCGGAGGGCGAGGTGGTCGTTGAGGCCGAGGAGGTCGACCACCGGTCTCCCGGTCAGCCGCCGCACCGCCCCCGCGTCGTTGCTCGCGATCCAGTCGCTCGGGCCGGCGTGGGCGTCGAGCCAGGCCGCCGCCGCGACGTTGAGCTCGGCGACGTTGCGGCAGCTCTCGGCGTAGTGGCGCGCCGACGAGAGCATCCCGAGGAGGCTCAGGGTGAGGGCCGCCGCGCCCGCGACCCGCCGCGCGCGCGCCGGGAGCGCGACGACTCCCGCGGCGACCAGCACGAGGAGCGCCGGGAGGACGGGGAGCGCGTAGCGGAGCCAGTAGAGCTTGTAGGGCTCTCTGAGGTCGTGGGCCCACGCGAGCCCGAGGGGCATCACCAGCGTGAAGGCCCCGACGAGCGGCGCGCCGCGCCGCGCGAGCGCCCTGCCGCCCAGCGCCGCGAGCGGCGCGGTGAGCGCGAAGGCGGGCGCCCCGAAAGCCGCCGCGTAGGCCCACGGCAGGTCGCGCCAACGCGCCGCGAGCGAGGGCGCCGCGTGTTTGGCGAGGAAGGTCGTGGGCCACGGGCTGCCGGTGGCGTGCAGGTTCCACGCCGCCCACAGGCCGAGCGCGACGAGCGTAGGCGAAGCCGCGATGCACGCCTCTCGCCGGTGATCGCGCGCGACCCAGCCGACCGCGCCGAGCCAGAGCAGGCCGAGCTCGGGGCGGGTCAGCGCGGCGAGGGCGAGCGTGAGCCCGAGCACCGAGGCGACGCGCGGGGTCTGCGCGCGCGCCGCGAGCCGCAGGGCGAGCAAGGCGAAGGCCGCCGCGAGGAGTACCTCCATGCCGCTCGAGGCAGCCAGCGCGAGCGGAGGGCTCGACGCGACGAGGATGCCCGCGAGCGAGGCCGCCCGATCGCCCGCGAGCGGCGCGACGAGCCGGTCCGCCAGCGTCGCGACGAGCCAGAGCAACGAGAAGCCGATGAGCTTCGTCGCGAGCACCCAATGGGGATCGGGCAGGAGCTGCAAGGGGACGAGGGCGACGGCGAAGAGCGGGCTCGTGCTGCCCGCGGCGGGCACGCCAGGGAGGTACGAGAGTCCGTCGCCGTACCGGAGGCCCTCCGCGTAGACGTGGTGGATGTAGGCGTCGTCGAGGGGGAAGGTCGAGAGGCTGACGTCGGCCAGGCCGAGCGACCACGGTACGAGCCAAAGGAAGACGACGCCCTGAAGGAGCGCGATCAGGCCGTAGAGGGCGACGCGGCTCATCCGAGGGTTTCTACGCCCTTTGGCGGTGGCGGGTCGAGCCGGTGTGGTAACCTCCCCGGGCGGGTGTCGGGAGCGCGGGTGAAGCCTACCAACGTTCGAATGGTGACGAGGTCGTCCTTCGGGTCGGGTGCGCCCAGCTGGTCGCTCCTCCTCGGCCTCTTCGCGTGCGCGGTCGACCCCTCGGGGCTGGCGCCGATCGCGCAAGGCGACGGGGGCCAGGGTGACGCGACGCCAGGCGACGCGACGCCGGTCGACGTGGGCCCCTTCGACGCGGACACGCCTGACGGCCCGGTCCCCCCGGACGCCGGCGAGGACGCGGACATCCCCGACGACGTAGGGGTCGACGCGCGGGTCCCGTGCGAGGGTGAGCTCGTGCGCTGCGGCCCGCTCGGCGTCGAGCGGTGCGACGAGGGTCTCTTCGAGCTGAGCGAGCCGTGCGACCTCGGCTGCGTCCCCGGCACGACGCCGCGGTGTGTGCGCTTCGTCCCGTCCAACGTGAACCGAGAGCTCCTCCCCGAGCCTGGAGGGGCGCCGGTCGAGGTCGACGGGGGCAGCTTCGACACGACGAGCTGCAGCGGGGGCATGATCGTCCACCAAGCCGACGGGGCCCCGCAGCTCTGCGTCGTCTCGTACGACGGCGACCTGACCCTGCGCGGCGAGGTCCGCGTCCGCGGCACGAGGCCGCTCGTCGTGCTCGTCGCGGGGACCTTCGAGGTCGCGGCCGGGGCGGTGCTCGATCTGCGCGCGGAGGGCACCTCGGGCGGCCCTGGCGGAGGTGGCGCCGAGGGCGGCCTCTTCGCGGGCAGCCGCGGCAGCGAGTCTGGCTGGTACGACGACGGCGGCGGC
>JAHBWH010000270.1 GCA_019637115.1 Myxococcales bacterium | reverse complement strand
CCAGGGGCTGTGCATGGGGCTGAGGCCGGGGCCGCGCACGCCGCGCTCGACGTGGTGCCTGGCGCTTTGGTAGAACCACGGGCGTGCACCGCGGGGTCCGTGAGCTCATCCGCTGGGTCGAGGCGAACCGCGACCGCCCCGACGTGCGGCTCAATCCTCCCGCGTCGTCGTCGGACATCGGCGCGCTCGAGCAGATGCTCGGGGGGCCGCTGCCTGCGGACCTCAAGCTCGTGCTCGCGCGCTTCAACGGTGGGACCTTGCCGGCGGGTGAGCTGCTCCCGGCAGGCACCGGCCCGGGCACCATCGGAAGCACCGTCCGCGAGTACGCCGAGGCCGTCGGTGGCGATTTCCTCGACACCGAGCTTCTGCTCCCCTTCCACCGGACGCCCGAAGAGAGCCTGCTCGCGTTCGATCGCAGCGCTGGACCCGTCAGCGACACCTGGCCGATCGTCGACTATTTCCAGGATCTCCAAGAGCACCGGCTGATGTACCGGACCTTCGACGGATGGTGTCGCGTCTGCGTCGCCGAGTGGACGAGCCCCGACTTCGGCGAGGACTTCGACCTCGACACCTACCTGCGCGCGGGCCTGCGGCACGCCGAGGTGGAGCCCGACGTCGCGACGGCGCACGCCACGGTCGCGCACGCGCTCAAGCGCTCGGGTGAGCCGGAGCGCTCGCTCGAGGCCTACCTCCGGGCCGCGCGCTGCGTCCCGCCCTTGCCTTGGTGCGATTGGGAGGCCCTGAAGCTCGCGGCGATCCTCGGTGAGTCCAGCGCCGCGCTCGAGGCCGCGGAGCGCCTGAGCTCGATGGCGCCCGGGTCGCGCTGGAAGCAGCGCGAGACGAGCGCCGCGAGGGTCGCAGAGGTGGTGGCCCCGCTCGCCGCGCGGGCGTCCGACCCCGCGCCCTGGCGGCGGCTGCTCGGCTGGCTCGCCGCCCAAGCGACCGTGGCCGAGCGGCCCGTGGTCGAGGCAATCCAGCGAGCCCTCGAGGCGGACGAGCCGCCGCCCGATCCACGTCCGCTGCGGGCGAGCCCCGTTCCTCGTCAGCCGGACCTCGACGCGTGGTGGGCGGCCGTCCAGCGCGGTTACGCGACCGGCGAGGTGCGAGACGAGGATCTGCTCCTGCACCCCGACCTGGTCGCGCTCGGACGAGTGCGGTCGTTCGGGCCCCTGATCCGCGCGCGCCGCGAGTTCTGAAGGCCGTGCCAGCGTCGGATCTCCGTCGAAAGCACAGAATCGGCGCCCGCCATGGAGTCGACGCGCCGCCGTGGGACACGCGCCCACGGATGCGGTAGGCGGCCACGGAGTTGGCGCGCGGCCACGGAGTTGGCGCGCGGCCACGGAATCGGCGCGCGGCCACGGAATCGGCGCGCGGCCACGGAATCGGCGCGTGGCCACGGAATCGGCGCGTGGCCACGGAATCGGCGGGCGGCCAAGGAGACCGCGGTCGCGGCTCAGGTCGCGACGCGGTTGCGGCCGCCGCGCTTCGCCTCGTACAGGCGCTCGTCGGCGTGCTTGATGAACTGGAGCACGTCCCAACCTTCCGCGAGCTGCGCGAGCCCCATCGAGATGGTCACGTTGATCCGCTCCTGCTCGAAGACGAAGGAATGCTCGGCGACGAGCTTGCGGAGCTGCTCGGCGATGACCGCCCCGCCTTGCAGGTCGGTCTCGGGCAGGAGGATGCCGAACTCCTCGCCGCCGTAGCGGCCGATCACGTCGTCCGGACGGAGGCGGTTCTTGATGAGCTGGGCCATCTCCTTGAGGATGTAGTCGCCCGCCAGGTGCCCATACGTGTCGTTGATGTGCTTGAAGTGGTCGATGTCGAGCATCACCAGCGTAAGCGGGCGGTCGTGCCGTCGACCGCGCGGGATCTCGCGCTCGAGCGCCTCGAGCAGGAAGCGCTTGTTGTTCACCCCCGTGAGCCCATCCACGATCGTCATCCGGTAGATCGTCTCGTGGTACTGGGCCTCCATGTCCGAACCGGACAGGAACTTGAAGATCGTGTCGCCGACCTTGACCTGGTCACCCCGGCGGAGCTGCAAATCCTTCACGAGCTGGTCGTTGACGTAGGTCCCGTTCGTCGAGTCGAGATCGACCACGTGGTAGGTCGCTCCGCGGCGTTCGACCTTGCAGTGGCGCCGGGAGACGCTGTCGTTCTCGAGGACGATCGTGTTGTCGCTCCCGCGTCCGAGGGAGACGGGCTGATTCCCCAGCAGGTGACGCTTGCCGAGCTGGCGGGTGTCCGACGAGTAGATCACGACGAGGCAGTCGTGCCCTGTCTTGTTGGGCAACTTCAGCTCGTCGAGCGGTGTGACGCGGGTCTTGATGTCGGAGTCCAAGCGCAGCCCCTGCGATCCTCCACAGGATACGGAGGGTCGCCGAGCCCCGTCAACACCCGAGCGTTGCGGATCATCCCGACATGCGGCCAGCTCGGAGGTCAGCGCGGGACGACTCGAGACGTCGCGAGACGCTCCCCACCCGTAGACGGCTGCCGATGACCGATGGACCCGTCGATTCGCGGGCGGGCGCGGCCTGGTACCCCCCGACCAGCCGGAGATTCTCGTAGTTCACGAGCACGTGGGCCACGACGCAGCCCGCGAGGTGACCGGTCGCCCCGAAGAGGAGGGCGAGGGCCCCCCCGAAGACCACCGCCGACGCCGTCCAGGGGACCCAGCGCGTCGGAGCCTCCCCCCGCCGCGAGAGGTGAGCCAAGCCGAAGACGGCGAGCGCAGGCGCGGCGCCGAGCTCCACCTGGAGCACCCCACGGAACACCAGCTCCTCCGCGATCCCGGCCGACAGCGCGAAGCAGAGGGCCTCGAGACGCCCCAGCTCCCCGACCCCCTCACGGAAGCGGGCGTGGAGGCGCCCGCCCCAGCCGGTGCGTTCCACGCTCCACCGGCTGAGCGTAACCGCGCCGAGCGCCAACGCGAGCCCGAAGGCGACGGAGCCCGCGAGGGCCCACCCACCTGACAGATCCAGCCACGGCTCGGGGTGGCGCAGCGCCCCGTGACCCCGCCACGTCACCCAGGCCACGGCGCCAGCCGCCATCAGGCCATGGGTGAGGGCGACGATGAGGGTTCGGCGGGGCACGGCAACGGGTCGACGACGAGCGCCGTGAACTTGCGCATACCATCGCAGCGAGGGGCCTTCAACGCGGCTTCCCATGAGGGGCTCGCCAGCCCCTCCCCCACGGGGCATGAAGCCCCGCGGGGCCCCCTTTCTACTGCAATCCTCTTGCTGCGCTCGCCGCCGTCGGGAAGATGGCTTGCGATAACGGCTGAGCTTCTCAGCTTCTTTGAGAGGGCGTTATTAATCCGCTTCACGGGAATGTAAAGCCTGCGGGGCCCCCCCTCCCACGAGCCTACGCTCGCTGCGCTGCTGCGCGCCGTCAGTTGGGCGGCTTGCGATGGCGGCTGAGCTTCTTCTCAGCTTGACCGCCCTGTGGGCGAAGCCACATAGGATGAAACCGGCCGCCGATTTTCGCTGTGATTTCTTAATGTGCGAGTCGAGTTTCTAGTCGGCTCTGACCGCCCTGCCCGGGCGAGCCATAGGGACCGCCGATTTTCGCTGTGATTTCTTGATATTGCGGTCGAGGTTTCTTTTCAGCTCGTGACCGCAGCTTCTTTGAGGGGCTGTCGCCAGCCCCTCCCCCACGGGGCATGAAGCCCCGCGGGGCCCCCTCCCACGAGCCTACGCTCGCTGCGCTCGCTGCGCGCCGTCCGGTTGGGCGGCTTGCGATAACGGCTGAGCTTCGTCTCAGGAACGGTTGACGGTCTCGGCGCGGGTGTACGACAGTCGCCGAACGCGATGTCCCATCAGGACGATGACGCCGCCCGCATCCTGGTCGTCGACGACGAGCAGGTCATTCGGGAGATCCTCGCCGACTTCCTGTCGATGGAGGGGTTCGTCGTTCGCACGGCGGCGGACGGCAGCGAGGCGCTCGTCGAGCTCTCGCGGACGCACTACGACCTCGTGCTCACCGATCTGAAGATGCCGAAGATGGGCGGCCTCGAGCTGCTGCAGGCGATCCAGAAGCACACGCCCAACGTCGTCACCGTGATCATGACGGGCTTCGGGACGGTCGAGACCGCCATCGACGCCATGAAGAAGGGCGCGTATGACTACATCCTCAAGCCCTTCAAGGTCGAAGAGGTGGTTCATACGATCCGCCGCGGGCTCGAGAAGCAGCGTCTGCGCGCCGAGAACATTCGACTGAAGGAGGCGCTGTCGCTCTACAAGGTGAGCGAGGCGATCGCGTCCAGCCTCTCGCTCGAGCAGGTGCTCACCACCGTGGTCGATTCGGCGCTTCACGAGGTGGGCGCGGATCACGTCGTCGTCATGCTGAAAGACGGCCACGGAGGCTTCTACGAACGTATCAACGTCTCGCACGAGCGCCTGCCGTACACGGTCGACGAGCTCGGTTCGCTCGACCCCGCGGCGCTGCTCGACTTCTTCCGCGAGGACCGGCCGCTGCGCGCGCACGGGCGGAAGAAGACCGCGCCCTTCTTCCTCGATCCGCCCGAGAGCCCCGAGTGTGTCTCCCTCGTCGTGACGCGCCTGCGCATCCGCGGCGAGATCATCGGCTTCCTCGGCGCGATCGCCTACACGCGAGGAAAGCGCTTCGACGAGGGGCAACGCAAGCTCCTCAGCATCGTGTCGAACCGCGCGTCCGCCGCCATCGAGAACGCGCGCCTCTACGAGGATCTCCAGTCGACGTTCCGGCAGACCATCCGGGGCCTCGCGAGCGCGATCGACAAGATGGACCGGTACACCGCGGGCCACTCGGAGCGAGTCGCCGGTTACGCGCAGGTGCTCGCGATCAAGCTCGGGATGGGTGACGACCAGCAAGAGATCGTCCGGCAGTCGGCGCTCATGCACGACATCGGCAAGATCGGCTGCGTCATGAACCTGAACAAGCCCGGAAAGATGTCGCAAGAAGAGTACGAGGTCTTCAAGCGTCATCCGGACTTCGGGCGCGACATCCTCGAGCCGATCGCTTTTCTTCACCCGCTGATTCCCGGGGTCTATCTCCACCACGAGCGCTGGGATGGCGTGGGTTATCCGCTCGGCCTCAAGGCGCAGGAGATCCCGATCATCGCCCGCATCATCTCGGTGGCGGACACGTACGACGCGATGACGAGCGACCGCGCATATCGCAAGGCGCTGCCGCACGAGATCGCCGTGGCGGAGATCGAGCGCTGCTCGGGCTCCCAGTTCGACCCCGACGTCGCCCATCCCTTCGTCGAGGCGATCGAGGTCGAGCGCGAGGTGCGGCTCGAACGGGGCGAACGAGTCCCGGAGTGACGCGCGCGGATGGCTCGGCGTCGCCTGGGGCGAGCGTGCCGGGCGTCGAGGCGGGCGCCGCGCCAGGTGCCCGGGTGCCGCTCGGGCCCCTCGGGCTCTTCGTCACCCTCGCGCTCGTGGGTTATGTGCTCGCGTGGGCGTTCACGGTCGACGACGCCTACATCGTGGCGCGCTACGGGCGTCGGCTCGCCGCCGGGCTCGGGTGGACCTTCCGCGAGGGCCCGCCGACCGACGGCGTGACGGGGCCGGCGTGGGTCTTCGTCGCGGCGCTCGGCGAGCTGTTTGGGGTCGGCGCGCCGCTCGCGCAGAAGGCCGTCGGGGCGGCGTGTCTCGTCGCCGCGGGGGGGCTCGCGGTCGTTCGCTCCGCTCGGCCGTGGGTGGCGGCGGCGGTGCTCTCGGTGCAACCAACCTTCGCCGCCTGGGGCGTCGCGGGGCTCGAGACCGGCGCGGCGGCGTTGGCGGTCACGGTCGCAGCGCACGGGCTCGTCGCGCGGCGCGACGCGCTGAGAGGCGGCGCGATCGGCGCGATGTTCTGGCTGCGGCCCGAGCTCGCGGTGCTGGGGGCGGTCTGGCTGCTCGCGAGGCCGCGGGCGCGCGCGCTCGCGTGGGCGGCCGTCTTCGCGGGGGCCCTGCTGGTCTTTCGGTGGGCGCTCTTTGGGGGCCTCGTGCCCCTGTCGTTTCACGCGAAGGGTAGCGACCCGAGCTTCGGGGTGCCCTACGTGTTGCTCGGGAGCTTGCTCGTGACCGGGGGCGGTGGGGCGTGGCTGGCGGCGCGGGGAGCCCGCGGGATGGACGGCGGAGGCTGGCTCGCCGCGGGGTTGCTCGCGCACCTCGTGGCGATCGTGGTGGCGGGCGGCGACTGGATGCCGGGGTGGCGCCTCTTTCTCCCCGTGCTGCCGGTGTACGCGTGGTTGGTGGCGGAGGGGCTGCAGCGTGCGGACACGGACACCGACTGGGACACGGACTCGGACTCGGACACGGACTCGGGGTCGGGGTCGGACTCGGGGTCGGACTCGGGGTCGGACTCGGGGTCGGACTCGGGGTCGGACTCGGGGTCGGACTCGGGGTCGGACTCGGGGTCGGACTCGGAGGGCACGGGCAAGGGCAGGGGCAGGGGCAGGGGCAAGGGACTGCTGGCCCTCTTACTCTTCGCCCTCGTCGTCCCCGGGCTCGACTTCGTCGCGCAGGTGCCCGCTTGGCGGCGGGCCGGGGAGGCGCGGGCGGGGGCGAGGGCGCTCGTGGACCGGCTGGCCTCCGTGGAGTCGGTCGCCCTCGTCGACGTGGGCTACCTGGTCTGGGAGCGCGACGTGGACGTGCTCGACCTCGGCGGGCTGACGGAGCCAGCGGTCGCCCAAGCGCGCGGCGGCCACCTCGCGAAGGAGGTGCCCATCGGGCTCTGGGTCGAGCGGGATCCGGAGGTCATCCTCCTGCACGCCAGCGCCCCACCGGCGGTAGACGCCGAGGGGCGGCTCACGGGGCTCGCGGGCTTTCCCGTGGAGCGCCAGGTCGCCACGACCCCGTGGGTGCGTGCGCGCTACCGAGTCGCGGAGGTCTTCCCCTATCGCGCGGGATACTTCTACGTATGGCTCGCGCGCGTTGACCCTGAATCGGGCGCACGACTATAACCCGTGCCGTCCCCGCTTCGCGGGGCCCCCGTCGAAATGCTTCGTGCTTTCGCGGGACCGAGCGGGCCGTGAGGCCCTCCCCACGACGCGGCTCGCCGAGGCCACTCTCGCCGAGCCGGTGACGCCCTCCCGGGCGCCACACCGAGCGCCCCCACCGAGCGCCTCACCGAGCGCGAGCGACGACGATGACCCAGAGCATGGCCTCTCGACCCGCGGACCTTGGACTCGCAGCGTGGCTCACGCCGCTCGTCACGCGCCGTCGCGTGCTGTGGATCGGTGACTCCGCGAGCGGGGGCCCCGAGCTGCTCGCGAGCCACGCCGAGCTCGTCCGCGTGCTCGACACCACCGGTCGCGCGCGTCGGCGCCGTGGCGGAGCCGTGCGGGTCTCGCCCTTTCGGCCTGGCCCGATCGAGCTCGCGGGGGACTCGTTCGAGCTCGCGGTCATCCCCGAGATCGCGGCGTTCGAGGACCTCCGCGCGCGGATGGGCGACCTCGCGCGCATTCTCGGCGAGGACGGTTGGATCGTCGCGGGGACCGAGGCGCGCGGCGACGCAGCGTATGAGGATCTCCGGGACGCGCTCGGCGACCTCTTCCGAGAGGTGAAGGTCGTCGGTCAGTCGCCCTTCCGCGGCGTCGCGCTCGCCGACCTCTCGCTCGCGGACGACGCGATCGAGATCGCCATCGACGGCTCGCTGCTCGGAGAGGCGCCCCTCGACCGCATCTACGCGGTGGCGGGAGAGGAGCTCCCGCGCCTCGACGATTATCTGGTGGTGCAGCTCCCGTCCGACTCGGCCGCGGCGACCTCGGTGGACCTGCCGGCCGTCGGCGCCGATGGCGGCGCGCGGACCTCGCCGGGGACGAACCACGCGGCGTTGGAGGAGGCGCTCGTCGGTCGCGCGCGCGAGGTCGACGCGCTCCGAGACGCCTTCGAACGGGCCGAGGCGCGCCTCTCGCAGCTGCAAGCGAGGCTCGTGGGGACCGAAGCCGAGCTGGCGGAGGCGCGGGCCGCGCTCCGCGATGGCAGCGCGGACGAGGAGGCGGCGCAGGAGGTCGCGCGGCTCGAGGCGAAGCTCCGCGACCGAGGCGTCCGGGTGCGTGAGCTCGAGGGCGAGCTCCGGCACGCGCAGGGGGTGCTCCGCGACGCCGTCGAGGAGCTCCGCGAGCATCAGCTCGGGCGACGGCGAGGGGGCGGCGCGGCCCTCTTGGACGCCGAGTCGGCGCGGGCCGAAGCGGAGCTCGCGCTCGACGAGCTCCGGCTCGCTTTGGTCGCCAAGGACGAGGAGCTGCAGGGGC
>JAHBWH010000027.1 GCA_019637115.1 Myxococcales bacterium | reverse complement strand
CATCGGCCTTGACGGTGTGCGAGGCGTGTCCTCCCCCGCCTATCCGTTCGATGGGCCTTCGGGTCTCCCGGTGCCGTTCGCGATCGTGGGACTTGCGTTGCTCCCGGTCCCACGAGGCGCGGACGACGGGTCTTCGCCCCCGGATTCGCGAGTGACCAGGGAGAACGAAGCGCGCCCGGTGAGCCCGAGTCCAAATCCGAATCCAAATCCGACCCGATTTGCGCCCGGAAACGCTGCAGCCCCATCGAGGCTTCGATGGGGCTGCGCGCCGAAGTGTGCGTGACGGGTTCGAGCGTCAGAGCTTCGCGGCCTCGGCGGCCGCGTCGAGCTTGGCCTGCGCCCAATCGATGTCGCGCTGCAGCTCCTCGTACTCCGTCCCCTCGTGGCGGTCACCGAAGGCCGTGAGCGCCTTCACGGCGTCCTCGAGCTCGCGCTTCGTCTCCTCCACGTCCACCTTCTCGGGGGTGGTGAAGAGATCGCTGAGCACGTTCACCCGGTCCGGCGCCGCCTCGAGGAAGCCCGGCCCGACCGCCGCGACCTGCGCCTTGCCGCCGACCCGGTACTTCAGCAGACCGCAGCGGAGCGCCGCGAGCAGCGGGAGGTGGTTGGGGAGCACGCCGACCTCGCCGGCGACGCTGGGCGCCTGGACCGATTCGGCCTCGACCTGCAGCGCACGACCACGCGGGGTCGTGACCTCGAGCGTGAGCGAGGTCGCCATCAGGCCGCCTTCTGGCGCTTCTCGTACGCCGCGAAGACCTCGTCAATCCCGCCCTTGTACTGGAAGTCCTGCTCGGGGATGTGATCGCAGTCGCCCTTGAGGATCTTCTCGAAGCTGTCGATCGTGTCCTCGAGCTTGACGTACTTGCCGTCGAAGCCCGTGAACTGCGAGGCAACGAAGAACGGCTGGCTGAGGAACTTCTGCATCTTGCGGGCGCGATCGACGACCTTGCGGTCGTCCTCGCTGAGCTCGTCCATGCCGAGGATGGCGATGATGTCCTGCAGGTCCTTGTAGCGCTGCAGGGTCTCCTGCACGCCGCGGGCGACCGCGTAGTGGCGCTCGCCGATGATGTTCGGGTCGAGCATGGTGGACGACGAGTCGAGCGGGTCGACGGCCGGGTAGATGCCGAGCGAGGCGATCTCGCGGCTGAGCACGGTCGTCGCGTCGAGGTGAGCGAAGGTCGTCGCGGGCGCCGGGTCGGTGAGGTCGTCGGCGGGGACGTAGACGGCCTGCACGGACGTGATCGAGCCCTTCATCGTCGAGGTGATGCGCTCCTGGAGGGCGCCCATCTCGGTCGCGAGCGTCGGCTGGTAACCGACGGCGCTCGGGATGCGGCCGAGGAGCGCGGAGACCTCCGAGCCCGCCTGCGTGAAGCGGAAGATGTTGTCGACGAAGAGGAGCACGTCCTGGCCCTTCTCGTCGCGGAAGTGCTCGGCGACCGTGAGGGCCGTGAGCGCGACGCGGGCGCGCGCGCCGGGGGGCTCGTTCATCTGGCCGAAGACGAGGGCCGCCTTCGAGAACACGGGCTCGCCGGTCTCGAGCTTCGACTCCTTCATCTCGTTCATGAGGTCGTTGCCCTCACGAGTGCGCTCACCGACGCCCGCAAAGCAGGACACACCACCGTGCGACTTCGCGACGTTGTTGATGAGCTCCTGGATGAGCACCGTCTTGCCGACGCCGGCGCCGCCGAAGAGGCCGATCTTGCCGCCCTTCTTGTAGGGCGCGAGCAGGTCGATGACCTTGATGCCCGTCTCGAAGACCTCGATGGCCGGGTTCTGGTCGACGTAAGCCGGGGCGGGCTTGTGGATCGGCGAGTAGTGCTCGGTCTCGACCGGGCCCGCCTCGTCGACGGGCTCGCCGACGACGTTGAGGATGCGGCCGAGGCAGGCCTCGCCGACCGGGACGGTGATGGGCGCGCCCGTGTTCTTCACGGCCATGCCCCGGACGAGGCCGTCCGAGGAGTCCATGGCGATCGCGCGGACGGTGCCCTCGCCCAAATGCGACGCGACCTCGAGCACGAGGTTCCACTCGCGACCGTCGATGCTGGGGTTGGTCACGCGGAGCGCGGTGAGGATGGCCGGCAGGTTGCCCGCCGGGAACTCGACGTCCACGACCGGACCGATGACCTGCGTGATGCTGCCGTGCTGAAGCTCTGCCATGCGTCCTCTGATCCCCGGAGGGAGGTTGGGCGAGCGCCACCGGGGAGCGCCTCGAAGGAGAGGCTGGGGTCCTGGCGGGGGCGCGGGAACGAGTTTTCCGAAGTGAACGCCGTTTCCGAGAAATCGGCCCTCGGCGCGGCGCTCACCTAGCACGCACCCCCAGGGTGGTCAACGATGCCCGGATTCTCCCGATCGACCCAGTCAAACCACCGTTTTCATTACACAAAGCAGCGCGAATCGCCCATGATCCGGCGGGGCGCCACGTCGGGCATTTCCGGCCCCGCCTCGTAGTCCGCTTGCATCACGCGCGCCGAGCAGAGAAGCTTTCACTTGGATGCGTCCAAGGTGAGCGCTCGGCGCCGTGTCAGTGGTGTGATGCGACGGCGGGCCCTGGGGGTATGATGTCAGAGGTTTCAGCAGAGCTGAAAGAGGATCCGCTCGTTGGTAGGGTCATCAACGACCGCTTCAAGGTCCTCGAGCTCGTCGCGCGTGGAGGGATGGGCCGCGTCTACAAGGCGCAGCAGGCTCCCCTCGGCCGCACGGTCGCGCTGAAGGTCCTCGACCCGCGCACCGCCCAGAACGAAGAGGACCCGGAGTTCCAGGCGCGCTTCTTCCTCGAGGCCGCGACCTCCGCGAAGCTCTCGCACCCGAACACCGTCACCGTCTTCGACTACGGCAAGACGAACGACGACATCTTCTTCATCGTCATGGAGTTCGTCGAGGGCCACACGCTCTCTGCGATGCTCAAGCAGACGGGCCCGCTCGCCCCGGAGCGCGCGATCCACATCGGCATCCAGATCGCCCGATCGGTCCGCGAGGCGCATGGCCTCGGCGTCATCCACCGCGACCTGAAGCCCGCGAACGTCATCATCACGAAGCACGCCGACGAGGTGGACTTCGTGAAGGTGCTCGACTTCGGCCTGGTGAAGAACGTCAAGGAGAACCAAGAGCTCACCCAGCAGGGGCTCTTCATGGGCTCTCCGAAGTACATGTCGCCCGAGCAGATCCAGGGCGGCGCCATCGACGCGCGGACCGACGTCTACTCGCTCGGCGTCATCCTCTTCTTGATGCTGACCGGGAAGGTGCCCTTCGAGGGCACGACCCAAGTGCAGACCCTGATGGCGCACCTCAAGACCGAGGTGCCGCCCATGGTCCGGGCCGACGGGGTGGGGATCCCCGAGGAGCTGCAGGCGGTGATCCGCAAGTCGCTCGCGAAGAACCCCGACGAACGCTACGGGTCGATGAACGACTTCATCCTGGCCCTGAAGCAGGCGGGCAACGCCGTCGGCGTGGGCTTCAACTCGAGCACGTCGATCAGCGTCTCGGGTGAGTACGACCTCTCGGGCGTGCGCAACATGCCCGGCACGCCGAGCGGTGGGATCCAGATCACGGGGACGCCCCACTCAGGCGTCTCCGCGGTGCCGGACATCGGCATCCCCGAGATCGCGGTCGACGAGCCGAAGGGCAAGGGCAAGGCGATGCTCATCGCCGCCGTCCTGCTCCTCGGGGCGGGCGGCGCGGCGTTCGCGTTGCTCCGCGACGACGCGCCACAGCCGGTCACGCAGGACACCGGGCAGGCCCAAGCGCAGGCGAACGGTGCGAACGGCGTCGGGACGAGCGCGACGGCGACGACCGAAGCGGACCCGCCCGACGAGGTGAACGAGGCGCCGGCGACGATGGAGCCGGCGCAGCCGATGCACCGCGTCGAGGTGACGATCCGCTCGGACCCGCCCGGCGCGGAGGTCTTCGTGGGTGACCGCAGCTACGGCAGCACGCCCGCGAGCGTCGTCTGGGTCGGGACCGCCGCCGAGCCGGGTCGAGAGGTGACCTTCCGCTTCGAGCTGGAGGACCACAACTCGGCGTCGGTGACGCAGACGATCGACGGGGCGACGCTCGAGGTGGAGGCCTCGCTGACACGCATCCGCCGGTTCGTCCCGCCCACGCCGATGGTCTCCGCGATGGGGGGCTCGTCGTCGTCGATGTCCGAGCCGGAGTTCGGCGTCACGCCGAGCAACTACCGCGACAACCCGTACTGAAAGCAGTCCAGCAGTCCCCTGCCCCTGCCCTTGCCCCTGCCCCTGCCCCCCACCAAGGGGGCCTGCGGGGGATGACGAGGCTCCAGGCGACTGCCCCCTGGCCCGTACCCCTGAGGGCAGAGTGTCGGCCACGGCTGCCCGCACCGTGCCCGGCCCGCACTGCCCGGCACCGTGCCCCTGCCCGGCACCGTGCACCGTGCCCTGCCCGCACCGTGCCCTGCCCGCACCGTGCCCTGCCCGCACCGTGCCCTGCCCGCACCGTGCCCGCACCGCGCGCGGGCACGGGATCGCAGCGCGCACATAGCCCGACCGCGGTCGTGGCTGGGGCACCGGCTTGCTAGCCACGCAAGGGCAAGGGCAAAGGCAAGGGCAAGGGCAAGGGCAAGGGCAAGGGCAAGGGCAGGGCAAGGGCAAGGGCAGGGGACGACGGGACGACGACTCTGACCTTGATCCTTCGCCCAACCACCTTATGGTGCGCCCCGACTCGCGGTATGAAGCGTGACTACTACGAAGTCCTCGACGTCTCCCGTGACGCTGACGCTGCCGAGCTGAAGCGAGCCTATCGGAAGCGCGCGAGCCAGTTCCACCCGGACCGCAACCCGGACGACCCGTCCGCGGAGGAGCGCTTCAAGGAAGTCTCGGAGGCCTATCAGGTGCTCCAAGACCCGCAGAAACGCGAGCTCTACGACCGGTACGGGCACGAGGGTCTCGCTGGCGGCAACGTCGGCTTCGAAGACCTCGGCGACATCTTCTCGTCGTTCCAGGACATCTTCGGCGACTTCTTCGGCGGCATGGGGGGCGGCTTCGGGCGACGCAACGGCCGCGCCGACGCGCCCGCGCGCGGCGCCGACGTCCGCGCCCGCCTCGAGCTCAGCATGGAGGAGGCCGTCTTCGGCACCGAGCGCGAGCTCTCCCTCCGCCACCCGAGCCCTTGCGAGCCCTGCCAGGGGACGGGCGCGGCCGACGGCGCGCTGAAACGCTGCGCCACCTGCAACGGCAGCGGCCAGGTCGCGGCCCGCCGCGGCGCGTTCATCCTCCAGAGCCATTGTCCGGCGTGCGGCGGCAAGGGGATGATGATCGAGGCCCCCTGCCCCGCGTGCGAGGGGCGCGGCGAGGTGACCAAGGACCGCCGCGTCCGGGTCAACATCCCCGCCGGCATCGACCACGGGCAATCCCTCCGCCTTGCCGGCCAAGGCCAGGCCGGCCGTCGTGGCGGCCCGGCAGGTCACCTCTACGTCGAGGTCACCGTCCGGCCCGACGAGCGCTTCGAGCGCGACGGCCTCGACCTGGTCCACGCCGTCCACCTCTCCTTCCCGCAAGCGGCGCTCGGCGCGAAGGTCGAAGTGCCGAGCCTGAAGACCGGCGAAGAGCCGACCTCGCTGAAGGTCCCCGCTGGCGTGCAGCCGGGCGAGACGCTGGTCATCCGGGGGGCCGGCGTGCCCCGCCTCGACGGTGCGGGCCGAGGGGATCTCGTCTGCGTCGTGCAGGTCGACGTCCCCAAAGAGCTGACGCCGAAGGCCCGCGAGCTGATCGAAGAGCTCGCGAAGACGATGAGCTGACACGGCTGGCCTGGCCGAGAGAGCAGGCGACGCCGTCGACACGGGGCGCCGACGTCGAGAGCTCGCGCAGTGCCTCGCGGGACGGCCGCCAAGGAAAGCTGATACGCTTCGCGCGATGAGCGACGAGTCGCGAGAGCTCGACGCGCGCGTCGACGCCCTCCGCCGCGCGGGCCGCTACGCCGAGGCGGCGAACCTCTGCCTGCAGGCGGGCGACCCCGCGCGCGCGAGCGATCTCTTCGCGGCGGTCTGGGACTGGCCCGCGGCCATCCGCGCCGCCGAGCAGGCCGGCCGCTACGCCCACGCTTATCGGCACGCCCTCGAGGCGAACGACCGCGGCGCGCTCACCCGCCTGCTCGGGGTCCTGCCCGACCACCCAGACCAGGCCGTCGAAGCGGCGGGGGCCGCAGAGCGCAAGGGCCGCGTGGTCGACGCGGCGCGGCTGCACGCTGCGGCGGGCGACGTCGCCACGGCCGCGGAGCTCTACGAGCGCGCCGGCGAGCTGGGCGAGGCCGCGCGCTGTCACGAGAGCGCCGGCCGCTACCGCGAGGCCGGCATCCTCTACGAGCGCCGGGTGCGAGAGGACCCCCACGACGGCGAGGCCGCCCTACGGCTCGGCCGCATCCTCGCCCACTTCGGCCGCTTCGAGCACGCCGCGCGCGCGCTCCAGATCGCGGAGCGCGACCCCGAGCAGCGACGCTCCGCGCTCGGCATCCTCATCGCCTGCTTCGCGGCGCTCGAGATGCACGAGGCCGCCGTCGCGTGCCTCGATCGCCTCCGCGCGCTCGACCCAGCCTTGCCGCGCGCCGTGCCCGACTTCCTGCGCGTCACGTATGGCGACGAGCGCGGCCTGGCCGCCTACGCGCTCGAAGGCGGCGGGGTGCACGACGCGTCGCAGCTCCTCGCAGGTCGCTACCGCGTGCTGCGGCCGCTCGGCAGCGGCGCGACGGGCCGGGTGGTGCTCACCCACGACGGCTTCTACGACCGCGAGGTCGCGGTGAAGATCCTCGGCGTCGGCACCGGCAGCCAAGGTCGCGACGCCTACGCTCGCTTCGCGCGCGAGGCGCGCGTGGCGGCGGGCATCGAGCACCCCAACGTCGTCGCGGTCTACGAGTTCAACCCCGACGGGCCCTTCCTCGTCATGGAGTACATGGCCGGCGGGACGCTCGAGGAGCGGCTCGAGGGCGATCGGCCCCTGCCGCTGGCCATTGCCCGCCACGTCGCGAAGAGCCTGCTCGCCGGGCTCGAAGCCGTGCACCGGCGGGGGGTGATCCACCGCGACCTCAAGCCCGCCAACGTCTTCTTCGGCGCAGCCGGCGACGTCAAGATTGGCGACTTCGGCGTGGCCCACCTGCAGGACCTCGGGGCGACGCTCACGGGCGCGCTGCTGGGCACGCTCGCGTACATGGCGCCCGAGCAGATCACGGGCTCGGCGCAGCCGCATGCCGCGACCGACCTCTACGCCTTTGGCTGCATCCTGCACCGGATGCTCACGGGCACCCTGCCCTACCCCGGACCCGACTTCGTCACGCAGCACCTCGAGTCGCCGATCCCACGCGTCGCCGCGCGGCGGCCCGAGCTGGGCCACTTCGATCCGCTCGTGACGCGCCTGCTCGACAAGGCGATCGACGCGCGGCCGGGGTCGGTCGAGGAGGTCCGCCTCGCGCTCGACGCGCTCGACTGGACCGATCCGGACGAGAACGCGCTCGAGCGCCTGGTGAAGGAAGAGCAGCGACCGCCCACCCCCCCGCGGCAGAGCGCCGCGCCGAGCGCGCCACCGCCCGCGCTCGAGCGCTTCACGCTCCTCGAGCCGCTCGAGGCGGGCGCCTGGCTGGCCCACGACACCCTCCTCGAGCGCCGCGTGCGCGTCGAGGGCTGCGACGCGGCGCGCGCCGCGTGGCTCCAGCACCTCGGGCAGGCCGACGGCCCCCACCTGCAGGCGATCTTCGACGTCGACGTCGAGAACGAGCGCGCGGTGCTCGAGCAGCCGGAGGGAGAGCCGCTCTCGCGCGCGCTGCTCGACGACGCGCGCCGCGAGCGCGTGCAGGCGGAGCTCGAGGCCGCCCTGCGCCGCCTGCACGCCGCTGGGCTGGTCCACGGCGATCTGCGCCTCTCGAACGTGATCGTCGGCCCCGGCCGTGCGGTCTTGATGCTGCCCACGAGCGCGACGAGCTCGAGCCCGGACGACGATCCCGCCGCCCTCGCCGCGCTCTTCTGAGCCCCCCGCTCGCGCACCGAGAGGCGCCCCGCCCAGAAGCCGCCCAGGAAGCGGACGCGGACACGGACCGCGGACACCGACCGCGGACACCGACCGCGGACACCGACCGCGGACACCGACCGCGGACACCGACCGTGGACACCGACCGCGGACACCGACCGCCGACGCGGACCGCCGACGCGGACTCGGACCCGGACTGCGACTCGGAAGCGGACACGGACGCGGACGCGGACAGACGCGCGGACAGACGCGCGGCTCAGCCGCGCGGCAACGAGAAGCGCGCCAGAGCGCCGCCGCCCGGCGCGTTCTGCAGGACGATCTCGCTGCCGTGCATGCGCACGATCTTGCGGACGATCGAGAGCCCTAGGCCGGTGCCTGCCGCCTTCGTGGTGATGAAGGGCTCGAAGGGGTCGAGGTCGTCCGGGAGGCCAGGGCCCGAGTCCTGGACGCAGACCTCGACCCGCCCTTCGTCGGCGTCGTCGGGCGCGAACGCGATCGTGATCCGCTCGCCTGGCGTGTCGGAGCCGAGCATCGCCTCGCGCGCGTTGACGATCAGGTTCACGAGCACCTGCCGCAGGCGGTCGCGGTCGCCGATGACCGCCAGCTCGGGATCTCCCTCGACGTCGAGGTGCAGCTCGTGCGTCTCGCAGACCGGCCCCTCGACGCGCAGCACCTCGGAGGCGAGGCCGTGAATGGAGAAGCGCTCGCGCTCGATCGCCTGCGGGCGCGCGAGGCCGAGGAAGTCGTTGAGCATCGTCGTGAGCCGCCCGAGCTCCACGCTGACGAGCTGCACGGGCTCGAGGATCTTCTCGCGCAGCGCCTCGTCCGCGACCTTCGCCGCGCGGCGTTGCAGCACCTGGAGCTGTAGCGCCGCCGCGTTCAAGGGGTTACGGATCTCGTGCGCCAGGCCCGCCGTGAGCGTCCCGACCGCGACGAGCGCTTCGGACTCCGCCGTCCGCCGGCGCAGCTCGAGCGTCTCCGTGACGTCGATGCCGATGGCGACACGCGCGCGATCCTGACCGTCTCCGACCGAGGTGAAGGTCCAGCGGACGACCCGCTTCTCACCCTTCGCGGGTCGCAGCACACACTGCCGCTCGCGGAAGATCCCCGCGCAGATCACCCGGTCGACCGCCTCGGTCTGCTCGGTGTCGCTCGGATCCCCGAAGACCTGGGCGAAGGGCCGCCCCCTCGCCTCATCGAGCGTCTCACCGATGACCCCGAGCGCGTAGGCGTTCGCGAACGTCACCCGGCCCTCGGGATCGACGCTGACGATGAGCGCGTCGACGTTCTCGACGACGCCGCGATAGAGCGCCTCACTCTCGCCGAGCGCGCGCGAGAGCGAGGTGCGCTCCCGCCTCAGGGTCACCTGAGAGAGCGCGCGCTCGACGGCGCCGAGCAGCGCCTCCGGATCGACGGGCTTGAGCAGGTAGGCGAACGCGCCGTGGCGGACGGCCGCGATCGCGCTCTCGAGCGTGCCGTGCCCCGTGACCAGGATGATCTCCGCGTCGCTCGAGAGCGCGCGAAGCCGAGGCATCAGGTCGACGCCGCTCTCCCCCGGCAGGCCGACGTCGACCAGGGCGACGGTGAACCCCTCCTTGGCCCGTTCGATGGCGCCGCGCCCGTCGGACGCCCAGCGCACGTCGACGTCGAGCTCTTCCAGGATCTCGGTCACGTTCTCCGCGAGCGCGGGGTTGTCCTCCACGAGCAATACGCGCGACCTGGTCTCCATCTGGCTCCGTCGACTCCGTGCGACGCTCGTGTCCTCGAGCGATCGGGCCCTCACATGCGACGCCGACTCCGACGATCAGGCGGCCTGCAGCGCCTCGAAGAGCACGTTCGGCGCGAACGGCTTGGCGAGGATGTCGACCGCCCCGAGCTCGCGTGCCTGCGCCAGGCGGTCGTCGCGGCTGAACGCGGTCATCATCACGAAGAGCATCTTGGGGCAGCGTGTCTTGAGCTCCGCGAGCAGCTCCACGCCGTCCATGCCGTCCATGCGGACGTCGAGGAGGGCCGCGTCCATGCAGACCGGATCGTTCATCATCAAGGCGATCGCGGACGGGCCCGAGCTCGCGACGAAGACCTGGTGCCCCTCGTCGGCCAGCAGCTCGGCGACGTTCTCCGCAAGCTCCACGTTGTCGTCGACGATGAGGACCCGCATGGCCACCCTAGTGTATCGAAGCGCGCGGTCGGTTCAACGCTCCCGTGCACGCGGCCTGGGAGAGGTCTTGCGTGGAACGCTTCATGCCGGGCCCGGAGGATCTCGAATCGCTCGCGCGCTCGCGGGTTCTGCGGGTGTCCGCGTTCGCTGAGGGCCTCGGGTGGATTTTTTTCGCGACGGGCACGAACGCCGTACGAACGCTGCATACAGTCCGCGACGAGCACACGCGCGGTGCGAATTGATCCTTGGGTTGCTTGGAGTTACCGGCCGATTCTCGCGCTCGCGTGCGGTGTTTCGGCTGCGTTTCGCGCGGTCCTCCTGACCTCGCGACGACGGGCCTCGGACGTCCGGCGAGCCGCCCCTCAGCGTGGACGAAGCGGCGGAATTTTCACGACGAAGCGAGCGCCGCCGAGCGGCCCGTGGGTCGCCTCGATCGTGCCGCCGTGCTTGTCGACGATGCGCTTGGAGAGCCAGAGCCCGAGCCCGATGCCGTTCGTCCGTGTCGTGAAGAGCGGCTCGAAGAGGTTCGCACGCACCTCGATGGACAGCCCCGGTCCGTCGTCGTCGATGGTGAGCTGGAGCTCGTCGTCGACCGAGGAGACGTCGACCTCGACGCGACCCGCGGCGGCCTGCAGCGCGTTGTGCGCGATGTTGAAGAGGACCTGCTGGACCTGGCTCGCGTCCACGCAGACGCGCGCCTCCGCGGGGTCGACGCGCACCTCGAAGGTGCAGCGGCTCGAGGAGAGCCCCTCGAGGCCGCGCTGAGCGAGCACACCGAGGGTGACGTCTTCACGCACCGGCGCGCGATCTCGCGCGAGCTCGAGCAGGTCGGTGATGATGTGGTTCGAGCGCGCGACCTGCTCACGGATGCGCTCGAGGTGTTTCGTCATCCGAGGATCGTCGCCGAGGCGACGGGCCAGGAGGTGCGTCGAGCTGTCGATGACGGCGAGCGGGTTGCGGAGCTCGTGGCCGATGCTGGCGGCGAGCTGGCCGAGGCTCGCGAGCCGCTCTCGCGCGCGCGCGCGCTGGTCGTAGTCCTCCTTGAACGTCTCGAGCATCACGGCGAGCTCGATGTCGAGCAGCTTGTCGATCGAGGTCTGGGTCGCCTCGCGCGCGTCGAGCCCGAACCCGGCCGCCGTCGCCCCGCGCCGCAGGATGTCGTGCAGGCCCATGCGCAGCACGTTCATCATCGAGACCATGTAGCGCTGCGGGAGCCGGATGCGGACGTGAGCGCGGCCGATGCGCGCTCGCCGCTCGAAGTACGCTTCGTCGTAGACCCCGCCGAAGAGCCCCTCGAGCCAGCTCTCCAGGTGGACCTTCTGCCTCGCGATCTGCGCGTCGCCCTCGAAGACCGCGCGCTGCTCGGCGTTGGCGGTCAGCACCTCGTAGAAGCGGTCCACGAGCCCTGCCAGGTGCGGGAGGACGAGCGGCCGCGCCGCGGTGAGGCGAGCTTCGTCGGCGGGGCCGAAGCCGATGTCGTGGGCGAGCTCGAGGTACATGTCGAAGATGGTCAAGGCGCGGACTCCTCTGGTCGCTCGAGCGGCGAGCCCCTCGAGGAGCGCCCGCTCATCACCGCTCGATCGCGCGGTGCGCGCTGAGGATACGCGCTCGATCGCGCGGGTCACGACAAAGAACGAGCGCGTAGCGGGCGTCGATCCCGAGGGATCCCCACTCGTCGGCGCAGACCTCGACGCCCGCCGGCGGTGTCGGATCCCGCCACGGGAACGTCGTCGCGCTGACCTTCTCGGAGGACGCGACGGGCGCCTGCAGGAAGGTCTCGGCGAGCCACTCGACGAGGTGCCGGAACGTGCGTCGCTCGACGGCCGTGTCGACCCGGACGTCCACGAGGCGCTGCCGCGCGACCCGCGGGAGCCGCTGCCAGCTCGCCTGATCGAGCGCGACGCCCGACTCGACGAGCTTCCGCTGCACCGTGATGGGCATCTGTTCGAGGCTATGAGCCTCGGGCGCTTCGTGCGGTAGGACGGTCATGACGATCCCCCATCGGGCTCCGCCTCGTCGCCGGGGGGCACGACGAGCACGGGGACCGGCGAAATTTCGACCAGGCGCTCCGCCGTGCTGCCGAGCAGCACGCGCGAGAGGGGGCCGCCAGCGTGGGCGCCGACGACCACGAGGTGAGCGCCGAGGGACTCCGCGGCCTCGGCGATCGCGAAGCTCGGCATTCCAGAGAGCATGACGAGCTCGGCGCGGAGGTCACCGTGCTCGGCCTCGAGCTTCGCGCGGAGGTTCTCTTCCCACGCGACCCGGACGCGCTTCCAGTCGACGGGGAAGTCGTCGGGCGCGAACGGGTCCTGGAGCACGTGGGCAAGAACGATGCGGACCTGTCCGCGGGCCGCGAGCGCTTGCGCGACGGCGACCGCCGCGCGACCGCCCGCCTGCAGGTCGACGCCGACGAGGATCGTGATCGGCCCGGCGACGAGCGCTTTCTCGGTCGCGTCGGTCTCGCCGGTCGCGACGAGGACCGGCCGCCCCGCGTGGCGCACCACCCGGCGCGCGGTCGAGCCGAGGATGCGATCACGCGCGCGACCGAGGAGCTTGGTCGCCCGCACGTGCGGCCCGACGACGATCATCCCCGCGTCCTCGTTCTTCGCGACCTCGATGAGTGACTCCCACGGGCGGCCGGTCGCCAGCGTCGACTTGGTCTCGACGCTGCCCGCGCATTGCACGCTCTGCTC
Source organism: Myxococcales bacterium (assembly GCA_019637115.1). Lineage (GTDB taxonomy): Bacteria > Myxococcota_A > Polyangia > Polyangiales > Houyiibacteriaceae > JACKEH01. Next base: position 50,285 of record JAHBWH010000027.1, on the reverse strand, counting down.
GGCGAGCCGCGCGCGCGCCTCTTCGAAGCGCGCGTGCAGGCGCTCGGTCATCGCCTTCACCGCGGGCGCGACCGCGGGGTCGACCGCTTCCGGCGGCGCGAGATCCTCCCCGATGACGTGCACGAGATGCAGTCGGCCCCCGACACGACGAGCCCAGGCAGCCGCGAGCTGTGTCGCCTCGTCGCCCGAGGTCTGCAGGTCGGTCGCGACGACGATGGTTCCGTTGGTGGGGGTGGCGGTCATGAAGAAGACTCCGAAGAGGGAGAGGTCAGAGAGAGGGGGTGGGGCCGAGGAAGGGAGCCTGGAGCTCCCGCGCTTCGTCGGGGGCGTCCGCCGGCTGCACGCGGATGCGCACCTGCAAGCCTCGACGCATCTCAGCGGAGGGTAGCCGAACGAGGACAGGGACGTGGCGATCTCCGCCGCCACCGAGGGTGACCTCCGGCATCGGGAGCACGTACTCGAAGGGGACGGCCGCGTCCTCCACCGCCGAGACGAGGTACCGTGTCTCGCGGTCGCCCTTGTTGACGAGGTGCACCTGCACGGTGTTGCGGACGAAGCCGTCGTCGACGATGAAAGGTGTCCCGCCTTGAGGCCGGAGCAGGTTCGCCGCGTACGAGGTGTGCGATCGCAGCGCGATCACGAGCCCGACCGCCCAGAGCATGAGAATCGCCGCGTAGATGGCGAGGCGGGGGCGCAGCACGCGGCGGGGCGTGGTCGGGTCGTCGAAGCGCGTCTGAGAGTCGTAGCGGACGAGCCCCTCGGGGCGGCCGACCTTGCGCATCACCTCGTCGCACGCGTCCACACAGGCCGCGCAGCCGATGCACTCGAGCTGGAGGCCGTTGCGGATGTCGATGCCCGTCGGACAGACGTGCACACAGCGCCCGCAGTCGATGCAATCACCGACCGTGCGCTCCGCGGGTGGCGTCGTGGCGGGCTCCCCGACGTCCCCAGGAGCGGCGAGGTCCCCAGGCCCCGCGATCCGCAGCGCGACCTCGGGACCGCGCTCTCGCGCTTTGCCCTTCTTGCCGCGCGGCTCCCCTCGGAGGGTGTCGTAGCCGATCACCAGCGTGCGGCGATCGGTGAGCGTGGACTGCAAGCGGCCGTAGGGGCAGATGATCAGGCAGAGCTGTTCGCGGAACCACGCGAAATTGCCATAGAGGACGAGCGTCATCGCGGCCATCCAGCCGAACGCTTGGGGATGTTCGGCGGGTGAGTCCTGCACCATCTGGAGCAGCGAGGGCAGCGAGACGAAGTAGCTCAGAACGAAGTGGGAGAAGAAGAGGCTGAGCAGGATGAAGATGCCGTGCTTGGTCAGCTTCCTCCAGGTCTTGTCCAGGTTCCACGGCCCCTGGTTCCGCTTGATGCGCGCGTTGCGAGGCCCCTCGACGAGCCGCTCGACGCGGCGGTAGACGCCCTCGAGGAAGACCGTCTGCGGGCAGGCGTAGCCGCACCACACGCGCCCCCACAGGGTGGTCACGACGATGAGCGCGAAGGCGAGGCCGGTCAGCAGGAAGAAGACGAGCCAGAAGTCCTGGGCGTTGAAGCTCCCGCCGAAGAGGAAGAAGCGTCGGCTGGCGATGTCGAGGAAGACCGCGGGGCGCCCGCCGATCTGAACGAACGGGAGCGCGAGGTAGATGAGGAGGAGCACCACGAAGACGACGTTCCGGATGCGCGTGAAGCGCCCCGACACGTCGGCCGGGTGAACGAAGTTCCGCGACCCGTCCTTGTTCAGCGAGCTCGCGGGCTCGTTCTGAAGGACGGGGAGAGAGCGGGACATCGCAAAACCTCGCAGTACCAAGGGGGGAGGGCGCAGTGTTTGCGCGGATCGGACCGGCGCTCGTGTGAACCACCGGGGTTTGCTCAGGCAGGTGCCCGGGGTGATGCAAAGCGAGTGCCGGGCGTTCGCCCCGGGGCCGAGGCCGTGCGGAACTCGTTGCGGCGGCGGTCACTGGGCAGGGATAGGTGAGCTTATATGCGACATTGTCCTACACCTAACGGGTTCTGGGTTTCCGTGTTCTCGTCTTCATCCGTGCTCACGGTACGCTGCGCCCTAATGCCATCGACCCTTTGGGCTGGTGCCGGCACGACCCGCGACGCGAGCGCTCCGCGACCTTTGCGTCCCTCGACGCAGTCGGCGCGCTCCCATTCGCAGCGTCGGGTCGAGGATGACGAGGGTCGGCTGCGCAGGCCATGCGCCGTGTGTGCGATCGCTGCGCAGCGACCCCCGAAGCTCCGGGTGGCCGTTGGGAAGCTCCACCCCCCGGATCGCGACGACGGGCGGAGCCGAAGCTCCACCTTGAATAGAGACGGGCGGAGCCGAAGCTCCACCTTGAATAGAGACGGGCGGAGCCGAAGCTTCACCTTGAATAGAGATGGGCGGAGCCGAAGCTTCACCTTGAATAGAGACGGGCGGAGCCGAAGCTCCGCCCGTCGGTCGAACCCACCCGGTTCGGCTGGCCCTCGTCGAAGGGGAAGAGGAAGACGAGGGCCGTGCTCTGTCACCCGCCGCGGGCGTCCTCCTCGTGGTCCGCGACCGCCGCCTCGGGGCCCGGCTCGTCTGCGTCGAGCGTGTCGGGATTTTCGCCGTCGTCGACGTCACCGGCGCCAGTGCCGTCACCCGCGGCGTCGTCGCCGCTCTCGTCGTCGCCGCCCTCGTCCGCGCGGCGTGCGCCGGGCACCCAACGCTCGCCTTGCGGCTCCTTTCCGGAGACGTTGGTGTCTCGGATCGAGAGGACGAACGCGGTGAGCTGGCGGACCTTCTCGGGCCCGAGCGTTCCGCCCCACGCGGGCATGCCGTTCTGCAGCGCGCCCTCGGAGATCACCTGGTGGATGTCGAGCGCCGAGCCGCCGTGCACCCAGAACGCGTCCGTGAGGTTGGGGCCGATGTTGCCCTCGCCGCGATCGGCGTGGCAGACGGCGCAGTTGGTCTGGTAGAGCGACGCGCCCGCCGAGACGGTGTCGCGATCGGCGACGAGCGCGACCAAGAGGTCCTCGGTGATCTCGCCCCCCGCCGCACGCGCCTGCATCGCCTGCGCGTATTGTTGCGGTGGCAACGCGGCGGACTCGAACTCGTGGTACGCGAACCAGTAGAAGACCGAGAAGACGATCGCGCCGTAGAAGGTCCAGAGCCACCAATTGGGCAGCTCGTTGTCCGCCTCCTCGATGCCGTCGTAGACGTGGAGGATCTCTCCTTGGATCGCGTCCACGCGACCCACGGCCGGCTCGGCGGTGCTCGGATTCTTCGTGTCGGACGCCGCTTCGTCGCGCGCGGATTCGGGCCGGACTTCAGGCATGAGAGGCCTCCTTCGGGGGTGCCATGGCGCTTCCATCGCCGGCGCGCTGCTCGCGGGTCGAGTCGCGACGGATCACGCCGTCGTCATCCTCGAGCGGGAGCCGCGCTTGCCGCTCCACGTCGCTCCGCTTCATGAGGAGCGTGCGGATGGTGATCGCGACGAAGACGACCAAGAAGATGATGAGCGCGATCTTCGGCAGCGCCAGCATCGGGCTCTGGCCGAAGAACTCTTTGACGAGCCAACCGATCATCGGACGTCCTCCGCGCGAAGGGCGACCTCACCGCTCGACGGCTCGGGCGGAGGGGCCGGGATGTTGCCGAGCCGCTGCAGGTACGCGATGAGCGCGACGAGCTGGCTGTTCGGGTTGATGTCGCAGGCGTTCGACGCGCTGCGTCGCTCGGCCGGCGCGTCGTAGGGCACGAGCTCGAGCCCCTCGGTGCAGAGTCGAACCTGCGCGTTCTCTGCCAGGAAGCCGACGATCTCGTCGTGCTGGGCGCGGGCGTCGCGCTCGGCGCTCTGGATCTGCTCGGGGCGGTAGGGCACGCCGACGCTCCGCATCGCGCGCAGCTTGTCGGCGCTGTCCTCGAAGCGGATGACGTTCCGTGCGAGGTGCGTGTAGGGCGGCATGTTCGAGCCCGGCGAGATCTCGCGAGGGTCGAGCATGTGCGTGTAGTGCCAGGTGTGGTTGTACTTGCCGCCGACCCGCGCGAGGTCGGGGCCGATCCGCCGCGACCCCCACTGGAAGGGGTGGTCGAAGATGGAGTCGTCCATCGTGGAGGGCGCGCCGTAGCGGTCCGCCTCCCAGGTGAAGGGACGAATCATCTGCGAGTGGCAGGTGTAGCAACCCTCCGCGATGTAGACGTCGCGGCCCTCGAGCTCGAGCGCGCTGTAGGGCACGTTGCGCGTGGCGGCGATCTGCTCGGGCACCGTGATGAGGCTCGGCACGATCTCGGCGACGCCGCCGATGAGGACCGCCACGAAGGTGAGCGCCGAGAAGAGCAGCGCGCGGCCCTCGAGCAGGGCGTGCCACGCGGGCTTCCCCGTGTGCTTCGTGATCTGCGAGAAGAGGATGAAGAAGAACGCGATGGAGACGGCGAGGCCGACCGCGACCACGCTCGCGACCTCCTCGAGCACCGCGACGGTGCCGAGGAGCGCCATGACGAGCGCGGAGACGAGGACGGGCGCGCCGAAGACGATCTTCCGCCAGGGCACCTCTTCGCCGTGCTTCTCCTCGACCGTGACCTCGACCTCGACCTCGACGGGCTTGCCCGCGCGCGCCGTGGCGACGAGGTTCCACGCCATGACGAGGAAGCCGACGAGGTAGAGGAGGCCACCGACGAGGCGCATCCAGTACATCGGCATCAGCGCCAAGAAGGTCTCGACGAAGGACGGGTACATCAGGCCGCCGCCCTCGTTCTCCGCGCGCCACATCAGGCCCTGCGTCACGCCCGCGGTCCACATCGACGCGACGTAGAGGACGATGCCGAGCGTGCCGATCCAGAAGTGGAAGTTTGCGGCGGCGCGGCTGTGGAGCTCGCGCCCGTAGATGCGCGGGATGAGCCAATAGAACATGCCGGCGGCCATGAAGCCGTTCCAGCCGAGCGCGCCCGCGTGGACGTGCGCGATGATCCAGTCCGTGTAGTGGGCGAGACCCGAGACGGCCTTGATGGAGAGGAGCGGGCCCTCGAAGGTCGCCATGCCGTACGCCGTCACGCCGACCGCGTAGAACTTGAGCACGGGATCACGACGCACGCGGTCCCAAGCGCCGCGGAGCGTGAGCAAGCCGTTGAGCATGCCGCCCCAGCTCGGCGCCCAGAGCATCAGGCTGAAGACCATGCCGAGCGTCTGCGCCCAGTCCGGGAGCGCGGTGTTCAGCAGGTGGTGCGGCCCCGCCCAGATGTAGATGAAGACGAGCGACCAGAAGTGGATGATCGAGAGCCGGTACGAGAAGACCGGGCGCTCCGCCGCCTTCGGCAGGAAGTAGTACATGATGCCGAGGATCGGCGTCGTGAGGAAGAAGGCGACGGCGTTGTGGCCGTACCACCACTGCACGAGCGCGTCCTGGGCGCCGCCGAAGATCGAGTAGCTCTTCACACCCGCCGACAAGACCGGGATGGCGAGGTTGTTCACGACGTAGAGGATCGTGATGGTGATGATCGTCGCGATGTAGAACCAGAGCGCGACGTAGAGGTGCTTCTCGCGACGGTTCTTCAGCGTGAGGAAGAAGTTCGCGGCGAAGACGAGCCAGATGACCGCGACCGCGAGGTCGATGGGCCACTCGAGCTCCGCGTACTCCTTCGCCTGCGAGATGCCGAGCGGGAGCGTGATGGCGGCGGCGGCGATGATCGCCTGCCAACCCCAGAAGTGGATCTTCGAGAGCGTGTCGTTCGTGCGCGCCTTCGTCAGGCGCTGCGTCGAGTAGTAGACGCCCGCGAAGAGCATGTTGCCGACGAACGCGAAGATGATCGCGTTCGTGTGCAGCGGCCGGAGGCGGCCGAAGCTCAGGTACTCGTGCACGTTCGCCGGCCAGAAGGCGAGCTGCAGGGCGACGATGATGCCGACGAGCAACCCGACCACTCCGAAGAGCACGGATGCCCAGATGAACCAGCGGACGACCTTGTCGTCGTAGACGATGCGTTCGGTCTTCATGAAAGGACCTCGATACGACCTTGGGGGAGGCTGCCTCGCACTTCTCGCGTCCGGCGCCTGGGACGGCCCAGCTCGTGGACCCGGTCGGCGCTTTTCACGCTCCGTGCCAGCGCTCGATCAATCGCGCTCCGCGGCGGATTCCGGCGCCTCGTCGAACGAAAGCGTGTGTGTCGCGCGTTCCCTCGCAGGGGACGTCCGGCGGGTCTGCGCAGCGGCTGCGCGTCCCTCGGCAGGGAGCGCAACGCCTGCGTCGTCTCGGAGCGGGAGCAACGCGAGCCGGTCCGCCTGGTCGAACGTCCGCGCGCGCACGGTCCATACGAAAAAGAGGACCGCCGCGGTCGCGAGCCCCGCGCTGAGGAAGACGAGCAAGAGGAGGATGTCCATGTCGACGCGCCCCTGATGCACGCGCCGCGCCATTTCCACGCGCTGCGCCAAGCGGTGGCCAAACCGCGAAAGCGTTCGCTCCTGTCCCACGTGCGGAGCTCCTGTTGCTGCACAGAGCGCATGCTGGGCAGAGCGCATGCTGCACAGAGCGCATGCTCGGCAGATGCTGGGCGGAGCGCATGCTGGGCAGAGCGCATGCTGGGCAGAGCGCATGCTGGGCAGAGCGCATGCTGGGCAGAGCGCCAAGCGGCGGGCCGAGCTCGGGCTGCGCGGAGGCTCGCTAGCGGGCGGGGGCGAGCGCGGGGCTTCGGCGCAGGAGCGCGCGGCGCGCGGTCGTGCGTGGCCCGAGCACCATCAGCGCGTACGCCAGGCTCGCGATGGAAGAGGCCGGCATGAGGATGGCCGCCAGCCACGGCTGCATGAAGCCGAGCCATGCGATGGTGACGGCGACGACGTTGTAGGCCACCGCGAAGGCGAGGAGCGCTCGCACCGTGCGGCCGAGCTCGGCGGCCGTCGCGAGCGCGTCGAGGATTGGCCCGAGGCCAGGCGTCGTGAAGTAGAAGTCCGAGCGCGAGGCCAGGAAGGGCCGGTCGATGGCGGGGGTCCCGGCGCAGAGCGCCGTGGTGGCGGCGAGGCTGTCGTTGAGGCCGTCGCCGATCATCAGCGTGTGGTCGGGGTCGTGCGCGGCGACGAACGCGGCCTTCGCGTCGGGATCGCGGCCGCCGAGCGCGCGCTCCGCCGGGACCCCGACCTCGGCGGCGAGGGCGGCGACGCGCCGCGGATCGTCACCGCTGAGGATCCAGGTCTCGTAGCCCGCGTCCGCCAGCGCCGCGAGCTCAGCGGCGGCGTCCGGACGCAGCCGCTCTTCGGTGCGGAGCGCGGCGCGGGCGCGGCCGCCGATCGCGTAGACGAGATCGGCGCCGTCCACGCGCGCGCCCTCGGCGGCCCACGAGGGCGCGCCCAGCCGGTGCTCCACGCCAAGGAGAGAGACGCTCACGCCGCGCCCGGCGACCTCGCAGACGTCGAGGGCGCTCCCGATGATGGCGCGCGCCTCGAGCGCGCGCGCGACCGCTTGGCTCTTGGGGTGCATGCTCGCCGCCGCGAGGCTCGCGAGCACGCCGAGCTCGTCCGGCGTGAGCGCGTCGAGCGGCGCCTCGTCGACGAGGCGCAGCCGGCCGGTCGTGAGCGTCCCGGTCTTGTCGAAGACGACGCGCGTGACGTCGCGCGCGCGGTCGAGGAAGCCGCGAGTGCGCACGAAGAGGCCGCGCCGCCGGAGCCTGCCGTGCGCGAGCTCGTAGGCGAGCGGCGTCGCGATGCCGAACGCACACGGACAGGTCACGACGAGCACCGCCGTCGCGACCTCCACCGCGCGCGCGGCGTCCTCGAGCGCCCACCACGTCGCGAACGCGCCCGCGGCGACGACCAGCACGCCGAGCACGTACCACCGCGCCACCCGCTGCCACCAATGGCCTGGATCACCGGAGACGGCGCGGGTCTTCTGCAGGAGCCGACGCACCGCGCTCGTCTCGAAGCTCTCGGACGCGCGGACACGCCGCGCCGTCAAGCCGACGTAGAACGCGCCGGCGGGGATGGTCTCTCCCACCCGCACCTCGCGCGGCTCGCTCTCCCCGTCGATCCAGTCGAGCGAGAACGACGCGCCCTCGTCATCCGCGCCCTCGCCGAGCGCCGGGAGGAGCGTCGCCTCGACGGGCACGAGGTCGCCGGCGCCGAGCTGCAGCACGTCGCCCTCGCGCACCTCGACGGCGGGCACCAACGCGACGACGTCGCCCTTCGCGTCGGCCCCCTCGCCCTCGGGCCGGCGCACCTTGCGCGTGCGCAGCGCTTCGGCGCCGTGATCGGCCAGGAGCTGGCGCCGGTTCCGCTCGAGCAGGCGCTCTTGGAGCCAGCGGCCGAGCAGCATGAGCGCGATGAAGATCGTGACGGTGTCCGCATAGCGGGCCTCGCCGTCGCGGACGAAGCTCCACGTCGCGCCGCCGTAGCTGAGGACGACGCCGAGCGCGATCGGCACGTCGAGGTGAACGACGCCGCGCCGGAGGCCCTGCCACGCCGCCTTGACGAAGACGCTCCCGCCGACGAGCACCGCGAGGGTCGCGGCCCCGAAGGCGAGCCGCGTGAGCAGGCGGTAGATGGCGCCGTCCGAGACGTCGAGGCCGAAGTAGCTCGCGGCGGCGAAGAGCATCCCGTTGCCCGCGAGCGCCAGGCAGATCCCCGTGCGCACGAGGAGCGCGTCGCTCGCGGGCGACCCGACGTCCTCGTCGCTCGCGGGCCCGAGCCGGTAGCCCAGCGCCTCGACGTCGTCGACGAAGCCGTCCAGGTCGAAGTCCTCGGTCACGAGCATCGCGGCCCGACCGAGGGTGGGGTCGAGCTCGATGTTGCCGCGGCCGTGGCGCTGGAAGAGCTCCTCGAGCACCCAGACGCAGCCAGCACAGTGAATCCCCTGGACGTCGAGGTCGAGGTGGCTCTTGCCGCGCACCTCCTCGACCCACGCGCGCTCGGAGCGGCCGAGCTCGCCGACGGGCACGCCGACCCCGCCGCGCAGACGGTAGTAGGCGTCGAGGCCGCCAGAGCGCAGGACCCCGTGGACCGTCTTGCAGCCGGGGCAGCAGAACCCGTCGCGCACCCAAGGGCTCGACTCCAGCGGCAGCGGGAGCGCGCAATGGCGGCAGGTCGCCTTCTCGGGCAACGGGAGGGGGCGCGCCCCGGAGCCGGTGATCTCGGACTCGTGACGCTCGGGGGCCGCGCTCATGACCGCGATCCTTCCTCTGCGCGGTGGCGTTCGGTGGGCTCGCCGCTCATGACGACAACCCTTCTCGTGCGCCGTGGCGTGGCGGCGCTCATGACCGCGATCCTTGCTGCGCGCCGTGGCATTGGGTGGGCTCACCGCGGAGCGCGTCGATCGGGCGGAGCATCAGGACGACGGCGCCGAGCGCGAGCGCCACCGCGAGCACGCGCCGCGTCGTGAGGCCCGACCGCCGAAGCCACGCGGCGAGGGTGCCAGCGCCGAAGAGGGCGGGCGCGCTGGCGAGCGCGAAGGCGAGCATCGTGAGGGCGCCGGAGGCGGCGTCGCCGCTCCCGGCCGCGAGCAGGAGCGCCGCGGCGAGCGCGCCGCAGGGGAGCACCCCCGTGAGCAGCCCGAGGCCAGTGGCGCGGAGAGACGCGCGCCCGCCCGCGGGAGCCGAGGGTTTCGTCCGGAGCTGGACGAGGCCGCCCCGGGTCGGCCGCCAGAGCCGCCACGCCGTCAGCGCGAGGCCGAGCCCGAGCACCCAGCTGAGCAGGGCCTGCGCGAGGGGGGCCTCGAGCCAGCCGACCGCGAGCCCACCAAACCCTCCGGCGAGCGCGCCGGTGGTGGCGTAGCTCGCGAACCGGCCGCTGAGGTAGAGCCCGGTCGTGCGGCCGTCTCGGCCCGCGAAGGCGGCGACGGGGCCGCACATCGCGGCGCAATGAGGCAGGCTCGCGAGACCCGCCACGCCCCCGGCGACGATGGCGCTCGTGATCAACATCCGTGGGGCTCGATCGGCATGGGTGGGGCCCGCGGGGTTGGCGGTCGCGGGGGGTGTAGCAAAGGTCGTGCTCGGTCGGCCTCGGGGTCTGCTTTTGGACTCGGGGGACTCGGACGCGGACTCGGACGCGGGCTCGGACTCGGGCTCGGGCACGGACTTGGGGGACTCGGACTTGGGGACTCGGATGCGGGCACGGACGCGGGCACGGACGCGGCCACGGACGCGGGCACGAACGCGGCCACGGACGCGGCCACGGACGCGGGCACGGACGCGGCCACGGACACGGACTCGGGCGGACGCAGACGCGGATACGGACGGTTCCGTTCCAAGTCTCCGAGTCCACCTCTTACGTCGTCGGACCCCTGGAAACGTAGTTGCCGCACGCGAGGGCACGGCACGGGTCGGGCACGCGCACGCGGACGCTGGACGGCGATCAGCGCTACCTGCTCGACGACGTCGGGCACGCGCACGCGCACGCGCACGTGGACGTGGACGTACGTGGACGTGGACGTGGACGTGGACGTGGACGCGGACGACGTGGACGACGTGGACGTGGACCACGTGGACGTGGACGACGTGGACGTGGACGTCGTGGACGCGCACGTGAACGACGGACGTGGACGTCGTGGACGTCGAGGCGCGCAGGTTTTGCGTCTCACGTTGGGGACGACGCACGTGATGCGTGTGCGGGCTCACTGATGCGTCGCGTCAGGCGGCGTCGTTGGCCCGCCTCGTGCTCCCTGAAGAGGCGACTCCAACGGGGGGAAAGAAGAACGACATGCCCTACGCCAACGCCATCATCGACGACCACGATCAAAACATCTTCGTCGGCCTCGACTCGCTCTGCGCCGAGGACGCCGTGCTTCCGTCGGATTGGTCGCAGAGCGCGGCCGACGACGAGAGCTTCGACGTCACCACGCTCGGAGGCGACGTGCTGAACGCGCGGCTCGACATCGAGGTCGAGTGCTGGGGTCGTCGCCTCGCTTGACCGTGCGGGGATGCCACACCGTGGCATCGCGCTGCGCACCTTCCTACGCACCCGAGGGGTGAGTGCGTAGGCACGGACGCAGCCGCACCGCGTCAACGTGCCGCGACGCGTCGAGGGAAGCGGCCATGAATGACGACTCATGACGCGTCGAGGGTAGTCTCGCCGCAGCAATGAATGATGACTCAGCGCCTCGCGGTGACCACCGCGGGGCGCTCGCCTTTTTGGCCCAGCCCACGTCCGCTTCCTTCCCTCCCGGGGCTACGGTCCGCGCAAGGGGTATGGCCCCACCGGTCAGCTTCCGATGAGGCCACGTCCCCGAACGGGCATGGCCCTCGCTGCGCAACCCGGCAGGCGGTTTTGCGAAGTCGACGAAAGCTCAGAACGCCAGGAGGAGCTGGCCGCGGACCCGGAGCGCGTCGGTGTCGACGTCGCCGCGCGTGCGTAGCCACGAGACGTCGGACTGGAAGCGGAGGCTCGCGCCGTAGAGCGGCACCGTGACGCCGAGCATGCTCTCGTGCTCGACGCGCACGCCTCCCACGTTGGCGTATTGGTCGGCGAGGCTCGGGTCCGCGAGCACCCGCTCGGCCGCCGTCTCGCGCGCGTCTCGGCGGAGGGCCTGCGTGCGCACCACGACCGCGTGGCGCGCCGCGAGGAGGAGGCGCCGATGCGCCCACACCCCGAGCTCCACCATCGATCCGCCGAGGGCGAGGTCGAGCTTGCCGTCGCGTCGCTCCGAGGCGCTCAGGTACCCCGCCGCCCAGAGTGTCATCGGCCCGCGCTGCACCCGCGCGTCGATCGCGAAGCGCAAGGTCTCGTCGACGCCGTGGACGGGGCGCAGATCCCAGGCCGCGCTCGCCGAGATCAACACCGTCTCCGTGCTCCAGCTGAGGCGTCCGACGATCTCGGGGTGGGGCTCGGCGAGCGGCGCGTAACGCCGCAGGTCGAGGTGATTGGTGGGCCGGTCGCCGTAGACGGTGGTGAAGAACGCGCCGTTGCGAGGCCTGAGGCTCTGCCCCTGGTAGACGCCGATCGCGTAGTGGACGCCGGGTCCCTCGCGAGGGTCGAAGACCGTCACGCCGACCTGACGGCCGCCGCCGAAATACGCGATGGTCGTCGGCCAGTCGACGAGCTGGAACTGTGGGAACGAGAGCCACCAATAGCTCGTGAACGGGATCTTGTGCGCGCCCACTCGGACGGCGACCGCCGGGTGGAGGCGGCCGTCGATCGACACGTCGACGAGCTCCGTGAACTTCGGCGTCAGGTTCAGGTGGATGTTGAAGCGGAGGCGCTCCTCGAGCATCGCGCCGCGAAGGAAGAAGCGCATGCGCTGCAAATCGAGCGAGCTCCGCGTGCCCTGCGCGTCGTGATCCACCGTCGAGCGGAGGTGGATGCCAAGACCAATCCCGAGGCGGCCGTGTCGGCCTTCGATCTCGAAAGGCCCGATGCGGTCCGAGGGGCCGGGCGCGTCGGGCCGGTCGTGCACCGTGGGGACGGGCTCGACGCCGGAGACGCCGGTCGGCACGACGCGCCGCGCCGCCTCCCCGGCGCCCGCGCCCACGTCGGACGCGGACGCCCGCGCGTCCGCGAGCGTCGCGGGGCCGACGATCGCGTCGCGCTCACCCCCGGCGCGAACGATGTCCGATCGCTGCGCCGCTGCGGGGAACGCGAGCCACGCGACGGCGACCCACGCCGCGACCCACGCGAACGGCGCGCGCGTCCGGACGTGGGCGGGCGGCCTCATCGCGTCCTCGACACCCTCGCGCGCCCGTTCTCGAAGCGCAGCTCGAAGACCGGCAGGCGCGGGGCCAGGTGGCCGAGGGTCGCGTCGAGCTGGCGCCCGGCGCGCTCGGCGAGGGCGGCCTCGAAGCGCTCCTCCGTGATGCCGTGCGCGCGGAGCGCGGGCACCTCCTGGAAGAGAAAGCGCGCGTGCTGCTCGCGCACGAAGGCGGCGACCTGCGGGTGGTTCAAGAACACGGAGTGCCCGCCGAGCCGAGGGGAGATCGCGGGGACGTTGCTGAAGGCGTGCACGGCGCCATCGAGCACGACGTTGACCACGGCCTCTTCCTGGTGATCTCCATGGAGCACCACGAAGTCGACCAGCTCGGGACGCGTCCAGAGCATCTGGTGCACGACGCGGCCGAGCGCGCGCGAGAGCCCCGCGCGGACGCCGTATTGCTCGGGGTTCTGCAGGACGAGGCGCAGGTGGCCGCAGCCGACGTGCGAGGGCTCGAGCAGATGCTCGAGGAGGGGCTCGCGCAGCGCCGCCGGCGGGCGGCGGAGAAAGGCCTCGAGATCGCTGGCGGTGGCGCCGAGAGGCGCGCCTTGGAAGCGAGGATCGTCGCGCAGCGCGCGGCGCAGGTGCTGCATCGCGTGCTCGTCGCTGTGGAAGTAGACGCGGCCGAAGCTCTGCACGTAGGCGTCGAAGAGCGCGACGATGGCGCCGTCCTCGAGCACGAAGGGCTGGTCGCTGGCCGAGGCCGCGCGCTGCTCGTTCACGAGGGACTCGATCGTCGAGAGCGCGAGCAGGAGCTCGCCGGCGTCGCCACCCGGCGTGCCGAGCACCGCGTGATCCTCACGCCCATCGACGCAGGACTCGGTGCCGTGGAGCAGGAGCGTCGCCGCCCGGACCGGTCGCGGGGGCGCCGCAGCGAGCGCCTCTTCGAGGCTCTCGACCGAGATCGGGCCGTCCACGCGCGCCGCCATGGGCGGCGGGGGCCGCGTGGGGACCGCGACCATCGGCTGGTCCGCGAGCTGCCAGCTCAGCAGCCCGCCCGTCAGGGACGCGACACGATCGAAGCCGAGGCTCTCGAGCGTGGCCACGGCGCGCGCGGACCGGCGGCCCGAGCGGCAGAGCACGACGACGGGCTCGCGCGGATTCCAGTCGCTCGCCTCCTGCGAGAGGGCGGCGATGGGCACGTGCTCGGCGCCCTCGATCGAGCCCGATTCGAGCAGCTCGGACGTCTCGCGGACGTCGATGAGGCGGACCTTGCAGCGGTTCTCGGAGAGCCAGTCGACCGTGACCTCCGGCGCGCCGCCGGGGCTCGTCGCGAAGCTCACGTCGTCGAACGAGACCGCTTCACTGGCCTCGCAACGCCGAGGGCGCGGTTGGCGCGCCACGCCTGGAGCGGCGCTCGTGCAGCTCATCGTAGCGGCGACGAGGGTGGCGAGGGTCTGTTTCATGCCCGAGCACCATTTCAAGACTCGGGCCACTGATTTATCCATCGATATCACTGTCGTTTTCGCCGGAGCGACGCCCGAATGAGACGACGCGCGACGTTCGACGAAACGATCGTCGAGCAGCCCGCGACGAGTCCTCGCGCGGCTTCACCTCACCTGGCGGCCGCCACCCCTTCCGCCGCCAATCCGCCGCCAGAGGCCTCCCGCAGCGAAAGATCACCCCTGAGATCATTGACGAATTCTCGGACGATCCGCGACCCAAGGCTCGGCCCAGCTCGTGCAAAGCGACCTCCCCATGACCGACGGACCCCGCGAGCGCCTCCTCACCCACGGCCCCGACAGCCTCATCGACGCCGACCTCGTCGCGCTGGTGCTGGGCACGGGGCACACGACCGCCGACGTGCACCTCACCGCGCGCCGCCTGCTCAGCCGACTCGGCAGCACGGACGCCCTCCTCCACGCGAGCGCGCACGAGCTGGCCTCGTTGCCGGGCATCGGCCCAGGGAAGGCCGCGCGCCTGCTCGCCGCGGTGGAGCTCGGCCGTCGCGCGCTCACCCGGCCGCTCGCCAAGGGCCGCCGGCTGGCGTCGAGCCGCGACGTCGACGCGGCGCTCCGGCCGAAGCTCGCGCGGGCCGAGGTCGAGCACTTCTTCGCGATCCCCCTCGACGCCAAGCACCGCCCGATGGCGACGTTGCTCCTCGCGACCGGGAGCCTCGTCGCGTGCCCCGTCGAGCCGGCGACCGTCTTCCGCACGCTCGTCCGTCGCGCGGCCGCGGCGGTGGTCTTCGTGCACAACCACCCCTCGGGCGTCCCCGAGCCGAGCCCCGAGGACGTCGCCCTCACCCACCGCCTCCGCGCGGCCGGCGACATCCTCGGCGTCGAGGTCCTCGATCACGTGATCATCGGCGCGGAGGGATATTTCTCGTTCCTCGACGCCGGGATGATGGCCGAGGCCGCGTGACCTGCGCGTGAGCTGGTCGCCCGCCGTCGCGACAAAACCATGTTCATCCGCGAGGAGGGATGATGGCCGAGGCTGCGCAAGCGTCGCGGCGTCGGTCGATGGTCGGCCGGTCAATGCCCGGATCAAACCGCGGCGCACGTCCGTAGGGCGGACCTCGGAGGACGCCGACCATGTCCCGCTCCTCGGAGCCGCCGCAGGCCGATGTGCCAAGGCGGGTTGGCGCGGTCTCCCCCAAACGAGGGAGAACACCCGCGCAGCATCGACGCTCTTCCCAAACACGACTATCGTCCGGGATTAGGGTCGCAGGCGTTTGGTTGGGCGTTTGCGGGCAAGGGGTCTCGGATGACGAAGGGGATGTCGTTGGGTACCGCGCTCGAGCGGAGCCGCGTGTTGGTCGTAGACGACGACGACCTCGTCGCGAGCGCGTTTTGCCGAATGTTGCGCGCGACTGGCGCGACGGTAGACCGGGCGGCCGACGGGGCGAGCGCGCTCGAAGCGATCGCGAGGGAGAGCTACGACGTGGTCCTCTCGGATCTCTCGATGCCCGGGATGTCGGGCCTCGACATGGTGCGGGCGATCCGAGAGCACGATCTCGACCTGCCCGTGATCTTCGTGACCGGCGCGCCTCACCTCGAGAGCGCCGCGGTCGCCGTCGAGCTCGGCGCGTTCCGCTACCTCGCCAAGCCCGTGGAAGCGGACGTGCTCCGCGCGGTCGTCGGAGAGGCGGCCCGCTTGCGAAGACTGACCCGCGACCGTACCGGCTGGATCGACCGGGTCGCGCTGGAAGAGCGCTTCCGCGCAGGGCTCGCGGGGCTGCGGCTCGTGTTCCAGCCGATCGTCTCCGTCCGCACGCGCGAGGCGATCGGACACGAGGCGTTGATGCGGAGCTCCGAGCCGAGCTTCCCCTCGCCGCTCGCGCTGCTCGAGGTGGCCGAGAGCCTAGGCGGGCTCCACCAGCTCGGCCGGCGCGTGCGCAGCATCGCAGCCGCCCAGCTCGCCGAGAGCCCGGCCACGGGGCAGCTCTTCGTGAACCTGCACCCCGCCGACCTCGCGGATCCCGAGCTCTACGAGCTCTCGTCGCCGCTCGCCCGCCACGCGCGCCGCGTGGTCCTCGAGCTCACCGAGCGCGCGTCGCTCGAGTCGGTGCCGGACGTCGAGCAGCGCCTGCGATCGCTGCGAGAGCTGGGCTATCGCGTGGCCGTCGACGACTTGGGCGCAGGCTACGCGGGGCTGAGCTACTTCGCTCGCGTCAGGCCCGAGATCGTGAAGATCGACATGTCGCTCGTGCGCGGGGTCGACACCGACTCGGTGCGGCGCGAGGTGGTCTCGTCGCTCACGCTCTTGGCCCGCGGCCTCGACATGGAGGTCGTCGCGGAGGGCATCGAGACGGAGTCCGAGCGAGACACGCTCGTCGATCTCGGCGTGTCGTACGTGCAGGGCTACGGGCTCGCGCGCCCGGGTCCCCCCTTCCCCACCGTGACCTGGGCGTGACCTCGCTGCGCCCGATCAGCATCGAGCGCATGCCCTCGGATCAGAGCGCGAGCACCCGGCCCGCCATCGCGACGCCGCTCTCGAAGGCATCCTCGAGGCGCGGGCCGAGGCACCAATCGCCACACGCGCCGAGGCGCGCGCCGACGTCGAAGAGGCAGGGCTCGCCGACGGGGTCGCTGACCTGCGCGTAGCGCCAGCGGTGCCCCTGTCGCCACGTCGCGCGTGGCAGGGGACCGACGCGCGCCTCGAAGCGCGCGAGGAGCTCGTCGGCGAAGGCGTCGGCCGGCAGCTCGAGGAGCGCCTCGCTCAGCTCGGGACCTGCTTGGAGCACCCACGCGTCGAGCGCGTCGGGGTCGTCGGCTCGGGTCGGCCGCTCGGGCTTGCTCGACTCGCGGCTCATCCACTGCAGCTCGCCCGTCGAATCGAAGGCGGCGTCCCAGCCCGGCTCCACGCTGCGCTCGAACGCGACCATTGCGACGAGGCACGGATCCATCGCGACGTGCTCGGCCCGCAGAGCGAGCGAGGGCGCCGCAGCGAGCAGCGGCGCCGCCTGCGGCGCGGGCGTGGCGATCACGACGACGTCGAACGCGCCGAGGTCGATGGGCTCGCCCGCGCGGCCAGAGCCAGGCGGCCCCGACCCGCGCACGCCCGAGAGGCGCCACCGCTCGCCGTCGCGCGCCACGCGGTCGACGCGCACGTCGAGCGTCACGTCCGCGTCGTCCGCGAGGTGCGCCGCGAGCGTGCTCATCGTCGGCGTCGCCACCCAGCGCTCGTGTCCCTGCTCCGGTCGCGCGCGCCCGTCCTCGAAGCGGACGAAGCGCCCCTCCCACGGGGCGACGAGCCCGTCCTGCGCCCAGCTCCGCAGGTGGCGACGGAAGCGCGGCCCGTCGGGCACGAGCAGCGACGCGCCGTGATCGACGACCCAACGCGCGTACTCGCTCTCGCCATCCCAGCGCGACGAGCACCGCCCCCCCGGCGCGCGCCGTCCTTTGTCGAAGACCTGCACCGGCCAGCCGTGATCGTTCAGCGTCCGCGCGCAGCTCAGCCCCGCGATCCCCGCGCCGACGATGGCGACCGAGGGAGGCGCGGCGCGCGAAGGTCGGCTCGTCCGCGCCGCGTAGCGCTCGACGTCCAGGCGCGCCGCGTGCGCTTCGGTCGGGCGCGCCCGCACCTTGCCGAGCACGGGCGTCGGCGGCTCGAAGGGCCGGTCGAAGAGCCCGAGGCACCAGAGCAGCCCGCCGTAGGACGCGGGATCGCGTCCGTCGAGCGCGTAGCGGTGGTTCAGGTCGACGAGCACGCCGAGCGCCTCCTTGGGCGTCCGCGTCCAACCGAGGACCGCCTTGCCCCAGGTCATGCGCACGTTGTTGTGCAGCTCACCGGAGCGCAGCAGCGACCGCTGCGCCGCGTCCCAGAGCGCGTCCCCCGTCCGCGCGCGCGCGAGCGTCTCCCAGGAGCGCGGCTCGCGCGGGTCCCCCTCGTGCTCGCGTAGGGTGTCGCGGGCCCACTTCGGCAGCGCGCCGAGCGACTCCAGGTCCTCGAGGTGCGCCGCGGCGTGCCACGCGAGCTCGCGCCACGTGAGCAGCTCGTCGAGGAACTTCTCGGCGCCCGCTGCGCCCGCGTCGCGGGCGCGCGCGGCCTCGGCGGCCAGCCGAAAGGGCGAGACCATGCCGTAGTGCAGGTACGCGCTCATGCGCGAGACGCCGTCGGCGAGCGGGTCGTCGCGCCACGCCGCGTACCCCGCGAGCCCCCCGTCCTCGACGAAACGACGCCACCGTGCGTACCCAGCCTCGCCGCCGCCGCGCGTCTCGCGCACGGGACCGACGCCGTGATCGACGTCGCAAGCGGCGACGAGCGCCGCGCGCGCCGCGTCGTCGAGGCTCGCGACGTCGACCGGCTCGAAGTCGACCGCCGGGACGAACCGCGCGCCGTCTTCGCTCCCGTCTTCGCCCGCGCTCGGCCAGCCCGCGCTCGGCCAGCCCGCCTCCGCGAGCGCGGCGAGGCGCGCGTGGCGCTCGCGCGCGGTGCGCTCGGCGAAGACGAAGGCGCGGCTCGGCGCTTCTTTCGAGAGCGACATCGGCACGACGCAGCTCGCGTCGACCTCGATCGTCGCGACCTTCGCGGCGAGCGCCGCCGTCATCCGCCGGAGCGGAGGGGTCGGCATCGCGTCCGCGACGACGAGCCCCGCCGCCTTCGCGAGCGAGCGGAGCGCTGGGCGACGCGCGCCGCGCTCGAGGTGGAAGAGGTAGGTGATGCCGCGCGCGCCGAGCTCGCGCGCGACGTCGGCGGCGCCCTCGAGGATGAAGGTGTGGTGTCGATCGGACGCGTAGGGGTAGCGCTCGGAGAGCCCCTGATAGACCGCGACCGGCAGCGAGAGCGCCCGCGCGAGCGCGCAAGCGGCGTCGAGCGCGGGGTTGTCGTGCCCGCGCATCGCGACGCGCATCCAATAGACGACGAAGCGCGGCTTCGTGGGGCGACGCTCACCGACGAAGGCCGCGCGCTCGCGCAGGTGCGGCGGCAGCGCCGCGAGGAGGTCATTCATGAGGCGCGGGTATGGGCGCGTTCGGCGCAGCCGTCTACCGCCAGCGGCGGCGGCGGAAGGAGTCGACCCGCGCAGACCACGGACTCAGAACCGGACTCAGAACCGGACTCGGAACCGGACTCGGAACCGGACTCGGAACCGGACTCGGAACCGGACTCGCAACCGGACTCGGAACCGGACTCGGAACCGGACTCGGAACCGG
This sequence comes from Myxococcales bacterium, assembly GCA_019637115.1. GTDB lineage: Bacteria > Myxococcota_A > Polyangia > Polyangiales > Houyiibacteriaceae > JACKEH01. Next base: position 31,080 of record JAHBWH010000027.1, on the reverse strand, counting down.
ACTCGCAACCGGACTCGGAACCGGACTCGGAACCGGACTCGCAACCTCGGACACGGACGCGGACCCGGCGCCCCGGATGCGAGTCAGTCTCGCAGCGGACCTGGAAGCCCCATCGACGAAGACGGCTGGTGGCACATCACGCACGCGAACGCGCCGTTCGAGCTCATGCTCATGAAGACGCTCTCCGTCTCACCCGCCGCCGCGTACGCCGCCATCCGCTCGTCGAGCGCAGCGCGCTCGGCGACGAGGCCCGCGCGCGCCGGCCACGACTCCGCGCCCGGCCACGCGAGCGCGCGATCGTAGAGCGCGATGGCGCGCTCGCGATCCCCGAGGCGCGCGTAAGCGTCGGCGAAGATCCAGTCGGAGCCCGGGAGCGCGAAGGGCGCGCGCGAGGTCGTGGTCGCGCACTCGTGGTTCGGACAGATCGCCTCGTAGTCGTCGAGCGCTCGCCGCGCCGCCTCGGGCCAGCCGCTCTCGACCGGGAGACCTGCCGCGCTCGTCACGAAGAGGAAGAGCCCGGAGGCGTCGCCCGCGGCCGCGTCGCGGAGCTGGGCCAGCATCACGTCCGCCTCCTCGCGGCTGAGGTCGACGGGCGCGACGTAGGGCAAGACCGCGTCGACCGAGAGGCTGAACGACTCGACCATCGGCCGCACGAAGCTGTCGGCGGGGATCAGCTCGAGCGCGCGGCGGAAGTCCTCGAAGAAGCTCGGCAGGCCGCCGCCTGGGATGTACTGGTTCTCCGTGCTCAGCGCGGTCGCGAGGTGACCGCGGCGGAAGTACATCATCCCGAGGAGCAGGTCGCTGATCTCCCCCGACCCGTCGAGCCGGGCGAGGGTCGCGTCGTAGATCGCCGAGACCTCGAGGCGGGTCGCGTGGTCGAAGGTGAGCGCCTGCCAGAAACGCTGCTCGGTGCAGGCGAAGGCCGCCTCGCCCGTCGTCCCCGCGCAGTCCGCGGGGTAGTGGCCGGTCCAGCGACCCGTCGGATCGGTGAAGTCCGGGAAGTGCTCCTGCGTGTTCTTCGAATAGCCCGTGAACTCCCAGCCCTCCTCCACGATGAAGGACGAGTCGGACGAGCCACAAGCCAAAGCAAATACGAGCGATAGCGACAGAACGAAGCGAAGCATGGGCACCTCATGAAGTTAGAAGCTGCACTTCCAACACCGTGCCTTGCAGTAGCCTCGCGGGTCTGTGGGCGTGCGCACGGCTCCGCGTTTGCCGGCGCCGCCTCTGCTCCGCCCAGGACTCCCCAGGGTGAACGTCGCGCTGGCGTGGGCCGTCGAGCTGGCGTCACCGTTCCCTCGGAGACCGATCTCACGGTCGTACGCCGTTCGGTCCTCGGCGCCGAATTAGGGGCCAAACTTTCGCGAAGGGGTCTCGCAGCACGACAGGAACAACGAAACGTTCGGCCGCTAGCGGTGGCGTCTAACGAATCGCGGCCACAGCAGGCAGACGATCAAATTTTTTTCTTGACGCGATGCGTTGCCACCCACAGGATTACCTCGTGACCTCGCTCACGACCTTCGCCCCCCGCATCGACGCCGCTCCGCGGTCGGTCGGTCGCGCGCTGGAGGTCGTCGTGCTCGCCCTAGGCGTCCTAATTCTCATTGGACGCGCGGGGACCGGCACGCTCTGACGAACGCATCGCACGCAGAGAAGACCGCCAGGCCCCCGCACCGAAGCCACCCGGAGCGGGGGCTTCGTCCATGACCTCCAGCCAACTGCGCTTCCCGAGACCCTTCAAGACCAGGAGAACCCCATGACCCCGAACAAGAAGCCCGCCGCCCCGACCCCGACCGCCGCCGACCGCATGGCGCCCCCGCTGCCGAGCGCGGCCGAGGTGCTCCGCCGCTGCCGAGACGAGCGCCTGGGCCATCGCTTCGCCGAGAACCTCTTCTGAGCCGCTCCAGCGTGACCCGCTGGGGCGCTCGCGTTTCGGGGCTTGGTCTCCGAGACGCCGCGACGAGAGCCCTTCGAGGGCCTCCTCCCCTCAGTCATGCGGACGGTCGAGATCGGCAGCCAGCCCGTGGATGCGAGCCGTCAGGGCACGCCTGGCTTCGATTGACATCGAGCCTTGCCCGGGCGACGCAGCGCGCCCCCGACCGCCGTCGCGCCTCTCGCTACACAGCCTCCAAGGCCTTCCGTCGACCTCGCCGTCGGCGCCCTTCCCACGCCTGAAGCAGCCCCCAGCTGCCAGCCCCGAAGACCCCTGATGAACGCTCCCTTGCCCCGATCCGGCGCCCTGCACGCGCCAGGCACCGTGCTCACGGGTGCCGAAATCCTCTGGGAATCCTTGGTCCGAGTCGGTGTCGATGTCGTCTTCGGCTACCCCGGCGGCGCGATCATGCCTGCGTACGACGCGATGGCGCGCTACCCGATGATTCACCACGTGCTCGTCCGCCACGAGCAGGGCGCCTCGCACATGGCGGACGGCTACGCGCGTGCGTCCGGCAAGGTCGGCGTCTGCGTCGCGACCTCCGGCCCCGGCGCGACGAACCTCGTCACGGGCATCGCGACCGCGATGCTCGACAACGTGCCGATGGTCTGCATCACGGGGCAGGTGCCTGGCGCGCTGATCGGCAGCGACGCCTTCCAAGAGGTCGACATCACCGGCGTCACGCTGCCGATCACCAAGCACAACTTCCTCGTCCGTCGCGCCGAGGACATCCCGCGCGTCATCCGCGAGGCCTTCTACATCGCCGCTTCCGGCCGCCCCGGCCCCGTCGTCGTCGACATCACGAAGGACGCACAGCAGGGCAGCTGCGCCTTCGAGTGGAGCGACGCGCCGATCGTGCTGCCCGGATATCGCCCCGAGCGCGCGCCGCTCGCCCGCGAGCTCGAGGAGGCCAAGCGCCTGCTCGACTCGGCCGAGCGCCCGATCATCCTCGCAGGACAGGGCGTCATCCGCGCCGGCGCGACCGACCTCCTCCTCGAGCTCGTCGGCAAGCGCGACGTCCCCGTCGCCTCGACGCTGCTGGGGCTCGGCGGTTTCCCGGCGACGCACCCGCTCGCCCTCGGCATGGCCGGCATGCACGGCGAGGCCTGGGTCAACAAGGCCATCCAAGAGGCCGACGTGATCCTCGCGCTCGGGATGCGCTTCGACGACCGCATCACTGGCAACCCCAAGACCTTCGCGCAGAAGGCCAAGAAGATCCACGTCGAGCTCGACCCGGCCGAGGTGGACAAGATCGTGAAGGTCGACGTCGCGCTCGTCGGCGACGTGCGCGACGTGCTCGCGCAGCTCGTACCGACCCTCGACGAGAAGCGCCGTCCCGCGTGGCTCGCGCGCATCGACGAGATGAAGGGTGACAGCGCGGTCCGCGACATCCAGGCGCTCCCCGACGAAGGCCGCCTTTACGCCGCCCACGTCATCCACGATCTCTGGCGCCTCACGGAGGGCCGCGCGCTCGTCGTGACCGACGTCGGCCAGCACCAGATGTGGGAGGCGCAGTATTACAAGCACGACCACCCGCGAAAGCTGCTCACGAGCGGCGGCCTCGGGACGATGGGCTTCGCGCTCCCCGCCGCCATCGGCGCCCGCTTCGCGCTCGGACCGCACCCGATCGGCGGCGCGGATCCAACCGAGGTCTGGGTCATCGTCGGCGACGGCGGCTTCCAGATGACCGCCTGCGAGCTGAGCACGATCGCCCAAGAGGGCATCAAGATCCACGTCGCGATCATCAACAACGGCTACCTCGGCATGGTGCGCCAGTGGCAGGAGCTCTTCTACGGCGGACGCTACGTCGCGACGCCGATGAAGAGCCCCGACTTCGTCAAGCTCGCCGAGGCGCACGGCGTCCGAGGGATGCGCGTCACGGCGCGCGCCGAGGTCGAGGCCGCGGTCCGTGAGGCGCAGGCCTCACCCGAGACCGTCGTCATCGACTTCCGCGTCGAGCAGGAAGACAGCGTCTATCCCATGGTCGCGAGCGGCAAGGACCTCGACGACATGATCCGGCGCCCCGAGCGCAAGCACAACCCGATCTACGAGACGGGCGAGGACTGAGCGAGGACGAGATGAAGCAGACCCGAACCTTCGTGGTGCACGTGGAAGACCAGCCGGGCGTGCTCGACCGCGTGGCGTCGCTCTTCCGGCGGCGCAGCTACAACATCGACTCGCTCAACGTCGGCCGCACGCACGAGGAGGGCATCTCGCGCATGACGATCGTCTGCGAGACCGACGCCTCGGTGGCGCGCCGCATCGAGGCGAACCTCTATCGCCTCGTCAACGTCCTGCGCGTCGACGACATCACCGACTCGCCGCGGGTCGAGCGCAACCTCGCGCTCATCAAGGTGAGCGCAGGGCCCGACGTGCGGCCGCAGGTGCTGCAGATCCTCTCGACCGTGGGCGCGCGCGCCGTCGACCTCGGCCCCGACTCGGTCGTCGTCGAGGCGACGGGCACGCACGAGGAGATCGAGCGGCTCGCCGCGGTGCTCGCGCCCTTCGGCATCCTCGAGATGGTGCAAACCGGCCTCGTCGCGATGACGCGCGCCGCCGAGCGCCCGCAGCTATCGCGGGGCGAGGCCGCCTGAGGGCCCGTGCCCAGCGTCGCGGTGCTCGGCGCCACCGTGTCCAGGGCCACCGTGTCCAGGGCCACCACGTCCAGGGCCACCACGTCCAGGGCCACCACGTCCAGGGCCACCACGTCCAGGGCCACCGTGCTCAGAACAACCACGCTCAGCGCCACCGTGCTCAGCGTCACCATCCCCAGGGCCGCCTCGGCCGCTGATCGCGCGCCGCCCGAACCCGTCACCTTCACGCACACACCTTCACGCCCGCCGCGCGGGCCCGAACGAAACCGACGAGAGAGACCATGACGATCATCCGCTACGAGAAGGACGCCGACCTCGCGCTCATCACCCAGAAGAAGGTGGCCATCGTCGGCTACGGCTCGCAGGGGCACGCGCACGCGCTCAACCTGAAGGAGAGCGGCGTCGACGTGCGCATCGGCCTGCGCGCCGGCAGCAAGAGCGCGGGCAAGGCGGAGGCTGCGGGCCTGCGCGTGCTGAGCGTCCGCGACGCCTGCGAAGAGGCCGACGTGATCATGGTGCTCGCGCCCGACACCTCGCAGAAGGCGATCTACGAGGAGTCGATCGCGCCGACGCTGAAGAAGGGCGACACGCTGATGTTCGCCCACGGCTTCAACATCCACTTCGGCACCATCACGCCGCCCGACTTCGTCGACGTGTCGATGATCGCGCCGAAGAGCCCGGGCCACCGCGTGCGCGAGACCTACCAGGAGGGCGGCGGCGTCCCGGCCCTGCTCGCGATCCACCAGGACGCGAGCGGTCAGGCCGACGCGCTCGCGCTCAGCTACGCGGCGGCCATCGGCAGCGCGCGCGCGGGCGTGCTCACGACGACCTTCGGCGAGGAGACCGAGACGGACCTCTTCGGCGAGCAGGCGGTCCTCTGCGGCGGCGTGTCGGCGCTCGTGAAGGCGGGCTTCGAGACGCTCGTGAACGCCGGCTATCAGCCGGAGGTCGCGTACTTCGAGTGCATGCACGAGCTGAAGCTCATCGTGGACCTGATGTACCGGGGCGGCCTGAACTACATGCGCTACTCGGTGAGCGACACCGCGGAGTGGGGTGATTACGTCGCCGGCCCGCAGGTCATCGGGCCCGAGGCGAAAAAGGCAATGGAGGGGCTGCTCGCGTCGATCCGCAGCGGCGAGTTCGCGAAGACCTGGATCGCGGAGAACGAGACCGGCCGAAAGAAGTTCCTCGGGACCCGGGCCGCCGAGCAGGAGCACCAGATCGAGCAGGTCGGCAGCAAGCTGCGCGCGATGATGACCTTCGTCGACGCGGTGGAGATCAAGCCGGGCGACTGAAGAGGGCCAAAGGCCCGAGGCCGAGCAGTCCCCTGCCCGTGCCCTTGCCCCTGCCCCTGCCCAACGAGAGGGTCCCCACGAGACCGAGAAGCCCCCTCCCCCCGAGACCGAGAAGCCCCCTCCCCCCCGACCCCCTCCCCACACGAACGAGACCGAGAAGCCCCGAGGTCGAGCCCCCCCCACGCGAACGACCACGCAAGGGCGAGGGCGAGGGCGAGGGCAAGGGCGAGGGCAAGGGCAAGGGCGAGCGCAAGGGCGAGGGCAAGGGCAAGGGCAAGGGCAAGGGCACCACGCGACCGAGACACGCCGAGACACCCCCATGAACGACTACGTACGCATCTTCGACACCACGCTCCGGGACGGCGAGCAATCCCCGGGGGCCACCATGACCTCGAAGGAGAAGCTCGAGGTCGCCAAGACCCTCTCGCGCCTCGGCGTCGACATCATCGAAGCGGGCTTCCCTGCCGCGAGCCCCGACGACCTACGCGCCGTCAAGACCATCGCCGAGACGGTGGGCCGCGAGCAGGTCATCGGCCGCCCCTCGTCCGAGCCGCCCACCATCTGCGGCCTCGCGCGCGCCACCAAGGGTGACCTCGACAAATGCTGGGAGGCCATCGCGCCCGCCCAGAAGCCGCGCATCCACACCTTCCTCGCGACCTCGCCCATCCACCGCGAGCACAAGCTGCGCATGAGCAAAGCAGAGGTCGTCGCGCGCATCCGCGAGATGGTCGGCTACGCGCGCAGCCTCTGCGAGGACATCGAGTTCAGCCCCGAGGACGCGGGCCGCACGGAGATGGAGTTCCTCTACGAGGCGCTCGCCGCCGCGATCGAGGCCGGCGCGACCACCCTCAACATCCCCGACACCGTCGGCTACACGCTCCCGCACGAGTACGGCGAGCGCATCCGGCTCATCAAGGAGAACGTCCCGGGCATCGAGCGCTGCGTGATCAGCGTCCACTGCCACGACGACCTCGGCCTCGCGACCGCGAACAGCCTCTCGGGCGTGCTCAACGGCGCGCGGCAGGTCGAGGTCGCCATCAACGGCATCGGCGAGCGCGCGGGCAACACGAGCCTCGAAGAGATCGCGATGGCCATCCAGACGCGGCGCGCGCTCCTCGGGCTGCGCACCGGCATCGACTCGACGCAGCTCACGCGCGCCTCGCGCCTCGTCTCGAAGGTGACGGGCATGGTCGTGCAGCCGAACAAGGCGATCGTCGGCGCCAACGCCTTCGCGCACGAGTCGGGCATCCACCAGGACGGGATGCTCAAGAACGAAGAGACGTACGAGATCATGCGCCCCGAGACGGTCGGCGCGTCGCGCACGCACCTCGTGCTCGGCAAGCACTCGGGCCGCCACGCCTTCGGCGCGCGGCTCGGCGAGCTCGGCTACCCGGTCGAGGGCGACAACCTCGACAAGGCCTTCGCGCGCTTCAAGGCCCTCGCCGACAAGAAGAAGCGCATCACCGACGCCGACCTCATCGCGGTCGTGAGCGACGAGCTCTACCGCCCGGTCGAGCACCTCCGCCTCGACGGTCTGCAGGTCGCGTGCGGCTCGATGGGCCTGCCGACCGCGACCGTGCGCCTGCGCAGCGGCGGCGCGAAGGTCGGCGAGAACGACGCCGAGGACGCCATCCACGTGCGCGCCTGCGTGGGCACCGGCCCCGTCGACGCCGTCTTCAAGGCCATCGACGAGGTCGCAGCCGAGATCGGCCTGCACCCCGACGGCGTCGAGCTGCTCGAGTACACCGTCACCTCCGTCACCGAGGGCATCGACGCGCTCGGCGAGGTGAGCGTGCGCGTGCGCAGCCGCGGCGAAGACGAGGACCAGCTCAACCCGCAGCGCGAGGACACCTCGCAGCGCGTCTACCACGGTCACGGCACCGACACCGACATCATCGTCGCGAGCGCCAAGGCGTACCTCTCGGCGCTCAACCGGCTCGTCGCGGCGCGCGCCGCGCAGCAGAAAGCGGCCTGACCATGCGTTTGAGCCAGGGCAAGACCCTCTTCGAGAAAGTCTGGGAGACGCACCTCGTCGCCGAGGAGCCGGGCGCGCCGGCCGTCGTCTACATCGACCTGCACCTCGTCCACGAGGTCACCTCGCCGCAGGCCTTCACCGGGCTCGCCGCGCGCGGCCTGAAGGTGCGCCGCCCCGAGCGCACGAAGGCGACGATGGACCACTCCACGCCGACCCGGAAGAGCAGCGACGGTCGCTTCGTCTTCGTGGACGAACAGAACCGCGCGCAGCTCGAGGTGCTCCGCGCGAACTGCGAGGCGCACGGCATCGAGCTCTTCGCGCTCGGCGACGCGCGCAACGGCATCGTCCACGTGGTCGGCCCCGAGCTCGGGCTCACGCACCCCGGGATGACGATCGTCTGCGGCGACAGCCACACCTCGACCCACGGCGCCTTCGGCGCGCTCGCCTTCGGTATCGGCACCTCGCAGGTCGAGCACGTGCTGGCGACGCAATGCCTGCTGCACGCGCGCCCGAAGACCTTCCGCGTGACCTTCGAGGGCGCGCCGGGGCCCGGCGTCAGCGCGAAGGATCTGATCTTGGCGCTCATCGCGCGCATCGGCGTCGGCGGGGCGACGGGGCACGTGCTCGAGTACGCCGGCCCCGCCATCGAGGCGCTCGACATGGAGGGCCGCATGACGGTCTGCAACATGAGCATCGAGGCGGGCGCGAAGGCGGGCATGATCGCCGCCGACGACAAGACCTTCGCCTACCTCGAGGGCCGCGAGCGGGCGCCGAAGGGCGCGGACTTCGCGGCGGCGGTCGACCGCTGGCGCGGGCTCGTGAGCGACGCCGACGCGAGCTTCGACCGCGAGCTCACGATCGACGCCGCGTCGCTCGTGCCGCGCCTGACGTGGGGCACCAACCCAGGCATGGGCGTCGGCATCGACGAGCCGGTGCCGGATCCGGCGACGCTCTCGGACGTCCAGGCCAAGGAGGCGACGCAGAAGGCGCTCGCGTACATGGGTCTCGAGGCTGGCAAGCCGCTGCTCGGGCGCGAGGTCGACGTCGTCTTCATCGGGAGCTGCACCAACTCGCGCATCTCGGACCTCCGCGCCGCCGCGCAGATCTTCGAGGGCCGCAAGGTCGCGAGCGGCCTGCGCGCGCTCGTCGTGCCGGGCAGCCACGAGGTGAAGAAGCAAGCGGAGGCCGAGGGCCTCGACCGCGTCTTCGTCGAGGCGGGCGCCGAGTGGCGCGAGCCGGGCTGCTCGATGTGCATCGCGATGAACGGAGACGAGATCGGCCCCGGCCAGGTCGCCGTCAGCACGAGCAACCGCAACTTCGAGGGCCGCCAGGGCAAGGGGGGGCGCACGCTCCTCGCGTCGCCCTACACCGCCGCCGCCGCCGCGGTCACCGGCAAGGTCACCGATCCTCGGACCCTCTTGAGCAGGTGAGTTTCATGGAGCCCTTCCGACCCTTCTCCGCGCGCCTCGTCCCCGTCGTCGTCGACGACGTCGACACCGATCAGATCATCCCCGCGCGCTTCCTCAAGGTCACCGACAAGGTCGGCCTCGGGCAGAAGCTCTTCTCGGACTGGCGCTACGAGGCCGACGGGAGCCCCAAGCCGAGCTTCCCGCTCAACGACTCGCGCTACGCCGGCGCCCAGATCCTGCTCTCGGGCCACAACTTCGGCTGCGGCTCGTCGCGCGAGCACGCGCCCTGGTCGCTCGTCGACTACGGCCTGCGCGCCGTCATCGCGACCAGCTTCGCCGACATCTTCAAGGGCAACGCGCTCAAGAACGGCCTCTTGCCGATCGAGCTCGAGCCGGCGCACCACGCGGCGCTCCGCGCGCGCCTCGAGGCCGACCCGAGCGTCGAGGTGAAGGTCGACCTCGACGCGCAGACGATCACCTTGCCGGACGGCACGACCTCCTCCTTCCCCGTCGATCCCTTCGCCAAGCGCATGCTGCTCGAGGGCGTCGACGAGCTCGGCTATTTGCTCGCCCGCGAGCCCGCGATCGCGGCGTTCGAGGCGAGCCGCGGCTGAGCGACGCCGCCTTCCCCCACGAGCGCATCATGATCGATCTGAACCCCACCCTCCCCGGCGTCGCGACCCCCGTCGAGATCTACGACACGACCCTGCGCGACGGCACGCAGCGCGAGGGCCTCTCGCTCTCCGCCGACGACAAGCTGCGCATCGCCGAGCGGCTCGGCGCGTTCGGGATCCACTACATCGAGGCGGGTTGGCCCGGCAGCAACCCCAAGGACGCGGAGTTCTTCGCGCGCGCCCGCGGCCGCCGCTTCGGCGACGCGACCATCGTCGCCTTCGGCTCGACCGCGCGGCCCGGCATCGCCCCCGAGGACGACCTGCAGATCCGCGCGCTGCTCGACGCCGAGACCGAGATCGTCACGGTCTTCGGCAAGTCGTGGGTGCGCCACGTCGAGGAGGTGCTCCGCACCACGCGCGACGAGAACCTACGCATGATCGAGCACACGGTGGCCTTCCTCGTGCGGCAGGGCCGCCGCGTCTTCTACGACGCCGAGCACTTCTTCGACGGCTTCGGCGACGACGCCGAGTACGCGCTCGCCACCTTGCGCGCGGCGCGCGACGGCGGCGCCGAGGTCGCGGCCCTCTGCGACACCAACGGCGGCTCGATGCCCTGGGAGATCGACGCCATCGTCCGTCGCGTCACGGCGCGCGTCGACCTTCCCCTCGGCGTGCACGCGCACGACGACGGCGGCTGCGCCGTCGCCAACAGCCTCGCCGCCGTGCGCGCGGGCGTCACGCAGGTGCAGGGCACCATCAACGGCTACGGCGAGCGCTGCGGCAACGCGAGCCTCACGACGATCATCCCGAACCTCGAGCTCAAGCTCGGTCGCCGCTGCCTCCGCGAGGGGAAGCTCGCCGAGCTCACGGCGGTGTCGCGCTTCGTCGCAGCCGTCGCGAACCTCCCGCCGGACCCGCACGCGCCTTACGTCGGCCGCAGCGCCTTCGCGCACAAGGGCGGCGTGCACGTCGCCGCGATGCGGCGCGACCCCGTGTCGTACCAGCACGTCGCGCCCGAGCTCGTCGGCAACGAGATGCGCGTCGTCGTCAGCGAGCTCTCGGGCAAGGGGAACGTCCTCAGCAAGGCCGAGGAGCTCGGCCTCCGCACCGAGGGCGTCGAGGCGCGCGTGCTCGAGACCATCAAGGAGCGCGAGGCGCGGGGCTACTCCTACGAAGCCGCCGAGGCCTCCGTCGCGCTCCTGCTCGAGCGACAGCAGCCCGGCCACGTGCCCGCCTTCGTGGTGCTCGACTACCGCACGGGCGTCGCGCGGCCGCGCGGCACGGCGCCGTGGTCCGAAGCCACCGTGAAGGTCGCCGTGCCCGGGGTCGGCGACGCGGGCGAGGACGTCCGGGTCGCAGCGGGCGAGGGGAGCGGCCCCGTCGCCGCGCTCGACGGCGCGCTCCGCGAAGCACTCCGCGGCGCCTACCCCGAGCTCGAGGGCATCCGCCTCGTCGACTACAAGGTGCGCATCCTCGATGGGCACGATGGCACGGACGCGACGACGCGCGTGCTGCTCGAGTGCGAGCGCGACGGGCAGCGCTGGAGCACCGTCGGCGCGAGCAAGAACATCGTCGAGGCCTCCCTCGAGGCGCTCGTCGACGGCTACGAGTATGGCCTGCGCGTCGGGCCAGGATCGGCGGCGGGTGCGCAGCGCGCGGCCGAGGTCGACGCGACGCTTCGCGAAGGGACACACGGCTGAGACCTCGCTCCCGCCGGCGCACCGCGCGCGTCGCGGGCGTCCTCGACCTCGGCCACGCCGACGCCCTCGTTGCTCCGCGCGTCGCGGGCGCCCACGTTCTGATACGAACCCCGAACGATCGAGCCTCGAACGATCGACCTCGAACGATCGACCCCAACGACCGAACGACTGACCCTCGAACGATCGACCCCCGACGACCGAACGACTGACCCTCGAACGCTCGACCCCCGACGACCGAACGATCGACCCTCGCACGATCGATCCCGACGACAGAACGACCGACGACAGAAAGCCCAAGCCCATGAGCGCTCAGAAGATCGTCTTGCTCCCTGGTGATGGCATCGGCGTGGAGATCGTCGCCGAAGCGAAGAAGGCCCTCGACGCGCTCGCGAAGCGCTTCGGGCGCTCGTTCGACTTCGACGAGCGCCTCATCGGCGGCGCGGCGATCGACGCGACCGGCGATCCGCTTCCCGAGGAGACGCTGGCGGCCTGCCGCGGCGCGGACGCGATCCTGCTCGGCGCCGTCGGGGGTCCGAAGTGGGACGACCCCAAAGCCAAGGTGCGGCCGGAGCAGGGCCTGCTCCGGATCCGCAAGGCGCTCGGCCTCTACGCGAACCTCCGCCCCGTGAAGGCCTGGCCGGGCCTCGAGGACGCCTCGCCCCTGCGCCGCGAGCGCATCGAGGGTGTGGACCTGCTCTTCGTGCGGGAGCTGACCGGCGGCATCTACTTCGGCGAGCCGCGCGAAGAGGGCAGCGAGCGCGCCCTCGACACGATGGTCTACACACGCCCCGAGGTGGAGCGGGTGGTGGAGCTGGCCTTCCGCCTCGCGGCTGAGCGCAAGAAGCACGTCACGAGCATCGACAAGGCCAACGTGCTCGCCTCGATGCGCCTCTGGCGCACGGTCGCGACCGAGGTCGGCGCGCGGCACCCCGACGTGAAGCTCGAGCACCAGCTCGTCGACTCGATGGCGATGCGCCTCGTGACGAGCCCCGCCGACTTCGACGTCGTCGTCGCGGGCAACATGTTCGGCGACATCCTCAGCGACGAAGGCGCCGTGCTGACGGGCACGCTCGGTCTGCTGCCTTCGGCCTCGCTCGGCGACCCCGGCGCGCCCGGGCTCTACGAGCCGATCCACGGCAGCGCGCCCGACATCGCGGGCAAGGGCGTGGCGAACCCCGTCGCGACCGTGCTCAGCGCCGCGATGATGCTGCGGCTCTCGCTCGACCAAGCCGAGGCCGCCGACGCGCTCGAGGTGGCCGTGCAGCAGGCGCTCACGAAGGCGCGCACCCGCGACCTCGGGGGCGACGCGAGCACCGCCGCGATGGGCGACGCGATCGTCGCGGCGCTCCTCGGCTGAGGCCCCATCGAGGCACGCCCTCACCCCCAACCTCCCCGGCACGCACGAGAGCTCACGACCCCGCGCCACGTCCGCGCGCCACGTCCGCACCAGGTCCGCATCAGGTCCGCACCGCGCCACCTTCGAGCGAGCGAGCCACGAGCCAGATCGAGAACACCATGACCGACACGAGCACCACCACGCCGCGCAAGACACAGAAGACCGAGCGCCGCCCCGTGACGCCCTACTTCGACCTGAAGAAGGATCCGTCCGGCCGCCGTTATATGGAGGTCAACCTCCGCGGCATCGCGCTCCTGCGCCTCGTGCTGACCAACAAGGGCACGGCGTTCACGCAGGAGGAGCGCATCAGCCTCGAGCTCGACGGCCTGCTGCCACCGCAGGTCGAGACGCTCGCCGACCAGGCGGCGCGGGTCTACGACGGCTTCCGCGCGCAGCCGTCGGATCTGGCGAAGTACCAGTTCCTGCGCGAGATCCAGGAGCGCCAAGAGCTGCTCTTCTACGCCCTGCTCGAGGCGCACCTCGAGGAGATGCTGCCGATCGTCTACACGCCGACGGTCGGCAAGGCGGTGCAGCAGTACAGCCACATCTACCAGAACCCGCGCGGCCTCTCGTTCTCGCCCATCAACATCCACCGCGCCGAGGGCACGGTGCGCAGCTACCCGATGGGCGACGTCCGCATGATCGTCGCGACCGACTCGTCGGCGATCCTCGGCATCGGCGACCAAGGCTACGGCGGCCTCGCGATCCCGATCGGCAAGCTGGCGCTCTACACCGTGGCTGGCGGCGTCAGCCCCTTCCACACGATGCCCGTCGCGCTCGACGTCGGGACCGATCGCATCGACCTCATCAACGACCCCCGCTACCTCGGCGTGCGGCAGCGCCGCCTGCGCGGCGCCGAGTACGACGACTTCGTCGACCGCTTCGTCACGTCGATCAAGCACCGCTGGCCGAAGGCCGTGATCCAGTGGGAGGACCTCGCCAAGGGCGCGGCCTTCGACGTGCTCGAGCGCTACCGCGACGTCGTCCCGAGCTTCAACGACGACATCCAGGGCACCGGCGCGGTCGCGCTCGCGGGCGTGCTCCAGGCGTGCGCGCTCGAGTCCGAGCGCATCCAGGACCACACCTTCGTCATCCACGGCGCGGGCGCCGGCGGCGTCGGCGTCGCGGCGGCGATCGTCGACGGCCTGATGCAGGCGGGGCTCAGCCGCGAAGAGGCGCACGCCAAGGTCTTCGTGCTCGACAGCCGCGGCCTGCTGCTCGAGGGCCGCAACATGGAGTCGTACAAGGCGCCCTTCGCGCAGCCGAAGAGCCGCATCGCCGATTGGAAGATCGAGCGCGACACGCCCGACCTCCTCGAGACGGTCGTGAGCGGCGGCGCCACCGTGCTGCTCGGCCTCTCCGGCCAGCCCGGCGCCTTCGACGAGGCCGTCGTGCGCGCGGTCGCGCAGAACCACGCGCGCCCGATCGTCTTCCCGCTCTCGAACCCCACGACGAGCAGCGAGGCCCACCCGGCCGAGGTGCTCGCCTGGACCGACGGCAAGGCGCGCGTCGCCACCGGCTCGCCCTTCGGCGACGTACGCTGGGAGGGCAAGCTCGTCGCCATCGGCCAGGGCAACAACGCCTTCATCTTCCCGGGCCTCGGCATGGGCGCGATCCTCTCGGACGCTCGGAAGATCACCGACGGCATGGTCCGCGCCGCGGCCTACGCGCTCGCGACCTACACCCGCGAGCGCTACCTCGACGAAGGCCGCATCTACCCGCCGGTCGACGACCTGCAAGAGACCTCGCGCCGCGTGGCTGCCGCGGTCCTCCTCGCCGCCGTCGCCGACGGCGTCGCGCAGAAGGACGGCCTCCCGGCGGACGAAACCCAGGCGCTCCGCTACGTCGAGGCCCGCTTCTGGAAGCCCGAGTACCTCCCCTTCGTCGGCACCTGAGCCGTACGCTACGCGTTCACTCGCGGGGCCGAGACGCCCCGCGGCGCCTCCCCCGCCGACGACGTCCAGGGACCGAAGCGGTCGCGCCGGCGTGCTCCGGGCACGCCGCGATGGCTCAGGGGCGCACGTTCATCGGAGCTCCGCGCCATCGGAGCTCAGCTCGCGCCGACGAGATCGATCGCGGTGCCGACACCCTGCGCGTGAGCGGCCTGCACGAGGCGCGCGGCGAGGGCGGCGTCCTGGATGGCCAAGCCCGTGGAGTCGAAGACGGTGAGCTTGGCGCGGTCGACCGACCGCGCCCCGACGATGATCTCGCCGAGCGTCCCCGCGACGCGGTCGAGGGCGTACGCCCCGTCGTGGATCGGCACGTTGATCTCTCCCGAGTGCTCGGCCTGGTGGGGCTCGTCGATGACGACGAACGCGTCCAAGAGGATCTGCGGGTCGAGCTCCTGCTTGCCGGGCCCGTCGGCGCCCATCGCGTTGATGTGGGCGCCGTCCCGCACGAACGCGCGGGAGACGACCGGCGCGCGCGAGGGGGTCGAGGTGCAGACCACGTCGCAGCCCGCGGCCTCTTCGACGGTGCCGGCGCGGCCACCGAGCTCCGCCGCGAGCGCCTCGGCCACCTCGGGGCTCCGGTCGGCGAAGATGGACTCGAAGGTGGGGCCGAAGACCGCGACGTGTGCGGCGTGGAGGAAGCGGGCTTGGACCCCAGCGCCGACGAAGCCGACGGTCTTCGGGGGCGCCGCGCAGAGGTGCTTCGAGGCGACCCCCGCGGAGGCCCCCGTGCGCAGCGCGGTGAGCAGCGTCGCGTCGAGGACGGCGAGCGGATAGGCGCTCGCGGGATCCGAGAGGATGTAGACGCCCATCACGCTCGGGAGCGCGAAGCGCTCTGGGTTCTTCGGGTGGGAGTTCACCCACTTCACGCCCGCGACGTCGCCGACGGTGGAGGGCATCGCGCGGAAGTCGCCGTCGTGCTCGGGCAGATCGAGGTAGACCTTCGCGGGCATCTTGGCCTCACCGCGCGCGTGGGCGGCGAAGGCGGACTCGACCGCGTCGACCGCGACCTTCATGTCGGCGAGGGACTCGACGTCGCGGCGGGTGAGGATGAGGGTGGTGCGCATCGGGGCGCTTCATACCTTCCTTCGAGGGACGCTCGCCAGTACCTCGCCACAGGATGCGGCGGTCACCGCCGACCTCCGCGGAGCTCTCGGCTCAGCGGAGCTCGCCCGGCGGGATCGAGGCGCGAGGCTCGGGCGCTGGCGCGACGTGCGAGCGGCGCTCGTCCTTCGTCGCGTCGTCGACGATCTCGAGGGCGCGCGCGGCGCGGGCGTCGCGCTGCGCGAGCGCGGCGGCGTCGACGACCTGGACGGTGTGGAGCCGGTGGAGGTACTCGAGGTCGAGCTCGCCCGTGCTCGGCAGCATGAAGACCCCGTAGAGGCGCGCGATGTTGCGGAGCCGCTCGACGGTGTCGAGCGGGACGTGGCATTGCGCGTGCGTCAGCAGATAGACGATGGGCTGCCGGCGCTCGCGGCGCTGCAGGCGCTGCAGGTCGTTCGCGAGCATGCCGAAGACCTTGGCGTAGTTGCGGCCGCGCTCGCCCTTGAAGCAGAGCACGTAGGGGACGCTGATGCCCCCGGTGTCGCTGCGACCGCGGCGCGCGTGGTGGACGTCGTAGAGGCGCGAGTCGAAGAAGCGGAAGTAGACGTCCTCGCCTTGGAGGAGGAGCTTCTTGATCAGCGTGAGCGCGAGGCCGCGCGCGAAGACGCTCCGCTGTCCGCGCATCGAGGCGCTCGCGTCGACGCAGATGTAGTGCAGGCGCCGATCCTCTTCGTGCTGCTTCTCTCGCGCGTAGTAGAAGACCTCGTTCTCGGCGAAGCGGCGGTCGAAGAGGTCGGGGTCGAAGGCGAGCTCGCTGAGCACGAGCGAGTCGAGCGTACCGCGGCGCTCGACGCCGGAGTAGCCGTCGACGCTGAAGGTCTGCTGGCCGCTCGCGCGCTTGGTCTCGAGGACGCTCGGCAGCAGGTCGAGCGAGAAGTTGACGACGTCGTTCGCCTCCGGAGACTCGAAGACGTTCAGCAGATCGAGCATTTGAAGCGCGCCCGCGGCGTTGGCCTCGGCGCCGAACATGCCGAGCAGGCGGAGGGTGTCGAGGTCGATCTGCTCGACCGCGGTGACCAGGCGCAGCCGCTCGCGGGCGACGTGCTGGAGGAACCCGAGGTCGTCGCTCCGGTCGGCGCTCGCGAAGAGCTCGGGGAGCTGCGGATCGAGATCGCGGTAGACCTCGGGGTCGAGGGGCAGGATGGCGGGGTTGCCGGTCGCGAGGTGCGCGCCGCGGAAGCGCTCCCAGAGGGGGCCGAGGACGCGCAGCAGCAGCACCGCGATGAGGTCGTCGGAGAGCCGCCACTGGCGGGCCTTCTCGGTGACCTCGGACTCGCCGAGCTCGCGGAGCGTCTCGGCGTAGGCGCGCAGCGCGTCGCCGAGCGGGCCGGCGAGCTGGGTGCGGGGGACGGAAGCGCGCGGCCCGATGGGGACCGACTCGGGATCGACACACGCGAGCATGCCGAGGTCGTGCACGGCCCAGAGGGGGACGCTCAGCCCGACGCGGACCAGCGCGTTGCGCCACTGCGCGGCGCGCAGCCCGAGCATCGGGTTCTCGGTCGGCACGACGCTGAGCGCGAGCGAGCCGAGCTCGCGCGCGACGTCCGTTCCGAGCAAATGCGGACCGACGGGCACGGCCTCGGTTGTAGCGTGCGGGCGTCGCCGGCGTCGAGGGCTTCGGGCCCTGGCGCGGTCGGTAACGCTTGGGCGTCACTGGCGACGCGTCAACGTTCTCGCTCGAGCGCTCGGAGATCGCGCAGATCCCTCTCGCGTCCAGCCGCGCGCTTCGCGGCGATGAGGTCCGCCTTCCCGATCACATGGACGACGGTGCCCGCCCAGGCCACGTCGACGCGGCGGCCGAACGCCTCGGCGAAGTCGACCCCTGGGATCGCGCGAAGCAGATCGACTCTCGTGGGGGGCGTGCCGAAAAACAAGAACTCGTCCGGCCCGAGCGAGCGCGCCTGCTCGACGATCGACATGGGCGCACCGAAGCGTTGCAGCGCCTCTGCGGCGCGTTCCAGGTTCTCCGGCGACGGCCCAATCAGGAGGTCGAGGTCCTTCGTGAACCGTGGCTCCGAGTGCACGGCAACCGCCCACCCCCCCACGACGAGATACTCAACACCCGAGCTTGAGAACGCCCCAAGTAGATCCGTCAAATCTGGGTGGAGGTCCATGCCGCCCCTGAACTATCCATGCTTCCACGATCGCGTCGTGCGTGGCTTGAAGCTTCGAGGCGTAGGACGCGCGGCTCCAGAACTCGAGGGACGCCCTCTCGAGCTCGTCGAACGAGCGCGCGACGCCCCCCGTCAACCGCCCGCGGCGCTCCTCAGCGCGCTTGTCGAACTCCGCATCGCTCACATGCTGAGAATAGCACGCGCCCAATCCCGCTGCGCATCGGCTTCGAAGCACGCGCGCGCCGTCGCGCTCGCCGTCTTCGTCACCTGGCTGGTGTCCTGACCTCGCCCAACGGGCGCCTCGTGAACGCGGAGCCATCTCGAATGAGCCGCGCTGGCGATATCGGGTATCCTGTCCGCGTGTGGCGCGTCGTCTCGCTCTTGTGGCTCGGGTGCGCGGTGGACCCGACGGGGCTCGCGGGGTCGAGCCGCTTCGCGGATGGTGGGCAGACAATCGCCGATGGCGGCGACGCGGGTGACACGCGGGTGCCGCCGGAGCGCGACGGCGGATTCGATGCGGGGCCCGTGGACCCTGGAATCGACGCCGGGTTCGACGCGGGCTTCGACGCGGGCTTCGACGCGGGCTTCGACGCGGGCTTCGACGCGGGCGCCGTCGAGACCTGCGCCGAGCTCTTCGGCGCGGCCCCGGGCTTCCTCGACTGCGACCGCGAAGGCGACGGTGACCGCTGCGAGTTCTACGTGAACTTCGACGGGGCCGTCCCGAACTGCGACGCCGCCTGTGCGCTCGCGGGCACGACGTGCCTCGAGGCGTGGGACAACGGGCCCTCGAGCAACCTCTGCCAGCGGGGCGCGAGCCGTCGATGCGACCAGTCACCCAACGATCGCATCTGCATCTGCAAACGCCCCGAGCCTTAGCCTTCTACCCGCAGAGCACGAACGCGCTGCTGGCGGCCATCCGCATGGCGCCCGGCGAGCCGAGCCATCCATCCGGCAGCGCGGTCGCGAGCTCCCGGCTCAGACCGGGCGAAGCCGGCGCAGCGTGGCCACGCGACCACCACCGCCGCTCGGATCGACTGGCGGCAGCGCCGTCACGAGCTTCTCGATCCACGGCGACGCATGGATCATCGCCGCCTCGGCGTGCAGCTCGCTGAAGCCCGCGCGGTCGAAGACGAGGAGCATCCAATAGATGTTCCCGAAGCCGCGGGCGAGCATGGCGAGGTCGGGGTCGTGGAGCGCGAAGCGCGTCGCTGTCGGCTCGCGCGCGATCGAGTCGCGCAGCGTGACGAGCGCGGCGGAGACCCTCAGCACGTCACGCCAGCGCGCGATGTCGCGCGCCTGGTGCTCCGACGCGACGTGGAGCTGCCGGATGAGGCGCTGCAGCTCTTCGGGCATCGGCTCCTTCGACGCGCCCGCGAGGTGCGCCGCGAGGTCCATGCCGGCGGCGGAGGCGAGCGTCAGCGCCTCCGCCGCGAGCTTCGCGTCGTCGATGTCCTCGGGGCCCCGCTCGAGATCCGAGCTGCCCCAGATGACGGGAGACGAGTCGTCGATGACGATCGCGTGCGTGGCCGTGGCCTGCTGCGCCAGGATGTCCAGCGCGTCGTCGAGCGCCCGCTGCGGCTCGATCGAGCGACGAGGCTTCTCCCGCGGCTCGAGGGTCGTGGGGAAGGCGCGGACGATGACGCGCAGCCGCTCGCGGAGCTCCTCGAGCGGCGCCTCGGGCGGCGAGTCGAAGATGACGACCAGCCGGCGCTCCTCGACGGCGCACCACACGACGTCCTCGCCAGGGTCGCGACCCCCGATCTCCACGCGCGCATCATCGGCGCCGAGCTCCCGGCGCACCACCTCGAGCAGGCGAAGCGTGTCGTCCACCCTCGGAGCGTAGCGCGGCCCGCCGGGTCTGTCGTCGACGGTCTTCGATCGCCTTCAAATAGCGGATTTCATGGAGAGATCGAAGTGCGTTCGTGGTCCGCGGGGGCATGCCACCGCGGGGGCCACGCTTTTGTGCTTGCCGTGGCCGGGGCCGCATAGTAACTCTTGCGTGAGTTACGGACAAAGCGCCCATCTCGACCCCTTCGCGCCACGTTCACCCGACCTGGCGCGGGGCGCCGAGGCCTCGGCCTCGGTGGAGCCGCAAGCGCGGAGACGCGCCGCGGACTCGACCCCAGCACAACACCCAATGCACCCCAGAGGCCCGGCGAGCTCCTCGCCGGGCCTCGCTAATTGCGCCGCTCTGAGTTGGCGTCGCGACCCATTCCGCCGCTCCGCGAGCTCACGGTCTGGCGGCCCGCTCGGACCGATCGACGGGCATGACGATCCCGACCCGAGCCCCGCGCGCGCCTCGCTCCGCGAAGGCCCGCCCGCCGTGCGCGCGCGCCACCTCGCGCACGAACGCGAGCCCGAGCCCGGACCCCTCCTCCATCCGCGCGCCGTCCTGCGGCCCCCGATAGAAGGGCTCGAAGACGTGCTCGAGGTGCGCCTCTGGGATCCCGGGCCCCTCGTCCTCGACCGAGAGGACGGCGTCGTCGCCCTCCACCTCGAGCCGCACCCTCACCACGCCGCCCTCGGGCGAGAAGCGCAGCGCGTTGTGCAGGAGGTTCTTGGCGGCCCGCTCGAGATCCATCGTCGCCCCCTCGACGACGGCGGGCGCCAGCTCGGCCTCGAGCGTCACCCCGCGCGCGAGCTCTTCCCGCTCGGCCGCCTCCACGGCCTTGTCGACCAGCTCGTGGAGCGCGACACGCTCACCGAGCGCGCGGCCCTCTTCCACCCGCGCCAACGCGAGCAGATGCTCCGCGAGGCGTGTCAGCTCCTGCGTGGAGGAGAGCGCCTCGCGGATGGCCTCGCGGTACTCCTCGGCGGCCCGCTCCCGCCGCAGCGCGAGCTCGAGCTCGCCCTTGAGCAAGGTCAACGGCGAGCGCAGCTCGTGCGAGGCGTGCGCGATGAAGCGCTGATGCGCCGCGATCGACTCCGCGATGCGCTCGATCATGTGGTTCACGTCGCGCGCGAGCTGCGCCGTCTCGCCGCCGCCCCCCGGCACCGCCGCGCGGGCCTCGAGGTCGCCGCGCGCGACCGCCTGCACGGCGCGCGCGATCGCCTCGTGGTCACGGGTCAGCCGCCCCATGACCGCGCTCGACACGAGCAACCCGCACGCGAGCGCCCCGAAGAGCACGATCAGCATCGCGCGGATCAAGAAGGTCGCGTCCGCGTCGAGGAAGGTTCGCGGCGTGGCGAGGAAGAGCTCGGCGTCCGTGCGCGGGATCGCGACACGCACCGCGCGGAGGCGTTGTCCCTCGTAGATGACGTCGAAGGGCTCACCGAGCTCGAGCTCGTCGGGTTCCGACGGCTCTGGCACCCCATGGCGCAGCGTGCTGGTCCGGTCGAGCACCTCGCCGTCGTCATCCACGATGGCGGCGAAGCGCGTCAGCGGCCCCGTGTCGTCCGTGACCGGGCCAGGTCGTTGCCGGACGACGAGCGCGGGCGTCTCGTGCTGCCCAGCCTCGCGCGCCTCTTGGAAGGCCTCGCGCAGGAGCGCCGCGTCGAGCTGTCGGAGCTCCGACGCTTGCACGAGCGCGTAGAGGCTCGCGAAGGCGAGCCCGAGCACGAGCAGGCTCGTCCCCATCACCGCGGCGATGAGGCGCGCCCGAAAGCTCACACGCTGCCTCGGAGCCTGTACCCGACGCCGCGCACCGTCTCGATGATCGAGGCGTGCTCGCCGAGCTTCTCGCGCAGACGGCTGATGTGCACCTCGACGACGTTCGAGCCCGGCTCGATGCGCAGGTCGAAGACCTGCTCGAGCAGCTCGGTGCGACGCACGGTGCGGCCCGCCTGATGCGCGAGGTGCAAGAGCAGCGCGTACTCGCGCTGCGTCAGGTGGACGGGCTCACCGTTGATGGTCACGCGGAGGTTCACCCGGTCGATCTCGAGGTCCCCGCAGCGCAGCGTGCCGTAGCCGGTGCTCCGCCGCATCAGCGCGCGCACCCGCGCGAGGAGCTCCTCGACCTCGAAGGGCTTCGCGAGGAAGTCGTCGGCCCCGGCGTCGAGGCCGATCACGCGCTCGCCGGTCTCGCCCCGGGCCGTCAACATCATGATCGGCACGGTGATGCCCTGCGAGCGCAGCTGGCGGCAGACGGCGAGCCCGTCGATCCCGGGGAGCATCCAGTCGAGGATCACGAGCTCGTACCGCGTCTTCGCGATCTGCTCGAGGGCGAGCTCCCCCTCGCCGACCTGATCGACCGTGTAGCCTTCTTCGCGCAGAACGCGGCTGATGAAGGCCGCGAGCTTGGCAGCGTCTTCGACGACGAGAATGCGCATTCGGGGCGCATCCTAACAGCCGCTCGCCGCGTCCGCCGTGCCTTACGAGGAGTTCAGCATGCGACGACGCTCGGGGACACCTCAGGACGCCGCGTTTTCGCGGTGACGCCGGACGAGAGGGTGTGGGGACCCCGACCCCGCCACGTGGCGCGTTCCTTACGGTGGTTTCAGCTTCCCGCGGATCCGTAGATCGTGTGGACTACTTCAGCAGACTACGCAGCATCCACGCCGTCTTCTCGTGCACCTGCAGCCGCTGCGTGAGCAGATCCGCGGTCGCCTGGTCCCCCGCCTTCTCCGCTGGCTTGAACGCTTCGCGCGCGGTGCGGGCGACCGACTCGTGCCCCTTCACCAGCAGGCGCACCATCGCCATCGCTTCGGGCACGCCCTCGGTCTCCTCGATCGACGAGAGCTTCCCGAGCTCCGCGTACGTCCCAGGCGCGTAGTACCCGAGCGAGCGGATACGCTCGGCGATCAGGTCGAGCGCGTTCCACAGCTCCGTGTACTGCACCATGAACATCTCGTGCAGCGTGTTGAACATCGGCCCCTCGACGTTCCAGTGGAAGCTGTGCGTCTTCAGGTAGAGGGTGTACGAGTCGGCCAGCACTCGGGAGAGCCCGTTCGCGATCTTCTCGCGATCCTTCGCGCCAATCCCCATGTCGATCACCGGCGCGTCGCCAGTCTTCGCCTTCTTCGTCGCCATCGCTCGTTCCTCCTCCGCGTCGCCGCGAGGCGCCGAGCCTACCTTCGCTCTCGACCGAGAGCGAGCGCGCTCCCTCGAGGCTCGTCGCGGCTCGTCGTCGCTCGAGCGCCGATGCGCTCGAACCACTCTTCGTGAACGACGATCGCGCGACGTGGTCCCATGTGGGCGCGCCTCCGCGCGAGTACGACACCGCGCCGAGTTTCCACCAACAGCTGGCGGCGAGCGCGCGAACGGCGTTACCCTCGCGCCGTGCGCCGCGTCCTCACCGGCTTGATCCTGGTGCTCGGTTGCGAGCCCTCGGCCACGGTGGGGCCGCTCGAGCGGACGCCCGAGAAGCCCGAAGACCGCGCGATCTCGGCGTCCGCGGACGCGCTGCCGAGCGAGCTGCCGAACGAGCTCCGCGTGCGAAGTCGTGACACCTTGCCCGGCGTCGACCGCTGGCTCCCCGACGCGAGGCGCTGCGGTCGCTACGGCCGCCGTCGGTACTGCAACGGCCCGCGACGCGCGCCCGAGCCGACGGGGCCTGCGGCGAAGCTCGCCGAGCGGCTCGAGCTCGGCACGCACCGCGCCGCCGCCGAGCTCATCCGCGCCGAGCCGCGTCCCGAGTGGCTCGAGGCGGTCGAGGCGCTCCGACTCACGCCCCCCGAGCACCTCGTCTGGCCCGTCGACGGCGGCCGCTTCGGCCGCGGCGTCCAGCGCCGTGGGCGACGCGACTACGCGCACCGCGGCGTCGACGTGAGCGCCGAGATCGGCACGCCCGTGCGCGCGCTCGGCGACGGCCTCGTGGGCTACGCCAACAACTCCGTCGACGGCTACGGCAACCTGCTCGTGCTCTTGCACGCGGGCGGCGAGGTCAGCGCCTACGCGCACCTCGACGCGATCCACGTCCACGCGGGCCAGGTCGTCCGCGCGGGCCAGGTCGTCGCCCGCTCGGGCAACACGGGCCTCTCGCGCGGACCGCACCTCCACTTCGAGTGGCGCGAGCAAGGCCGCGTCGCCGACCCGATGCGCCGTTTCCCCGAGTCGAACGTCCCACGCTGGATGCAGCCGCTCCTGGCGCGCGTCGGCCGCTGAGCTCGCCCGACGAAGGGGCTCGGCGGATGGCGCGCCGAATGTCGCGAGGGTGTCCGCGGCCTCCGCTCCGGGGCGACCGGCGAGGATCGCGCACCTCCCCCTCTCCGAGGGCACGCGACGGGCGAGGAATCGAGTGACGGATGTCGACCCGCGTCTCCACCCATCGGATGTGGCCTCTCCGAGGCGCACATCGGCACACGAGCTTCCGGGGAGACTCGACATGCGTACACGACACCTTTGGCTTCTCTGTTGCTTCGCGACCCTCCCGCTCCTCGTCGGCGCGCGGGGGTGTGACGGCGATCCAGACCCCGACCCGGGTCCGGATCCCGACTGCGTGTGCAACCTGATCTACGCCCCCGTCTGTGGCGCGGACGGGATGACCTACGGCAACGAGTGCGTGGCGGCGTGCGCACGCGTCGAGGTCGCTCACGAGGGCGAGTGCGAGTCCGAGCGCCTCTGCCTCGCGAGCAGCGATTGTGGCTTGGGACAGTGGTGTGACCACTCGGAGTGCCTGAGCGGCTGCCCGGATGGCGCGGAGGCCTGCATCGCGGTTTGCTACGGGCGCTGCACGACGGGGCCGACGCGATGCCTCTCCGATGCGGACTGCCGCGCCGACGAGCTCTGCGTGTTCGATGGGGATACGCCCGTCGACGATGGCGACCGCCCGCGCCGAGGGTGCTACTCCGACGCCGACTGCGGCGACGGCGCTCGGTGCAACGCCGCGGAGGTTTGCCTCGCGCCGCCTGGTTGCGAGCCGGGTCTACCCTGCCCCGACGTCTGCTATGGAACGTGCGAGGGAGAAGCCAGTTGGTGCTCGTGCACGCGCGAGTGGGATCCCGTCTGCGGCGTAGACGGCGAGACCTATGGCAACCCCTGCAACGCGCGCTGCGCCGGCGTGGCCATCGCATACGCGGGGGAATGCAGCGCGCCACCCGCCCCCTCACCCACCGGCACCTGCGAGCCACGGCACGTCACCCCCGAGTGCCGCAGCGACCGCGACTGCGGCCCAGGGTACAGCTGCGCGACGGCGTGCGAGGGCTGCGAGCCGGGCGGCGCCTGCGAGGGCTCGTGCGTCAGCTACTGCGTCCCGATCGATCCAGGCTGCGTCTGCCCAGAGATTTGGGCTCCGGTCTGCGGCGTGGATGGTCGCACCTACAGCAGCGTCTGCCACGCGAACTGCGCGGGTGTCCGGATCGCGCACGAGGGAGAGTGCCGCATCGAGCGCCCGTACTGCCTCGCGGACGACGATTGCGGCCGCGGCGGTTATTGCGACCACAGCGAGTGTCTGTCCCCTTGCAGCGGGGATGAGGCGTGCCCCGCGGTCTGCTACGGGCAGTGCGCGCCCGGCTCGCGGGCGTGCCGGACGGACGGGGACTGTGCGAACCAGGAGTGGTGCAACCCATGCGCGCACGGGTCCTGTCCGGTCTGCGACGACTGCGTCGCCGCGTGCGAAGTGAGCCGCTGCGCCACCCGCGAGCGACTCACCTGCCGCGCGTTGCGGCCCGACTGTGGCGTCGACGGAACGGCGATCATCGTCGATGGCTGCTGGCAGTGCGTGAACGCCTACACTTGCGAGCCGCTGCGGACCCGTTGAGGGACCTCCCCAACTCTCTCGTGGAGTCGTTCGGCTCCTGTGGACTTCATCCACGCTCGAACGACTCCACTCCGTGAGCTGGCCCCCGCTCGATAGGCTTGCGAAGACGAGCTTTCTTCGAAAGCGCCGATGAGCCTCGAGCTCGTCGGCGCTTCGCATTCGCCCAGAACGTACGACGCCTTGCCGTGCGGTAGAGTCGGCCAGACGCCTCACCCCTCGAAGTCGTAGAGCGCGTCCGTCAACGCCTCGAGCGCGTCCTCGAAGTCGTCGCCCCCGTCGAGCGCGGTGCGCAACGTGGCCGCGGCGCTCCGCACTCGCTCGCGTGCGGCTTCATCGCCGGCAGGCCCCTCGAGCGCCCGCCCCGCACGCGCGAGCAGCGACGACGCGAGTCGCCGCTCGCCGTCGCCCGACGTCGGCGACGGCGCGCTCGCCGATGACGGATCCTCCGGTGACGATGCGGCCGGTGATGGTGCCTCGGCTCCCTGAGCGCGGAGCCCTTCGACGCGAGCCTTCGCCTCGACGCGCTGCCGCGCCGTGAGCTGGGTGGGACCGCGCTTGATGGTGACCGACGCCTGACGTCCCGAGGGCCGGTGGGTCGCCGAGACGTGGAGCACCCCCGAGAGGTCCAGCTTGAACGTCACGTCGACCGGGCTCGCCTCTGGCGACGGGGGCAGGTCGGTGATGTGCACCTCGCCGAGCTGGGTGTTGTCGTAGAAGAGCGCGGCGTCGCCTTGGCAAACGGGGACGTCCACCATGGGCTGATCCTCGTACCCGGTGTAGTAGGTCTTCTGTCGCGTGACCGGGATCACGGTGCCGCGGGCGATCACGGGTGCGGCGCTCAGCTCCTCGTACTCAGCGCTGATGACGCCAGCGGCGAGGGTGAAGGGGGTGACGTCGATCAACACCTCCTCGACCTCCAAGCCGGCGGCCCGCCCCGCGAGCCGCGCGGCCCCGGCGGCGACCGCGCGGTCGGGCGCCTCCGCGAGCTGAACGGGCATGTCGAGCTGCTCGCTCAGGCGCTGCGCCACGAGCGGCATCTGGCTCGCGCCGCCGACGAGCAAGATGCGGTCGAAGTCGGCAGCCCGGACCCGCGCCTCGCGGATGGCGTGCTCGACGGAGCCGAGCGTGCGCTCGATGAGCGGCCCCGCGACGGCCTCGAGATCCGCCCGACTCAGCTCGAGGTCGAGGTTCACGGCCGACGATCCGCTGCCCGCCAGGAAGGGCTCGAGGATGCGCGCGTCGGTCGCGGTGGAGAGCGCGATCTTGGCGCGCTCCACGGCCTCGGCGAGGCGGGTCATCCCGTGCACCTCGCGGCGCACGATGTCGCCCTCGGGGCCGAGCCGACCGAGGACGAGCTCGAGCAGCGCTTGGTCGACGTCGTCGCCGCCGAGCGCGGTGTCGCCGTGGCTCGCGCGCACCTCCATGAAGCCTTCGTCGCGCTCGAGGACCGAGACGTCGAAGGTGCCGCCGCCGAGATCGTAGACGAGCACGAGCTCCTCGGCGCCGCTCTCTTCGGCGAGCGCCGCGGCCGTCGGCTCGTTGACGAGCCGCAGGATGTCCAGCCCCGCGAGCTCGCCCGCGTCCAGCGTCGCTTGGCGCTGGTGCTCGTCGAAGTACGCGGGGACCGTGACCACCGCCTGCGCAGGCCGGATCCCGAGTCCTCGCTCCGCGATGTCGAGCAGCGCCGCGAGGATCAGGGCAGAGACCTCGGGCGGACGAAGCGACTCCTTACCGACCCGGACCTTCACGTCACGACCCATCTGCCGCTTGATGGATCGCACGGTGCCTTCGGGGTCGAGCAAGCGCCGGTTTCGCGCTCGACGGCCCACCAAGATCTCGCCTTCGGGCGACCGCCCGACGACCGACGGAACCAGCAGCGCGCCCCCTGCGTCGGCGAAGAGGCGAACCTTTCCGTCGACGATCGCGCCGACGAGGGAGTTGGTCGTGCCGAGGTCGATCCCGACGATGGGCGTGCTCATGCGGCGGACGGTACCGCGCTGCGACGTCGCCGCAAGGCCCTCTCAATCACCGCCGAGAACCAAGCGGCCAGACGACCCGCCGCACCCGTCATCTCGAGCTCCGTTCCCAATCGCGCGCCCTGACGGGCGAGCTCAGCGCCGTGGGCGGGCCTCGATGAGCGCGGCGAGGCTCGAGCGTAGGTCGCTACGATCGAGCGCCTCCTCCAGTAGTCGCAAGAAGTCGTCGATGCGAGCGCGGTCGAGCGAGGTCCCGCGTTCGAGCAGGATCCCGCGGACATCCTCGATGTCGCGGGGGCGGCCCGCAAGCAACTTCGCGACGACGAGATCCTCCGCGGCGATCACGGGGACACTCACCGAGCTGAGCACGTGGAGTCGCGCGTTCGACAGGAACTCCTGCTCGAGCCCTGGCCCCGCAAAGACGAGGTCCAGCGGAAACGTCGAGCGGTGGTGGACGAGCGGGAGGACGCGCGTCCGCTCGACGAAGGACCGAGGATCCTCGACTCGGACCTCGAAACCGTGCCGAACGAGCGCGCCGACGACCTCGTCGACGTCCTGTGGATCTGCGTCGAGCGTCGCGTCGACATCCGCGGTCAGCCGGGGACGGCCGTGCACCGCGACGGCTTGTGCACCGAAGAGGTACCAGCGCCGGCCGAGCTCTGCGCATGCGGAGGCGAGATCGCGCAGGACGTCATCGATTTCGAAGCGTGACATGGCGCAACTCCGCAGCGACGCGGATGTGCGTCAGCAGGTCCTCTTCCCGCTCTTGCACCGACGGCCAGTCGGGGCGGCGTGCGCGCATCTGCTCGTAGAGGGCGCGTGAGACCTCGAGTCCGACTGCAGCGCCCTCAACGCGCTTGCGCGCGGCCCAATACTCCGCCTTGAGCGTTGACGCTTCGCTCCAAGGACGCGAGGCGAAGCGGCGAAGGTCGTCGTCGCGCATACTCGGCAAGGTAGCACCATCCGCGCCGCCGAGGCGTCCGCGCACACCGAGGTGGTCCTGTACTTATTAGTACAAGCTGCGGCAGATCCATCCAGTCCAGCTGCGTTGCTCGTCAGTCACGGGTGAGCAGCCCGCTCCCTCGTCGCGCCTTGCTGGACGGGCGCCCCTTTTCCCTGGTTACGAACTTCCGGTTCGCTGTACTTAGCGCGTGACGATGACGTCGGCCTCGCGCAGCCGACGTCCGCCGAAGCTCACGCCCGCTCGGACGACCGCTCGGACCCTGCCGCTCGGCTCTCCGGGCCCGACGGCGACCGTCTCGACGATCCGGTGTCGGTCGCCGTCGACCGGCCCCCCCACTTCGCGGTCGAGCGAGACGCCACAGGCCTCGAGCGCGCTCGTCAGCTGCGCGTCGAGGACGGTGATCCCGTCCCGCAACGCCTTCAGCTCGGCGAGCTCTCGCCCGCGGCCGAGCCGCTGCCAGAGGGCCCGCGGCTCACTCGGTGCGGTCGCGACGGACATGCGCGCGAGCGCATCCACCGTCGGCAAGAGCGCCTCCACGAGCCGCACCACGCCATGGTCGTCTCCCTCGGCCCTCCCGACGTGCTCGGGCGCCGCGTCAGTCGACGCCTCGTGCGCCGCGCCGCTCGACGTGGGCTCCGCGCGTGCCACCGCGCTCGACTCGAGCCGCTGCTCGCACGACTCGGCCGCCGCGCGCGCCGCGACCGCGGCTCGCCCGGCGCGCCGCAGCTCCGTCAGCAGCTCGTCGACCCACGCCGGCCGTGCGCCGTCCGCGCCGACGCCGCGCACCTCCACGAGGAGCTCGGCGACCCAGGACGGACGCCCATCCTCCTCCTGGCTCGTTTCGGGCCGGGCGAGCCCACCAGACCCGCCGATCTCACCCGTCATCGCGTCCTCCGAGCAGCGCGTCCACCTCGAGCCCGCTCACGTGCACGCGGAGCACCGCGAGCGGCAGGTCGCGCTCGACCTCGACGGCCGCGGGGCGACGCACACGCAGCGGGGGCGTCGCCGCGTCGGGGCGATGGAGCATCTGGTAAGCGGCGGTCGGATCGTCCAGCAGCTCGAACGCGGCGCGGATCTGCTCGAAGGCCTCCGGAGCGCGATCCGGTGGGTTCGCCGCGACGGCTCGCCGGTACGCGCGCTTGAGGTCCTTCGCGCTCGCGTCCGGCGCGAGCTCGAGCACCTCGAAGGCACGCTCCCAGGTCATCGGAGTTTGGGTCATCGCTTCTTCCTCCGCTTGGGCTTCGGCTTCTTCCGCTGCGTGCGAGGCCGCGGAGCGCGGGCCCCGCCCGCGGCCGAGGTGATGAGCACGGCGAGGGCGGCCTGCAGCGTCTCGAGGGTGGTGTTCGGTCCGCCCGCCAGCACCGAGCACAGAAAGTCGATCTTCGCCTTGCGCGGGATGTTGGCGAACAACTCGCTCGGCACCTCCAGTTGCGCGAGCATCGACCTCAACAAACCATCGGCGACTGCCGGAGGTGCGCGCTCGAGATCCTTTCGAAGGGAGCCAGGCGCGCCTCGGAGGTCCGCAAGCACTTGGTCGACGTCCTCTTCGTCGAGCCCATCGTCCAGCTCGTCCCAGTCCCCATCATCAATCAACAGGTCGTCCTCGATGTCCACGAAGTCGTCCAGCTGGTCCAAGCAGAGCTCGGGGTGCAACGCGTCGTGGGCCTCATCGGCCCGTTGCCGCGCGCGGCGGAACGCGACGTCCGCCGGGGCGCTCCGCATCCGCATCCGGAGCTTCGCGAGCTCGGTGCGTGTCAGCG
Organism: Myxococcales bacterium; assembly: GCA_019637115.1. Classification (GTDB taxonomy): domain Bacteria; phylum Myxococcota_A; class Polyangia; order Polyangiales; family Houyiibacteriaceae; genus JACKEH01. The sequence continues at coordinate 660 of JAHBWH010000027.1, read as the reverse complement.
GCAACGCCACCTCGCCGAAGAGAACATCCGCGAAATCCGACTCGTGGGCGGCGGCGACCACCACGAGATCCTGGAGCGCTTCGGTCGACACAGACGACGGATCGGACGAATAGGCCCGCGGGAGAAACCCGCGTAGCACGCGGAGGGCCTCAGCCCATTCCTCCAACAAGAAGGCCTCCGCGATCCACGTCGGCTCGGCCTCGGGGTCGTCCAGCCAGATCTCGAGGAACGCTTCCACCAGCTCGATCTCCACCTCACGTGCGGCGAGAATCCGCGCGATCCCCATGCCGAGGAAGGCGCGCTGCTCCGCCTGAAGCGCGCGCGCGCGAGCGAAGACCGATCGGAAGACGTCGGCGAGCGTTTCGGGGCGCGCCACGAGCACCTCGCGAGCGAGCGCGCCGGGGGTCAGCCCCGAGATCTCCCGCGCTTTCTGCTCGAAGTGCGTGGCGCCAGTCGCCTCTCGGGCGCGCCTCGCGAGCTCGCCGCGCTCGTCCTCGGGCGCGGTCTCGATCGCGAGCTCCCAGCCCACCGTGGACGTCGGATCATCCTGCAACACGCGCTCGATGAGCTGCTTCGCGGCGTCCTCCTCGCCTCGGGCGAGGTGGGCGCGCGCCCGCACACGATCGAGGGCGCAGCGGAGCGGGAGGGTGTCGACCCAGG
>JAHBWH010000269.1 GCA_019637115.1 Myxococcales bacterium | reverse complement strand
GCGATGTGCCAGCCGTTCTTGGCGGATCTCACGCTGAAATCATTCGCGAATCAGGGCGTCAAAACGGCGCCTGGCGGCGGATTGGTGGCGGAGGGGGTGGCGGACGCCAGGTGGGGGGCGCTCGGACCGCTACAGTCAGTCCGTGGGTTCTTCGCGGGAGGAGGCGTCGAGTAGGCGGCGCGCCTGCTCACGAAAGGTCAGGTCTCGCAAGCGGGCGCGTTCCTCTCGAACGGCCTACCTCAACCACGAAGCGTTGCCCGCCTGTTCGCCGGATCCGTAGGCGTGTGGGCTCATCAGACAGACTCCCAAGTCCCCCGCCCACGCTCCTGGAGAGGATTCAGGGCCGCAGGCACACCGCGCGGATGGCGAAATCGAACCCGCCACGTTGGTCGCGTGCGAGCAGCCACACGGGCACCAGCAGGCCCTCCGCCGGGACACTCAGCCGATCGTCCTCCGGGGTGAAGCGGATGTCAGCGACCGGATCGTCCTCGGTGATGAACGAGAACCGGCGCTGCAGCGTGCCCGCGGTGGCGAGGGTCTCGATGAAGACCTCCTCGACCCGCGGCTCGAGCTCCCCCGATGGGCCGAAGGTCATGTAGGGCTCGAGGTCGCCGTCGCGGACGCGCACCTCAATCATCGGTCCCTCCGAGCCCATCGCGAGCTCGGGGTACCCGTCTCCCACACACGGGCCGCCACCCGCGCCCGGCGGCGGCTCGTGGGTCCAGGGCTCCCCGCCGAGCGTGATGCTCGCCATCTGCGGCGCGCGGTTCTCGATGCGCGCCTCGACCGCGACCGGATGCGTGAAGGCCATCACCTGCGGCATGCCTTCGTCGCGGCAGATCGCCGACGGGTCGGGCGCCGCACTCATATCGAAGCTCGGGTTGATGCGCCCGTTCATGCACACGGCGCCGATGATCAAGACGCGCGCGGCCTCGTAGCCCTCGGGGATGGTGATCGAGAGCGGGCGGTCGCCGAGCTCGGGGTCGCCCTCGATGGCGAAGGCGAAGGGCGGCCCCTCGCAGCCGGCCGAGCCCGAGGTCACCGCGGGCTGGCAAGCAGCGTAGCCCCAGCTCGGGCGGACACGGCTCGCGTCCGGCTGCGCGAAGAGGAGCCGGAGCTCCACGGTCTCGCCCGGCCGCGGCGTCACGCGGTCGTCCTCCGCCCCGACCACGGTCGCCGTCAGGCCGATGAGCCGCGGCTCGGTGACGAGCCACGCGGGGTCGACGCTCTCTTGGCAGCCGATCGAGGCGAGGAGAAGAAGAAGTAGGATCCCACGATTCACAGCTCACCTCGCACGCCGATGGCCGGGATGATGGGCAGCCCGTTCAGCGGCACGCTCTGCGAGTAGTTGTAGTTGAAGACGAGGCCCTCGGGGTTGCTCGCGTTCCAGAGGTTCTGGATGTCGAGGAAGAAGGCGAGGCGCCAGCTCGAGAAGATCCACATCTTCTCGATGCGCAGGTCGAAGCGGTTGAAGAGGGGGTTGCGCACGCTGTTGATGACGCCCGCGTAGGGGAGGTACGTGCCGTTCGCCGGGTCGGCGATGCTGCCGACGATGGGCGTCGTCGGGTTGCCCGAGACGAAGCGCAAGGTCGCGCCGACCGACCAGTTCCTCGGCAGCTTGTAGTTGCCCGCCAGCGTGAAGATGTGAGTCTGGTCGAAATCGAAGAGCCGCCACGGCTCACCGGGTCGGTCCTGTCGCTCCGACCGCATCAGCGTGTAGCTGAGGAAGCCCGTGAAGTTGCGGCCCGGTCGCGGCTCGACGCGGCCGCTGACCTCGAGGCCGTAGATGCGCCCGATGCCCGCGTTGTCAAAGAAGGGCGCGCGCCCCCCCTCGGCCGAGACGACGCGGTCCCAGAGCTGCTTGTAGAAGCCGTCGAGGCCCACCCGCACCCCGGGCAGGAACTCCGCGTCGGCGCCGAGGCCGAAGTGGCTCGAGCGGATCATCGCGAGGTTCGGGTTGCCGATGGTCGCCGCTGACTGGTTGAACTCGGGGGGCTGGCTGAACATGCCAGCCGCGGCCTTGATCCGGTACCCCTCGCTCACCGTGAAGATGGTCGCGAGGCGCGGGTCGAAGGCCCACTGGCGGATCTCCTTCGCGTAGTCGAGGCGCAGCCCCATGAGGACCTGCAACCAGGGCCAAGGCCGCAGGTCGCTCTCGACGTACGCGGCCGGGCGATACGCCACGCCGGTGATGCTGAAGTCGCTCGATTGATCGCGCAGCTCGGCGGTCGAGCGGTTCTGCGGCCCGCTGCCTTCGCCCTGCCCGGCGAGGGGGCCGAAGAAGTCGAGGCGCAGCGGCGTGATGAACATGTCGAGGCCGGCGATGAGCCGCACGCGATCGTTCGCGCGGTGACGTAGCTCGGCGCGACCGAAGGTCTGGTTGAAGCGCGCGTCGAAGCGTACGAGGTCGCCGAGCGCGAACTGCAGGAGCGAGGTGCCGACCTGGAAGTCGACGTCGAGCTCGGTGCGCGCGTCGAGCTGCGCGTCCCACGCGAGGTCGACGAAGTGGAAGCGCGTCGTCAGGTCGATGTTGCCGCGGATGTTGGCGTCGTTGTCGCTGAGCGAGTCGCCCGCGAAGAGGCCGAAGCGGTCGGAGGCACCGTACGAGAGGATGCGCAGCTTGTGGCGCGGGTGCGGCTTCCAGACGACGAAGGCCTGGTAGTCGTAATAGACGGGCGCAGCCGTGAGCGAGAAGAGGTCGTCCGGCAGGATGTATTGGAAGACGAGATCGATCGTCGAGCGCCTCACGCCGAGCGCCATGGCGGCGTTGTCGCCGAGGGGAAACTCCGCGAGGAGCGAAGCGTCGATGGCGCTGAGCTCGGCGACTCCGTGGAAGCGGCGATCGTCGTACATGGCCATCGGGTCGCGGAAGGAGACCTCGAGGATGCCGCCGGTCTTGCGCCCGTAGCGCGCGGAGAAGTTGCCAGGGACGAAGTCGATCTGCTCGAGGAGGCGGCTGTTGACGACCGACGTGAGCCCGCCGAAGTGATAGAGGAGCGGGACGGGGATGCCCTCGAAGAAGGTCTGGCTGTCGTTCGGCGCCGCCCCGCGGACGATCAGCTGGCCGGCGCCGAAGGGCGGCCGCCCGACGCCCGGCAAGAGCTCGACCGCGCGGAGCGCGTCACCGCGCGTGCCGGCGATCTGTGTGAGCTCCTCGCGCCGAATGGTGCGGCGCACGACCTCGCGCGGCGGCGGGTCCACCACGGCGGCAGCGCCGAAGGCACCCGACCGGTCGGGCACGTCCACCTCGTAGAGCGAGAGCCGGTACGTCACGTCGGTGGCCTCACCCGACGCGACGGTCTCGCTCGCGCTCAGCTCGTCATAGTCGTCGGCATAGATCGCGACGTCGTAGGTCCCGGGCGGCAGATCGTCGAAGACGAAGCGGCCGTCCTGCCGCACGGTCGCCCGGCGGCGCGCTCCGTCGGCGCTGGTCACGACGACCTCGGCCTCTCGAATCGGCTGCCCATCTTCTCGCCCGAGCAGCCGGCCCTCGAGCCGCCCGGCAGCCGGCCGCGGGTCTTCGGGCTCCTCGGGCTCGACGGGCGTCGGCGCCCGCCGCTCGAAGACGTACTCGTATTGGATGCGAACCGCGGCGGGCTCGCCGTCCCGGGTCGCGGGTTGGAAGCGGAAGCGCCGCACCGCCTCGACGGCCGCCTCGTCGAACCCGTGGCCCGCCGTCCGCACGACCTGAACATCCGTCACCGCACCATCGGCCTCGATGGTCAGCGCGAGCAACACCCTCCCCTCGAGCCCCGCCTCCTCCGCGGCCGGTGGGTACGTGGCCTCGATGAACTCGAGGAGCCGGGGCGGGACGACGACCGGCGCAGGTGGTGCGGCTTCTTGGGCTCCGGCGGTCACCGAGAGCGACATGAGCGCGAAGAAGGCGAAGCGAAGGGGGCGCACGGCGGGGAGCATAGGCGCGTTTTCGGGCCTCGCCGCACTTTCTCATGCGGCAGGACGGCGCTTCGTCGCCGTGCTTCGCCAGGCGTTACATCCCCCGATGTCGCCCCACTAGCCGTGACCGGCAGGGCTCAGCGGCGGCGGCGCAGGAAGGCCAACAGCCCCAGCAAGCCCGCCGCCCCCTCGAGCGGACTCGCCACGTGGCACCCACACCCTCCAGACGGCTCGAGCGGAGCGGAGCCGGCGTCCGGCTCCGGCTCAATCCCCGCGTCCTCGCCGTGGCCGCCGTCGTCCGCCCCATCGCCACCCAAGATTCGACGCAGCGCCGCCGCGGGGTCGAGGCGGCCGTAGCCGTAGTAGAGGTCGTGCCCTCGCTCGTCCGGGGTCGCGAAGATCGACTGGCGGGCGGTGAAGATGAGCGCGTCCGCGATCTCCTCGCGGGTCGCCTCGGGCGCCGCGGCGACGAGGAGACCCGCGACGCCTGCCGCGATGGGGCACGCCGACGAGGTGCCGCCGAAGGACGCGAGGTAGTCGCCCGGATCCGCGCCGCCAGGACCCGAGATGTCGGTCGTGAGCGTGCCGGTCGGCGCGACGAGGGCGACCGAGGGGCCGCGGTTGCTGAACGCCGTCACCTCGTCGAAGTTGTTCACGGCGCCGACGGTGATCACGCCACGCACGGCGTTGAGCTCGTAGTCGTAGAGCTCGCGATCGTCGTTTCCCGCCGCGAAGAGGACGAGTGCGCCGCGGCCGCCGCGGCCCTCGTCCGACACGCGCTCCAGGATGGCGCGGAGCGCCGCGGGGATGGGCGTGGCGTTCACGAACCCCCAGCTGTTCGAGACGATGGCCGCGTCGACGTCGAGCGCGAACTGGAACGCCGCGACGTCGGCGCTGATCGGCACCTCGCTCGCCATCCCCGAGAGCAGGCGCACGCAGCGCACGCGGCAGAGCGGGCACGCGCCGGCCACGCCGAGGCCGTTGTCGGTCTCGGCGCCGACGAGCCCCGCGCAGGCCGTGCCGTGCTCGGCGCCCGGCCCCTCGGGCGGCGTGGGGTCGTCGTCGCCGTCGAGCACGTCCCGCCCCGGGTCGAGCTTGGCGACGAGGTCGGGGTGCTCCCCGTCGCAGCCCGTGTCGACCACCACGACGGTCACCGACTCGTCGCCGATGGACATCCGCCACGCCGCCTCGAGGTCGATGCGCGAGAAGAACCATTGACCGGGGTAGCGCGGGTCGTTGGGCGGGATGTCGATCGCGCGTAGCTCGTGCGCGAGGATCCAGTCGGGGATCGCGTCGACGAGTGGCCCGCCAGGGCCGGCGTGGGGAGCGAGGCGAGCCGCGAGGCCGAGGCCGTCTTCTCCGCCGATGTCGACCACGCGCCAGGCGCCGATCGCGCGCGCCACCTCCGAGACGGGTCGAACGCCGAGGGCGCGGAAGGCCGCCACCGCGTCCACGTCGGGCGCGACGCGGACGAGCGCGTGCTCGTCGATCGTCGCGGCGAAGCGGACGCCGTCCGCGCGCGAGACGAAGACCCGACGCGGATGGGCATCGTCGCGGCGCACATCGAGCCACTCGGCGCCGTCGCGGACCCGCTCGACGACGAGCGCGCCCAACCCCGCGACGGAGTCGACCGAGTCGACCTGCGCTGACGAGACCTGCGCCGACACGACCACGGAGGCGAGCGCGAGGACGAGACGTTCACGAGAGACGAGCATCGCTCCCTTGTACCAACGGCGACCAGACCCCGCACCCACGCCGACACCGTGAGCCGCGCTCACGCGGACAGATTGCAGCTGGCGCGGCTGCGCGTCTGCGAGTGAGATCGCGAGCCCATCGCGTCGCGGAGCGGGGCTGTCGAGGAGCGCGCGATGCACCGAGGCGCACCGAGGAGCTCCTTCAGCCCGAAAGCACCTCGCGGACCTTCTTCCGCAGCTCGTCGAGGCTGAAGGGTTTGTGGATGAATCCAGAGGGCCCCGCTTCGGTGAAGCGCTCGGAGACCGTGACCTCGGCGTACCCGCTCGCGATCAGCACCGGGACGTCGCCTCGAATCGCGCGGAGCGCGGGAAGAGTCTCCGCGCCGTCCATGCCGGGCATCGTGTAGTCGAGGATCACGCAGACGATGTCGCCGGCGCGCGCGCGGAAGACCTCGATCGCCTCGGGCCCGCTCGCCGCCGTGACCACGGCGAAGCCGAGCGCTTCGAGGAGTGGCTCGACGACCTTTCGAACCATGTCCTCGTCATCGACCAACAAGATCGTTCCCCCTCCGAGGTCCGTGCTCAGGTCGGGATCGCTCGGTCGCGTGGGCGCCCCTTCGGCGGGCTCGGCCGCCGGCAACATCACGCGCACCGCCGTGCCGCGCCCCACGGCGCTCTCGACCGCGATCACGCCCCCGTGCCCGCGCACGATCCCGAAGACCGCCGCGAGCCCGAGCCCGCGGCCCGTGAACTTGGTGGTGAAGAACGGGTCGAAGATCTTGCCGAGCGTCTCCTCGTCCATGCCACAGCCATCGTCGACGATCTCGAGCAGCACGCAGGGCCCCGCTCGCAGCGCGGCGTCGGGTGGAAACCACGCCGGACGCTGCGCTGGGTCGTGCTCGACGCACGAGAGACGCAGCACGATCGCGCCGGCCTCGTCGCCAAGCGCCTCGGAGGCGTTGGTCACGAGGTTCGTGATGAGCTGCCGGAGCTGCGTGACGTCGCCGCGGACGAGCGGCAGGTCTTCTGCGGCCTCGATCGTGAGCCCACCTCGAGGAGACAGGCCGCGGCGCAGGCGCGGGCCCAGTTCGTCGACCACGGCGCCGAGCGCCACCTCCTCGAGGTGGAACCGGCCACGACCCGCGTAGGCGAGCATCTGGTTCGCGAGGTCCGCGGCCCGCCGCGTCATCCCCTCGATCTCCTCGAGGTGTGGCCGCGCGGGCGAGCCCTCGGGAAGCGCCCGCGCCGCGAGCGTCGCGAGCCCGAGGATCACACAGAGCAGGTTGTTGAAGTCGTGCGCGATGCCGCCCGCGAGCAAGCCCAGGCTCTCGAGCTTCTGCGCTTGCTGGACCTGTGCCACGAGCGCGAGCCGCTCTTCTTCGCCGCGCACGCGATCGGTGATGTCTCGGACGACGTCGTAGACCTGGTCGTCCTCGATGCGGATGAAGCGACCCTCGAAGACCTTGTCCTCGCCAGCGACGCTGAGCGTGTACACCAGCGTGACGATCTCGCCCTCGAGCGCTCGCCGTAGGCAGCGCATGTGCTCCTCGGCGACGTCCGAGGGCAGGACGTCGTGCACGGTCTTGCCGAGGAAGGCCTCCGGCGGGGCGTAGAGATCGGCCGAGCGGCCGCCGTGATAGTCGAGGATGGTCCCGTCGCGGGCGATGCGAAAGCTGAGGTCCGGGAAGGCACGAAACATCGCCTCGCGCTCGGCCGCCCGCCGCCGCAGCTCGAGCTCCGCCCTCGCCTGCTGCGAGGCGGCGCGTTCGAGCTCGGCGACGCGCGCCCGCGCTGTCTCGAGCTCGCCGAGCAGCTCCTCTCGCGTCTCTCCTGGATCCTTCATGCACTCACCCAGCGCCGGGCGGCCACGTCTCCCCCGAGCCGCGTGCCGCTCCGGAACCCTCACCAATTGTTACGCCTGTTCCGAGGAGACAACGAGGCCTGCTCACGCACGAGAGGCATTCCCTTACGCGAACGTCGCTCAACGCACTATTTCGCCGCGCATCGAGCGGAGGTCGACCGACCGCACCCAGGTACATGATCGGATCGCCGTCGCGACCAGCCGGAGAGCGAACGGCGTTCGACACCTCGCGCGCTCATGCTTTGCGCGCGACGCCACGGTACAGGTACGACCCCAGCGGCGGCCCCTTCCGCTGGCGCGCGTCGAGCGAGACGAGCTCGAAACCCGCGCGCCGGACGGCATCCGCGATCGGCACGTCGAAGCGACAGCCGCCCGCGAAGGGGGAGTAGAACGGCGTCACCCGACGCTGCCACGTGGCGATCCTCGGGTCGTCGGAGAGCCCGTGCTCCAAGAAGTGCAGCTCCCCGCCGGCCCGCAGCACGCGCTTCACCTCTGCGAGGGCGCGCTCGAGGTCGGGGATGGAGCACATCGTGAACGTGCTGAGCGCGCCGTCCATGCTCGCGGCGTCGAGCGGGATGGCGCGCCCATCGAGCCCCACGAAGGACACTTGGACGGGCGACGCCGCGAGCCTTCGTTTGCCGAGCCGCGGCCCGGTTCGATCGGGGTCGACCGCATGCACGTGCCGAACCTCGGGCGGGAGCTCGGGGAGGTTCAGCCCCGAGCCGAACCCAATCTCGACGATGTCGCCGTACAGCCCCGCCGCGGTCTCGCGGCGGAGCGCCGCGATCGGCGGATGGTCCAGGATCTTCTCGGTGATGCGGGGCAGCACCTGCTCGCGGTAGAAGCTCATCGCATGGGAGCGTAACGGGGAAGCGACGACGAGAGCTGGAAGAAGCTCGCGCGGAGCGCGCGGGGTGCACGGAGCGCGCGGGGTGCACGGAGCGTAGGAGCGGACGGAGCGTAGGAGCGGACGGAGCGTAGGAGCGTAGGAGCGTAGGAGCGTAGGAGCGTAGGAGCGTAGGAGCGTAGGAGCGTAGGAGCGTAAGAGCGTAAGAGCGGACGGAGCGCACGGACGCGCGGAGCGCACGGAGCGG
>JAHBWH010000268.1 GCA_019637115.1 Myxococcales bacterium | reverse complement strand
GGGGCTTCATGCCCCGTGGGGGAGGGGCTGGCGACAGCCCCTCATAGGAAGCTGATTAGAAGCTCAGCCCCTCACAGGAAGCCGAAGGGCTGGCCTCTCCCCTAGCAGAGATCGAGGAGAGCCTCGTTCAAGAGCCACGACGCGCGACGATCTCGACGCGGGCGCCCTCGCCCACGACGGCGACCCGCCCACCCCGCGACACCTCGCCGCTCAGCAACATCCGCGCGAGCGGCGCCTCCACGAGGCGCCCCACGACGCGGCGCAGCGGGCGCGCGCCGTACGCTGCGTCGTAACCGCCCGCGTCGAGCAGCGCGTCGAGCGTCGCCTCGTCATACGAGATCTCCACCCCACGCTCGCGCGACACCGCCGTGCGGAGCGAGACGAGCAAGCGCTCGGCGATCTCGCGCACCGCGCCGCGATCGAGGGCCCCGAAGAAGATCGGCTCGTCGATGCGGTTCCACAGCTCGGGCGGGAGCGCGCGTCGCGCGACCTCGAGCACGGCGTCCCCAGAGCTCGCGCCTTCGGAGGCGCCGAAGCCGATGCCCCGCCGCGCCGCCGCCTGCACGCCGAGGTTCGAGGTCATCACGATGATCGTGTTCGTGAAGTCGACGGTGCGGCCCTTCCCGTCCGTGAGGCGCCCCTCGTCGAGCAGCGGCAGCAGCGAGAGCAACACCTCGGGGTGCGCCTTCTCGACCTCGTCGAGCAGGATGAGCTGGTAGGGGCGGCGGCGGACCGCCTCCGTGAGCTGACCGCCGTCGTCGTGTCCGACGTAGCCGGGCGGCGAGCCGAGCATGCGCGAGACGGCGTGGCTCTCGCCTAGCTCGCTCATGTCGAGCCTCGTCATCGGGGCGCCGAAGAAGATGTCGCTGATCGCCTTCGCGGTCTCCGTCTTGCCGACGCCCGTCGGCCCGAGGAAGAGGAAGGTGCCGAGGGGGCGCCGGCCACGGAAGCCCGCGGCGCCCTTGCGGAGCGCGTCGGCGACGCGCGCGAGCGGCGCGTCCTGGCCGACCACGCGCTCGCGCAGCAGCCCCTCGAGCTTCAACAGGCGCTCACCGTCTCGGAGGAGCAGGCGCTCGACGGGCACGCGCGCCTGCTCGGCGATCACGCTCGCGACCGCGGCGCGATCCACGCTCCTGCCGCCGCGGCGCCGCGTACGCGCGGCCGCGAGATCGAGGACCCCGACGGCCTTGTCGGGGAGGCGCTGCTCGGGGAGGAAGCGCACGCTCAGCTCGATCGCCGCCGCCGCCGCGTCCGCGGCGTAACGGATCGCGTGGTGCTGCTCGTAGCGCGGCAGCAACCCCCGGAGGATCTCGGCGCACGCCTCGACGCTCGGCTCGTCGACGTGGATCGCCGAGAAGCGACGCGCGAGCGCGGCGTCCTTCTCGAAATGACGGCGGTACTCCGCCTCGGTGGTCGCGCCGATGCAGGGCAGCTCCCCGCGCGCCAACGCAGACTTGAGCTCCTGCGCCAGCTCGTCGCCGCCCTCGCCGCTGACGATCGCGTGGATCTCGTCGATGAAGAGCACGACGCGGCCGCCTCCGAGCGCCACCTCGTCGCGCAGCTTGCGGATCTTGTCGGCGAGCGCGCCGCGCACGCCGGTGCCGCTCACGAGGCTCCCCGCCGAGATCTCGACGACGATCCGCCCCTCGAGGCCTGAGACCGCCGGCCCGCCCTCGGCGAGCCGCTGCGCGAGGCCCTCGACGATCGCGGTCTTCCCGACGCCGGGCGCGCCGACGAGGATCGGGTTGTTCGAGCGGCGACGCGCGAGCACGTCGAGCAGCAGGTCGAGCTCGCGCTCGCGCCCGACGACGGGGTCGAAGTGGCCATCGTGCGCGAGCGCCGTGAGGTTGCGGCCGAGCCCGCTGAGCAACGGGAAGCGGTCGGGGTCCAGGTCGAAGGGCCCGAGCGGCAGCTCCATCGCGAGCTCGAGCGCGGTCGGCGGCAGCGGCGCGAGCGGCTTGGAGGGATCCCGCCTCGCCGCGGGGCGCAGGCTGGTGAGGCGGCGCGAGGCGACGCCGCGGCGCTCCCCGACGGCGCTTGCGGCGCGCGCGTGCCGGCGCGCTCGGCGGTCTCGGTTCCTGGCGTGCTCCGCCGCGCGCACGTCGCCGGCCGCGCGTGATGCGCCGGTGTCGCCGGGCGCGCGCTGTGCGCCGGTGTCGCCGGGCGCACGTTGCGCGCCGGAGGAAGAGGTCCGCGCGACCTCGACGTCGGCGCCGGAGAGGGCGCCAGACGACGACGCGCTCCCACGACGATCCGGGCGGGGCGGCGTGGGGACCCGGCGGGCCGCGGTCACGCCGCGCGGCAAGGCCATGGGCAAGCGCGAGGCCTCGGAGAGGGAGTCGTCGGCGCGCGCGACCACCGGCTCGGGGCCGACGTGCAGGCGCGCGAGCAGCTGGTCCTGCACGACCTGCATCTGCGCGCCGACCTGCTGCAGGCTCCGGTGACCGGCGGTCCGCGTGTCCCGCGCGATCGCGAGCAGGAGGTGGAGCGCGCCCGGCTCGGCGTGGCCGTAGCTCTGCGCGAGCTGCGCGGAGCGCTCGAGGACACGATCGAGCGTGCTCTGGGCTTCGGGGTCGACGACCTTCAGTGCGGAGAGGAGCTCCGACTCTCGGATCCCGTGGCCGCCGAGCAGCTCCGAAGCGTCCCCGCCCGTCTGGAGCATCACGAGCAGCAAGTGCGCGGTGCTCGGGCGTTGCCCACGCCGCTGCGCTGCGCGCTTCGCTTGCGCCACGATGCCCTTCACGCCGACCACGTCCATCCGCGCCCTCCCGCCCGCGCGCTCGCCCTCGTGGAGGGGACGCGCGGCGTTCATCCGTCGAGCGGCGCGAACCTGCGAGCCGAGGGCCCGTCACCGCTCTCTCGCGGGCGTACCGGGATGACGCTTCGGGGCCAAGTTTTCGGCGCGAACCACGGTCGGTCCGCACCGCCGCGCGCGTGAATACGGCGAATTCTCCGGCGTCGAAGGACCCACGCGCGCGGTGGATGTGTGCGCGTCAGGGCCCTCCCGATCAGGTTGGGCTTTGGCACCCGGGCTCGGTTTGATACACCTTGTCGCCCGCGCCCGCGCGGAGGTCTCCCAAGGTGGTCCTGGTCGCGCAGTCGTGCAGGTCGTGGTCGTGAAGGAGTCGAGATGAAGGTCAGGACGCTCGGAGTGTGGCTCGTGGCAGCGGCGACGCTGGTGGCAGGCGCGGTGGTCTTCCGAGGAGACGCGGGGGCCCAGCGGCTCCGCGCGAACATCTTCCTCACGCAGCACGAGATCCCCCGAAACCTGACCGAGCAGGGTCTGATCGGCTTCGCGCGCCGCAACGCCGCGCGCCGCCTCCGGGAGGGGACCGATCGACCCATCCCGCAGCGCGAGTGGACCTCGAACATGGTCACCTCGTTCAACACCCCGCCCGGCGACCTCGAGTTCCAGGTGCTCTTCTACGACATCCAGGAGGGCGACCGCTTCATCGGCCCCTCGCTGAGCACCTTCATCAACAACCGGCAGGAGAAGACCTTCTTGCAGCGCATCCGCCTCGAGCGGCCCCGCTTCCGGCCCAACCGGCGCATGGAGCTCCGCGTCGTCGTCCGCCGCCAGGAGGTCGGACGGCAACGCTTCGAGCTCGTCGGCGAAGAGGTCCGGCACTCGGGCGAGGTCACCTTCGACTGAGCGCCCGAGCGCCCACCGAGCCCCATGGACGTTCGCCAGGCCATCGAGGACGCCCGCACGGGGGCGCTCCGACCCGTCTACCTGATCGTCGGGACCGAGACCCTGCTCATCGAGCGCGCGGTCGATCGGCTGCGACGCGCGGTCGCCGACGGCGGTATCGCGGGCTTCAACGAGGACCTCTTCCACGGCTCGACCAAGGTCGCGGCCGCGAAGGTCGTCGCGGCGGCCGAGACGCTGCCCATGATGGCGAGCAAGCGCTTCGTCCTGCTCCGGCGCGTCGACCTACTCGATCTCGACCAGCAGGCGGTGCTCGCGCCTTACATCGCCAAGGCGAGCCCCACGACGGTGCTCGTGATGACGGCCGAGAAGGTGGCCGGAAACACCAAGCTCGGTCGCGCGGCGGCGAGCGCGAAGGCGGTCTTCGACGCCAAGCCGCTCAAGGGCCCCGCGCTCCGGGAGCACGTCGCCCAGGAGGCCCGCGACCGCGGCCACCCGATCTCGTCGGGCGCCACCGAGGCGCTCCTCGACGCCTTCGCGGACGATCTCGCGGCGCTCGACGACGCGCTGGAGCGGCTCTCGCTCTTCGTCGGCCCGGGCCAGCGCATCGACGACGCCGCCATCGAGGCGTGCGTCTCGAAGCTGAAGGTCGACTCCATCTGGGCGCTCGTCGACGCGGTCTCGCTCCGCGACGCGCGCAAGGCGACGGCCGCGGCCTCGTCGCTGCTCCTCGATCGCGAGCCCGCGCTCCGCATCCTCGCGATGCTCGCCCGTCAGCTGCGGATGGTCGCGCGCGTGCGCGACGCGATCGTGAGCGGCATGAGCGACGAGGACGCCGCGCGCGCCGCCGGGGCGCCGCCCTTCAAGGCCCGCGAGCTGCGAGCGGCAGCGAAGCGCTTTACGATGACCGAGCTGACGCGCGCGTTCTCGCTCATCGCGGAGACGGATCTGCTGCTCAAGGGCAGCAAGATCCCCGACGACGTCGTGCTCGAGCGCGCCGTCCTCGCGCTCTGCACCCCGCGCTGAACGCCTCTCTCGGGCACGAGCGACGGGCACGAGCGACGGGCACGAGCGACGGGCGCGAGCGACGGGCGCGAGCGACGGGCACGAGCGACGGGCGCGCGGCCGAACCTGGTTTGCTGCTACACCTCTCCGCGGTGCTGAAGGTCCTCCGCCAGGCCTGGTGGTCCTATCAAGTGCACGAGGGTTCGCTTCTCTCGGGCGCGGTGGCCTTCTACGCGCTGCTCGCGCTCGCGCCGCTCGGCGTCCTCGGCGTCGTGGTCATGGGCTGGGTGCTCGGCGCGAAGCGAGCGCAGCTCATGATCTCGCACCAGCTCCGCGACGTGCTCGACGCGTCGAGCGCCGACCTGCTGCAGGACGCGATCCGGCGCGGGAGCACCCTCGAGGGCGGCGTCGCCACCCTCCTCTCCGTGCTCTTCCTGCTCTATGCGTCGACGCGCCTCTTCTGGATGCTCCGCGGCGCGCTCAACCACGCCTGGAACATCCGCTCGACCGTGCACCCGGGCTTCCGAGGGCTGCGCCGGCAGGTGCTGCAGCGCCGGCTCGTCGCGTTCGGCATGATCGGCATCCTCGGCCTGGCCTTCGTCGTCGCCGCGATCCTGAAGGCGGCCGTGACGACGGCGAACGTCTACTTCGGGGGCGTGCCCCTGCTCTGGCGCGGGCTCGACGTCGCGACCTCGATCGCGATCTTCACCGTCCTCATCGCCCTCATCTACCGGTGGCTGCCCGACGCGACGATCGACTGGCGCGACGCGATGGTCGGCGCGATCGTGACCGCGGCGCTGAACACGCTCGGCACGGTCCTCATCGGCCACTACCTGGCGCGCGTCTCGCCGCACTCGATGTACGGCGCCGCCGGCTCGCTCATCGTCCTGCTGCTCTGGGTCTATTACTCGACGCAGATCTTCCTCTTCGGCGCCGAGCTCACCGCCGCCTACGCCGAGCACCGAGGTGGCGGCGTGCGCCCGCTCGAGTACGCGCACTTCATCGCCGCCGCGGAGCGCACGACCATCGTCCCGGGCGACTTCGAGCCCCCGCACTTGCTGGAAGAGGAGGCGCTCGCGGCCGTCGAGGCCGAGCTCCAAGAGACCCGCCCGAGCACGGGCGTGCGCGTCGCCGCCGACGACGACGCGCGGGACGGCGCGCAGCGCGAGCCCATCGAGCGCGAGCCCATCGAGCGCGAGCCCGAGGCCAGCGACGAACGCGGCCACGGCTGATTCGGCGGTCGAGCCCAGGTCGCCACCACCCGACGCCCGTGAGCTCGAGGGCGCCTCACGCGGCTATGCGCGTGCGTACGTGCCGTTTCGCGGGGAGGCGAGCCCCTCACGCGACGACGCCGCCGAGCGAGCTCGGCGGCGTCTCGCGCTCGGAGGCTGTCGCTCAGTAGCGGTAGTGGTCCGGCTTGAACGGGCCCTCGGTCGGGACGCCGAGGTACTCCGACTGCTTCGCGTTCAGCTTCGTGAGCTTCGCGCCGAGCTTGCCGAGGTGGAGGGCGGCGACCTTCTCGTCGAGCTCCTTCGGGAGCACGTAGACCTGGCCGTCCTCGTACTTGCTGTCATTGCGGTGCGACCAGAGCTCGAGCTGGGCGAGCACCTGGTTCGTGAAGCTGTTGCTCATCACGAAGCTCGGGTGACCCGTCGCGCAGGCGAGGTTCACGAGGCGGCCGCGCGCGAGCACGGTGATGCGCTTGCCGTCCGGGAAGATGAAGTGATCGACCGGCCCCTCGTCCTTGATGCGCTCTTCCTTGACGCCGTTCGCCGGGTCGGCGAGCCACGCCATGCCGATCTCGGAGTCGAAGTGGCCGATGTTGCAGAGGATCGCCTCGTCCTTCATCGCCTTCATGTGCTCGCCGGTGATGACGTCGCAGCAGCCCGTCGCGGTGACGAAGATGTCGCCCATCGGGGCGGCGTCCTCCATCGTGACCACGCTGAAGCCCTCCATCAGCGCCTGCAGCGCGCAGATGGGGTCGACCTCGGTGACGAGCACGCGCGCGCCCTGGCGCGCGAGCGCCTGCGCGCAGCCCTTGCCGACGTCGCCGTAACCCGCGACGACCGCGACCTTGCCCGCGATCATGACGTCCGTCGCGCGCTTGATGCCGTCCACGAGCGACTCGCGGCAGCCGTAGAGGTTGTCGAACTTCGACTTCGTGACCGAGTCGTTGACGTTGATGGCCGGGCACTTGAGCGAGCCCTTCTTCGCCATCTCGTAGAGGCGGTGCACGCCCGTCGTCGTCTCCTCCGAGAGACCGATGATGCGGTCCTCGCCCTCGAAGAGGTGCGGGTACTTCTCGTGCGCGATGATCGTGAGGTCGCCGCCGTCGTCGAGGATGAGGTTCGGCGCCTTGCCGCCCGCGAAGGCGTCGAGCTGCTGGTGGATGCACCAGTCGTACTCCTCCTCGGTCTCGCCCTTCCAAGCGAAGACGGGGATGCCGGCCTTTGCGATCGCCGCGGCCGCGTGGTCCTGGGTCGAGAAGATGTTGCAGCTCGTCCAGGTCACCTCGGCGCCGAGCTCGATCAGCGTCTCGATGAGGACCGCGGTCTGGATCGTCATGTGGAGGCAGCCCGCGATGCGCGCGCCCTTCAGCGGCAGCTGGCCCTTGTACTCCTCGCGGATGGCCATGAGGCCGGGCATCTCCTTCTCGGCGATCCGGATCTCCTTGCGGCCCCAGTCGGCGAGCTCGAGGTTCGCGACCTTGAACTTGGGCTTGGTGCTCTTCGACGTGCTGACGGTCTCGGTGGCGGTGGTCATGGTCTCTCTCTCTGCTCGCGGCGCTGCCGCGGGTCTCGGCGGCACGTAGCCGCGGTGTCTCGGGTCATGGAGTGGAGGAGGGAAGTCTTCGTTCGGTCGGCTGGGTCAGGTCGTCCGGGTCAGGTCGCCTCGGTCGGTCGGCGAGCGCAGAGCACCTGCCAGTCGAGGTGGCCGTCGGGGCCGTCGCCGCAGCGAACGGCCGGGACGCGGAGGACGGCGGCATCCTCGAGGCCCGCGCGGGTGGCGAGCTTGGTGAGCTCTCGGGGCGCGAAGCCGAGCCATGCGTCGGCCTGCTGCTCGCGCATCCGCTCGTCGGCGTGCGCGACGTAGTCGACGACGACGACGGCGCCGCCGGGGGCGAGCAGGCGCGCGAGACCGGTGAGCGCGGCGGCCGGGCGCGGCGCGTGGTGGAGGACGCGGCTCGCGCAGACGGCGTCGGCGCCCCCGAGCTCGGCCACCCGGGCCTCGAAGGGTGTGTCACCCAGCTCGGCGAGCGCGAGCTCGACGTTCTCGTACGCCCGGCGCGCGAGGCGCGCGCGCGCCCGCGCGAGCTGCGCCTCGGATCGGTCGATGGCGATGACGCGCTCGAAGACCGGCGCGAGCACCTCGAGGAAGGAGCCGTCGCCCGTGCCGACATCGACCGCGAGCCGACGCCGCGGCACGAGCGGCGCGAGCGCCGTGAGGTACGCGCCGAGCTCGGAGGGCCACGCGGTCGGCTCGTCGCCCGACGCGTCGTCGAAGAACGCACGCGCGGGCGCCTCGCGCGCCGCGACGACCTCGGCGACGCGCGAGAGGCTTCCGTCGGCCTCGCAGAGCGCGCCGCCGGCGGCGAGCGCGTCGGCGATCACGGGGTCGGCCTCGAGCCCCGCGGAGAGTCGCACGAAGACACGCGTGCCCTCCTTGCGCTCGGTGAGCAGGTGCGCGCCGCGCAGCGCCTTGAGGTGACGCGAGACGTTGGGCTGGCTCTCCCCGAGGAGCTCCGCGAGCTCGCCGATGGCCAGCTCTTCCTCGGCCGCGAGCGCCAACAAGCGCAGCCGCACTGGCTCTCCGAGGAGCCGATAGAGCTCCCAGCGGCGCTCGGTGCTGGCGATGGCGAAGTCCACGAGCGAACATATATGCAACCTTGCGCATAAACGCAAGATGGGACGTGTGCGCTGGCTCAAGCGGGCGGAAACCGTGTCCGGGGGGCGTGTCCGAGACCGTGTCCGAGACCGTGTCCGAGACCGTGTCCGAGACCGTG